>NZ_JAOPXV010000027.1 GCF_025964975.1 Nocardioides sp.
CACCGGCGTCGCAGCAGCTGAACGCCTGGCCCGGGGAGGCGCTCTCCGGCTTCGACTCCCCACTGCTGTCGGTCATCGGCATCGTCTTCGGACTCGGCTTCGTCCTGTCCTTCGGCTACTGGACGACCAACTTCGTCGAGGTGCAGAGGGCCATGGCCTCCGACTCCATCTCCGCCGCCCGCAAGACCCCGATCATCGGCGCGTTCCCGAAGATGTTCGTGCCCTTCATCGTGATCGTGCCCGGCATGATCTCGGCGGTCCTCGTCCAGGAGATGGTCGACCTCAAGAACGGCGGCAGTCCCGAGGGTGGCGCGTCCGGGAAAGGGGTCGCCTACAACGACGCGCTGCTGCTGCTGATGCGCGACGTCCTTCCCAACGGGCTCCTGGGGCTGGCGATCGCCGGCCTGCTCGCGGCCTTCATGGCCGGCATGGCGGCCAACATCTCCGCCTTCAACACGGTCTTCTCCTACGACCTGTGGCAGCGCTACATCCGCAAGGACCACTCGGACGACTACTACCTGCGGATAGGGCGTCTGGCTACCGTCGCTGCGACGGGCATCGCGATCTTCACCGCCCAGATCGCCCTCGGTTACGACAACGTCATGACCTATCTCCAGACGCTGTTCGGGTTCTTCAACGCACCGCTCTTCGCGACGTTCATCCTCGGCATGTTCTGGAAGCGGATGACACCCACAGCCGGCTGGATGGGCCTGGTGGCCGGCACGCTGTCGGCGATCGCGGTCGACCGCACGGCGGCGGCCGGAGTCTTCGAGCTGTCGGGTCAAGGGGTGGCGTTCCTCGCGGCATCGACCGCTTTCGTCGTCGACATCGTGCTCAGCATCGTGGTGTCGCTGGTGACCAGGCCCAAGCCGGCCGCCGAGCTGCGGGGCCTGGTCTACTCCGAGACCCCGCGAGAGGACCGCACCGACCCGAACGAGGCCGCGATGCCCTGGTATCAGCGCACCGCCCCACTTGCCGGCATCGCGCTTGCGATGGTCGTCGCCCTCAACTTCCTGTTCTGAGAGGAGCCACCATGTCCGACGTGACCGACTCCGACGAGACGGCCGGCGAGCCGCACAAGGCCGGCCTCTTCGACATACGCAACATCATCGGTGCCCTCCTGGGCCTGTACGGCGTGATCCTGACCCTGGCCGGTCTCCTCGGCGAGCACGAACCTGAGAAGACCGGCGGGGTCAACGCGAACCTGTGGACCGGGCTCGCGCTTCTCGCCGTCGGGGCGGGCTTCGTCGCGTGGGCGAAGGTGCGCCCCATCGTCGTACCTCCGGGCGTCGAGGCGCCTGACGACGACCCCACGCGCCCTGCGCCGCAGCGAAGGCGACCCCCCGTCACCTGATGGCGCACCATCTGCGGTGTCTGGTCGCATCATCGGTCTAGGGTGCGGTCATGGAGCCTCAGGGTCGTGTCGGCCTCGACCTCGACCGGATCGCCGAGGAGCTGGACGAGCGGCTCGAGGCCGCCGACGCCGCGCTGGCCCGGCAGTACCCCGGGGTGCGACCCGGTCGACAACCCGTCCACACCGTCTACGTCCCCGCTGACCTCTTCCACGCGGGCATCGTCACGGCGTACGCCGATGAGGCGCTGCGCTTCGTCAAGGAGCACGAGTCTGTGCTGCTCGAGCTCCTCGACGGTGACGAGGCCCTGCTGGAGCTGGTGCGCGAGAAGCTCGGACGGGAGCCGATCGAGGACCTCCGCATCGACTTCGAGGACGGCTACGGCCCACGCTCCGACGAGGAGGAGGACCGCGCCGTGCAGAGCGCCGCGCTGGCCCTCCGCGACGCCATCGCCGACGGGACCGCACCGCCGGGGCACGGCATCCGCTTCAAGAGCTTCGAGGCCCCGAGCCGGCGGCGCGGACTCCGCACGCTGGTGTCGTTCGTCGAGACCCTGACCGACGGAGGACCGCTCCCGGACGGCTTCGTGGTCACGCTGCCGAAGGTGACGTCGGTCGACCAGGTGGAGGCTCTCGTCCACTCAGCGGGGCGGCTCGAGTCCGGCCTGGGCCTCGCTGACCGGGCGCTGCGGTTCGAGATCCAGGTCGAGACCCCGCAGTCGATCCTCGGTCCCGACGGCACCGCACTGGTGGCGCGGATGATTCACGCGTCGGATGGGCGCTGCACCGGCCTGCACTACGGCACCTACGACTACTCGGCGTTCTGCGGCATCGCCGCGGCCCACCAGAGCCTGGACCACCCGGTCGCCGACCACGCCAAGGCCGTCATGCAGGCAGCGGTCGCCGGCACCGGCGTGCGCCTCTCCGACGGGTCGACCAACCTGCTCCCGGTGGGGGGTCCGGAGGAGGTCCGCGAGGGGTGGAGCAACCACCTGCGGCTCGTCCGGAGGTCCCTGGAGCGGGGCTACTACCAGGGCTGGGACCTGCACCCCGCTCAGCTGCCGACCCGCTTCGCGGCGACGTTCGCCTTCTACCGCGGTGGGTTCGCCGCCGCGACGGGCCGCCTCCGCAACTACGTCGAGAAGCAGGCCTCCGGGGTCCTCGACGAGCCGGCGACCGCCCGCGCTCTGGCCGACTTCCTCCTCCGCGGCCTCGACTGCGGCGCTTTCCCTGACTCGGAGGTCGAGGAAGCAGCCGGGCTCGACGCCCGGGCGCTGGCCGCGCTCGCCCACCGCACCACCACGAAGGAAGGCTGAGTGATGGGGATCATCCTGGGACCCAACCAGTACGGCAAGGCCGAGAATCGCGTCGTCCGGATCGTCCGCGACATCGCGCGCCACGAGATCCGTGACCTCAACGTCTCGACCGCGCTGCGCGGCGACTTCGCCGCAGCGCACGTGGACGGTGACCAGTCGCAGGTCCTGCCGACCGACACCCAGAAGAACACCGCCTTCGCCTACGCCAAGAAGCACGGGGTGACCTCGCCCGAGGACTATGCGCTCGCGCTCGCCCGGCGCCTCCTGGAGGCGACCCCGGCGGCGACGGGCGCACTGGTCGACGTCGAGGAATATGCGTGGGACCGGATCGCCGTCGACGGCGAGGGCCACGACCACGCGTTCGTACGCCGTGGGGGTGAGGTGCGCACCACCGAGATCGACCTGTCCTCCGACGGTGCCCACGTCCGCTCCGGCCTCGCCGACCTCACGGTGCTCAAGTCCACGGGCTCGGAGTTCAAGGGCTTCCTGGTCGACGACTACACGACCCTGCCGGAGGCGGACGACCGCATCCTCGCCACCTCGCTCACCACGACCTGGCGTTACTCCGACCACGGCCAGGTCGAGTGGAACAAGGCGTACGACGACGTGCGGGCGTTGCTGCTGTCCACGTTCGCCACGACGTACAGCCGGGCTCTTCAGGAAACCTTGTTCGCCATGGGACGGGCCGTGCTGGAGGCGCACGACGAGATCGAGGAGATCTCCTTCACGGCCCCCAACAAGCACCACCACCTGGTGGACCTGTCGCCGTTCGGGCTCGACAACCCCGGCGAGGTCTTCATCGCCGCCGACCGGCCCTACGGGCTGATCGAGGCGACCGTGACCCGCGATGGGGAGGGGCGATGAGCATCGGACGACCCGGCCTGGCGGCCTTCAACGCCATGCAACGCGACAAGGCCTATCGCTTGGCGCGGACCTGGCTCGACGTCCCGCGCTGGGCCGACTTCCTCTCCGTCACTCGCCCCTTCGCCGACGTCGGCGAGCTCGAGGCCACGATGGTCTCGGCCTCAGCCACCATCACCGACAAGGAGCTGGAGCAGGCCCTGGCCCGGCACCCGCGGATCGGTGAGCGTGCCGACGCGGCGTTGCACGACGCCGAGCACTCGACCCGCGAGCAGTCCGGGGTCGACCGCGAGGACGCCGAGGTCACGCGACGGCTGGAGGAGGGCAACCGGGCGTACGAGCAGCGCTTCGGCCGCGTGTTCATCATCCGGGCGGCCGGCCGCGACGCCGCCGAGATCCTGGAACAGCTCCGGCTCCGGTTGGACAACAGCGACGAGGACGAGCGCGCCGAGACGATCACCCAGCTGACCCAGATCGCAGTCCTGCGGATGAAGGAGACGTTGTCCTGATGGCGACGCTGAGCACGCACGTCCTCGACACCAGCCTCGGTCGGCCGGCGGCCGGTGTCAGCCTGAGGCTGGAAGGGGACGGAGGGCAGCTCGCCGAGGCGGTCACGGACGCCGACGGACGGGTCTCGGACCTGGGTGGCGGCACGCTGGCTCCGGGCACCTACCGCCTGCGCTTCGACACGGCCGGCTACTTCGCCCAGCGCGGCGTCGAGGGGTTCTACCCCGAGGTGCTCGTCGCGTTCACCATCCAGGCCGACGGGCACGTCCACGTCCCGTTGCTGCTCAGCCCCTTCGGCTACTCGACCTATCGTGGCAGCTGAGACTCTCCTCCGCGCCCGTCGCGCCGTGGTCGGGGGCGGCGAGGCGGCCGTCGCGGTGCGGATCCGCGATGGCGTGATCACCGACCTGTCGCCGTACGACGTGGACGCCGGCGGCGCCGAGGTCGTCGAGCTGTCCGAGGACGAGGTGCTGCTGCCCGGGCTCGTGGACACCCACGTGCACGTGAACGAGCCCGGCCGGACGGAGTGGGAGGGCTTCGCCAGCGCAACGAAGGCGGCGGCTGCCGGCGGCGTGACCACCATCGTGGACATGCCGCTCAACAGCATCCCCCCGACCACCACGGTCGCGGCCCTGGCCGAGAAGCGCGCCGTGGCCGGCGGGCAGGTGTTCGTCGACGTGGGCTTCTGGGGCGGCGCGATCTCCGGCAACCTCGGCGACCTCCGTGGTCTCCACGAAGCCGGCGTGTTCGGCTTCAAGTGCTTCCTGCTCGACTCGGGGGTCGAGGAGTTCCCGCACCTGACGCCGGCCGAGTTCACCGCCGCCATGGCGGAGGTCGCTCGACTCGGCGCCCTGATGCTCGTGCACGCCGAGGACGGCGATGCGGTCGCGGCCTGCGCCCACGGTGAGTCCTACGCCGGCTTCCTCGAGAGCCGTCCCGACGCCGCCGAGGAGCGCGCCATCTCCCTGGTCATCGACGCAGCGCGCACCAGTGGCGGGCGCGCGCACGTCGTCCACCTGAGTGCCTCGGGCGCCGTCCCGATGCTGCGGGACGCGCGCGCTGGCGGGGTCGACGTGTCGGTGGAGACCTGCCCGCACTACCTCTTCTTCGAGTCCGGAGCGATCCCCGACGGGGCCACCGAGCTCAAGTGCTGCCCACCGATCCGCGACGCGGCCAACCGGGACGCCCTCTGGGCAGCCCTCGGCACCGGTGACATCGACTACGTGGTCACCGACCACTCCCCGTGCACCGCCGAGCTCAAGCGGCTCGAGACGGGTGACTTCGCCGACGCCTGGGGTGGGATCGCGTCCCTGCAGCTGGGCCTGCCGGTCGTGTGGACCGCCGCCCGCGACCGGGGCCTGGGCCTCGCCGACGTGGTGCGCTGGATGGCGACAGCCCCCGCCCGGAGGGTCGGACTGACCGACAAGGGTGAGATCGCGGTGGGCGCGGACGCCGACCTGTGCGCGTTCGCCCCGGACGAGGAGTTCGTCGTCGACGTGGCCGCGTTGCACCACAAGAACCCGGTGTCCGCCTACGCCGGGCGTACGCTCACCGGCACCGTCCGCCAGACCTGGCTGGCCGGCGTGCCGGTCGACCTGGATGCCGCTCCGCGCGGTCGGATGCTGAGCAGAGGAGAGTCGAGATGACCGGCTACTACGTGCCCCGCGGCGGTCTGCCCGCGCAGACCGAGCTGACGACGGACCGGGCCGTGTTCACCACGGCGTATGCCGTGCTGCCGCGCGGCACCATGCGCGACATCGTCACCAGCCAGCTGCCGCACTGGCGCAACACCCGCGCCTGGGTGATCGCCCGGCCGCTGTCGGGGTTCGCCGAGACGTTCTCGCAGTACGTCGTGGAGGTCTCCCCGGGCGGGGGCAGCGACCAGCCCGACCTCGACCGGACCGCCGAGGCCGTCCTCTTCGTGGTGGACGGGACCGTGCACCTGACGATCGCCGGCATCGACCACCGGATGGGACCGGGCGGGTACGCCTTCCTGCCACCGGGGACGACGTGGGCGCTGCGCAACGACAGTGCCGAGACGGCCACCTTCCACTGGATCCGCAAGGCCTACGAGCACGTCGACGGCATCGACGTGCCCGAGGCGTTCGTGACGCAGGAGACCGAGGTCCGCGCCGAGCCGATGCCCGGCACCGACGGGGCCTGGAGCACGCAGCGATTCGTCGACCCGCTCGACGCCCGCCACGACATGCACGTGAACATCGTGAACTTCGAGCCCGGCGGCGCGATCCCCTTCCCGGAGACGCACGTGATGGAGCACGGCCTCTACGTCCTGGAGGGCAAGGCGGTCTACCTGCTCAACAAGGACTGGGTCGAGGTGCATGCCGGGGACTTCATGTGGCTGCGCGCCTTCTGCCCGCAGGCCTGCTACGCCGGCGGTCCGGGACGGTTCAGATATCTGCTCTACAAGGACGTCAACCGGCACGCCACCTTGTCGCCGCATCCCCGTTTGTGACCTGGACCACGTAGCATGGCCAACGGCGGATCGTCGTTCGGCATGGACAACCGGCGCCCGCGTCTGACGAACCATGCGATCCGCGCACCATGCCCGCGTGAGGGAGACACATGTCGGACTCGCAGGTCTTCGTCAACGGGACGCCGCGGCCGCTCGCCGGCGTGCCGACCCACACCAACGCGCTCGACTTCGTGCGCGGGCTCGGCCTGACCGGAGCCAAGGAGGGCTGTGCCGAAGGGGAGTGCGGAGCCTGCGCCCTGATGGTGCTGCGGCCGGACGGCGCGGGGAGCCGGTGGACGCCGATCAACGCCTGCCTGGTCCCCGCCGCTGCCCTCGACGGCCAGGAGGTCGTCACCGCGGAGGGGCTCGGCCGTCCGGACGACCTGCACCCCGTCCAGAGCGAGATGGCGCTGCGTGGTGGCTCCCAGTGTGGCTACTGCACCCCGGGCTTCGTCTGCTCGATGGCCGCGGAGTACTACCGCCCCGATCGGGTCGACACCGACCACGCAGACCCCGAGCACGGGCCGAACGGCTTCGACCTGCACGCCATGGGCGGCAACCTCTGCCGCTGCACCGTCTACCGCCCGATCCGGGACTCCGCCAGGGCGATCGGCACCCCGCACGAGGACGACGCGCTGGCCGAGCGCCAGCGACAGCCAGCCCCCGGTCCGGCCGCCACCCGGCTCGACGGGTCGGCAGGCGGGTTCGCCCGCCCGTCCGACCTCGCCGAAGCACTCGACCTGCTGCTTGAGCACCCAGACGCCATGGTGGTCGCCGGGGCCACCGACTGGGGCGTCGAGGCCAACCTGCGCGGTCGCCGGGCGCCGTACGTCGTGGCGATCGATCGTCTTCCCGAATTGCGGCAGGTCTCGACCGACGGCGTCGTCGAGATCGGTGCCGCGCTCACCCTCAGCGAGGCGGAGACAGCACTCGGTGGAGCGGTGCCGCTCCTCGACACGCTCTGGCCGCTGTTCGCGTCGCGGCTGATCCGCAACGGCGCAACGATCGGGGGCAACCTCGGCACCGCGTCGCCGATCGGCGACCTGCCGCCGGCGCTGCTGGCCCTCGACGCCAGCGTCGTGCTGTCCTCGCTCGAGGGGGAGCGGGAGGTCGCGCTGGCCGACTACTTCACCGGCTACCGCGAGACCGTCCTCCGGCCCGGTGAGCTCATCCGCTCGGTCCGGATCCCGCTGCCGCTCGCCGGCCTGACCGGGTTCCACAAGATCAGCAAGCGCCGTTACGACGACATCTCCAGTGTCGCCGTCGGCTTCGCGCTCGACGTGGTCGACGAGACCGTGGTGCGGGCGCGGATCGGGCTGGGTGGCGTGGCCGCCACGCCGATCCGCGCGCTGGCCACCGAGGCGGCGCTCGAGGGTCGGCCCTGGACCGCCGAGACCGTCGAGGTCGCGGCGCAGGTGTTGTACGGCGAGGGCACCCCGATCGACGACCAGCGGGCCAGCGCCGACTACCGCTCGGCGATGCTCGGCAACTCGCTCCGCAAGCTGTGGACGGAGGCGGTCCGATGAGCGTCGGCCTCCCGGTGGCGCACGAGAGCGCGGCCCTGCACGTGACCGGGCACGCTCTCTACACCGACGACCTGGTTCACCGCACCCATGACGTCCTGCACGCCCATCCCGTGTGCTCTCCCCACGCCCACGCCCGGATGACCCGCCTCGACCCGGCCCCAGCGCACGAGGTCGAGGGGGTAGTCCGGGTGCTCACCGCCGCCGACGTCCCGGGCGTCAACGACGGCGGGGTGAAGCACGACGAGCCGTTGTTCCCCGACGAGGTGATGTTCGTCGGTCACGCCGTCTGCTGGGTGCTGGGGGAGACCCTCGAGGCCGCACGCCTCGGCGCGGCCGCGGTCGAGGTCGACTACGAGCCGCTCCCGGCCGTCGTCTCGCTCACCGAGGCGATCGCCGCGGAGAGCTTCCAGGGTGGACAACCCGTCGTCAGCCGGGGCGACGTAGAGCACGGCCTGGCCGGGGCGGCCCACGTCTTCAGCGGCGTCACCGAGATGGCCGGGCAGGAGCACTTCTACCTCGAGACCCATGCCGCTCTGGCCCTGGTCGACGAGGGCGGCCAGGTGTTCGTGCAGAGCAGCACGCAGCACCCCACGGAGACCCAGGAGATCGTCGCCCACGTGCTGGGTCTCGCCAGCCACCACGTCACCGTCCAGTGCCTGCGGATGGGTGGCGGGTTCGGCGGCAAGGAGATGCAGCCGCACGGCTTCGCCGCGATCGCAGCGCTGGGGGCGACCCTGACCGGGCGCCCGGTCAGGCTGCGCCTGAGCCGGACCCACGACATGACCCTGACCGGCAAGCGGCACGGCTTCCACGCCCAGTGGCGCGTCGGCTTCGACGACGAGGGCCGGCTGATGGCACTCGAGGCGACGCTGACCTCGGACGGCGGCTGGAGCCTCGACCTCAGCGAGCCGGTGCTGGCGCGGGCCCTGTGCCACGTCGACAACGCCTACTGGATCCCGCACGTGCTGCTCCACGGCCGCGTGGCCAAGACCCACAAGACGTCGCAGACGGCGTTCCGCGGCTTCGGCGGCCCGCAGGGGATGCTGGTGGTCGAGGACGTCCTCGGCCGCTGCGCACCACTGCTGGGGATCGATCCGCTGGACCTGCGTCGCCGCAACGTCTACGTCGACGGCCAGGCGACGCCGTACGGCCAGGTCGTGCGCCATCCTGAGCGGATCCTCGCCGCCTGGGACCAGGTCGTGTCGACCGGCCAGATCGCCAGCCGGTCCGCAGAGATCGCCGAGTTCAACGCCGCGCACCCGCACACGAAGCGTGGCCTGGCGATGACGCCGGTGAAGTTCGGGATCTCGTTCAACTTCACGGCCTTCAACCAGGCCGGCGCCCTGGTGCACGTCTACAAGGACGGGTCCGTGCTGATCAACCACGGCGGCACCGAGATGGGCCAGGGCCTCCACACCAAGATGCTCCAGGTCGCCGCCACGACCCTCGGCGTCCCCCTCGCGCGGGTGCGCCTCGCGCCGACTCGGACCGACAAGGTCCCCAACACCTCGGCGACCGCCGCCAGCTCGAGTGCGGACCTCAACGGGGGCGCGATCAAGCACGCGTGCGAGCAGATCCTCGTGCGGCTGACCGGGCTCGCGGGCGACCGGGAGGTCGGTCGGGACATCACCTGGGACGAGCTGGTCCGCGAGGCCTACTTCAGCCGCGTCCAGCTGTGGGCGGCCGGCTTCTACCGGACCGAGGGCCTCCACTGGGACTCCACCGCGATGGAGGGGCATCCGTTCAAGTACTTCGCCTACGGCGTGGCCGCCACCGAGGTGGAGGTCGACGGCTTCACCGGGAGCTACCGCGTGCGCCGGGTCGACATCGTCCACGACGCAGGTGAGAGCCTCTCGCCGCTCATCGACATCGGCCAGATCGAGGGTGGGTACGTCCAGGGCCAGGGCTGGCTCACGCTGGAGGACCTGCGCTGGGACGAGTCCGACGGACCCGGCCGCGGCCGTCTCACGACCCAGTCCGCCAGCACCTACAAGCTGCCCAGCTTCAGCGAGCTCCCCGAGGTGTTCAACGTCGCTCTGCTCGAGCACGCGCACGAGGACGGCGTGGTCTACGGCTCGAAGGCGGTCGGCGAACCCCCGCTGATGCTGGCGCTGTCGGTCCGGGAGGCGCTGCGGCAGGCCGCCGCGGCATTCGGGACTCCCGGCACCAGCGTCGACCTGGCTTCCCCAGCCACTCCCGAAGCCGTGTTCTGGGCGGCCGATCGCGCTCGGAGCGGCGGTGCCGACCACGTCGTGGTGGGGCTGCCGGGTGCCGCTCCCGACCGACCCGACCCGGCCGCGCCTGCCCTGCACCCGCGGTCCGAGCAGGCCGCCCACGAATCGGTGGAGGCCTGACATGCGCTGGATCGCGGCGATCGAGCTGCTCCGGAACGAGCGGCGTGCCGGGGTGCTCGTCACCGTGGCCGCGACGCGCGGGCACGCGCCACGCGAGGCGGGCGCCAAGATGGTCGTGGCCGCCGACCGCGCGTGGGGCAGCATCGGCGGGGGCAACCTCGAGGAGACCGCGGTCGCCCGGGCGCGGGTGATGCTCGACACCGGCGTCGCGTCGGCCGAGCAGCTGACCCTCGGACTCACCGACAAGGCACGGACCGACCACGGTCGTCAGTGCTGCGGCGGCGAGGTCAGCGTCCTGTTGGAGCCGCTCCCGGTCGTACCCTCGGTCGCGATCTTCGGGGTCGGTCACGTGGGGCTCGAGCTGGCTCGGATCCTGGCCCGGCACGACCTCGACCTGCACCTCGTCGACTCCCGTGCCAACCAGCTGACCGACGAGCGGCTGGGCTGTCTGGCCGACGGTGAGGCACGTCTGCGCGTCCATCACTCCCCGGTGCCCGAGCTCGCCCTCGGCGCGGTGCCGCCGGGGACCCACGTCCTGGTCATGACGCACGACCACGCCGAGGACTTCGCCCTGTGCGATGCCGCCCTCCGCTGCCGCGAGCTGGGCAGCATCGGGTTGATCGGCTCGGGGGCCAAATGGGCGCGGTTCCGCTCCGGGCTCGTGACGGAGGGTCACGACGAGGAGGCGATCGGCCGGATCCGAAGTCCGATCGGGACCTCGGCCGTGGCCGGCAAGGAACCGGCCACCATCGCGGTCTCGGTGGCCGCCGAACTGCTCGCGTCGTTCGCCGCTGCGCGGTCGCGGACCGACGCATGAAGCACCCACGATGAGCGCCCGATGATCCCGGGCGAGGTGCTGTACCGCGCCCGCGCCTACGACACCCCCGACAACCCCTTCACCGACGGACTGGCACGTCCGGGCTTCCGCTACGACGACGACCTCGGACTGGTCGTGTCGGCGCAGGGCGTCATCACCGCACGGGGGCCGTTCGCGGCCATGGCCGCAGCCTCCCCGCAGGCGACGGTGATCGACCTGCGCGCCGGGATCCTGCTCCCCGGGCTCGTCGACACGCACGTGCACTTCCCCCAGGTCCGCGTGATCGGAGCGCTGGGGATGCCGCTGCTCGAGTGGCTGGACCGGTGCGCCCTGCCGGAGGAGCAGCACCTCGCCTCGCCCGACTACGCGGCCACGATCGCGGGCGAGTTCGTGGCCGGCCTGATCGCGGCCGGAACCACGACCTCGCTGGTCTTCGGCTCCCACTTCGCGCCCGCGATGGATGCGCTGTTCGCCCGGGCGGCACACTTCGGGCTGCGCGTGACGAGCGGCCTGGTCGTGAGCGACCGGATGCTGCCCGAGCCGCTGCTCACCACCCCGGAGCGTGCGTACGCCGAGTCCCTGGCCCTGGCTGCGCGCTGGCACGGCGTCGGCCACGCCAGATATGCGGTGACGCCGCGCTTCTCGCTCTCCGCCTCGGACCCGATCCTTGCCGCCTGCGCGTCGGTGATGAGCGAGGTCGAGGGGGCCTTCTTCACCTCGCACGTCAACGAGAACCTCATCGAGGTGGCAACGGTCCGGGGCCAGTTCCCCGAGCGGTCGGGCTACGTGGACACCTACGACCACCACGGGCTGCTGGGGCCACGGTCGGTCCTGGCCCACAACGTGCATCCCCTGGACGCCGAGCTGGCCGCGCTGGCCGACCGGTCGACGTCCGTCGCGCACTGTCCGAGCAGCAACTCCGCCCTCGGCTCGGGCCTGTTCAGCCTGCGACGGCACGTGGCCTCGGGCGTGCCGGTGGCCCTCGGCAGCGACGTGGGGGCTGGCACCGGCTTCTCGCTGTTCAAGGAGGGCCTCCAGGCCTACTTCGTCCAGCGGCTGCTCGGGGACCAGGGTCTCCCGCTGGCACCCGGCCACCTCCTGCACCTCAGCACCTCGGCGGGCGCGGCTGCCCTCGGACTCGGGGAGGTCATCGGTGACTTCTCCGAGGGGAAGCAGTTCGACGCGATCTGCCTGCGTCCCCCTGCCGGCACCTCGCTGGACATCGGGCTCCGGCATGCCGGCTCGCCGGAGGAGGCGCTGGGCAAGGTGTTCGCCCTGGCCGGTGACGCCGACGTGGCCGACGTGTGGATCGCCGGCGAGCAGATCGCCTCTGGTGGTCTGCTGCGGCCGGTCAGTCCCCTGACGCCAGCACGACGGCATATGCCGGCAGTGTCAGGAAGTCGGGGAATTCGTCGCTGAGGGCGGACTCGGCGAACAGTCGTCGAGCGTCCGCCCAGTGTCCGGACTCGAACGCGTCCGCTCCGACGACGTCGCGCAGGGCGGCGTACTCCTCCTCCACGATCTGCTCGACCAGCTCGCGCGTGACGACCTCGCCGGAGTCGAGGGTGGCGCCCGTGAAGATCCACTGCCACACCTGCGAGCGGGAGATCTCGGCCGTGGCTGCGTCCTCCATCAGGTTGTCGATGCCGGCCGCCCCGTTGCCGGAGAGCCAGGACTGGAGGTACTGGATGCCGATCCGGACGTTGCCGCGCAAGCCTTCCTCGGTGCGCTCGCCGGGGGTCTGGTCGACTGCCAGCAGGTCGTCGGCCTCGACCGACACGTCCTCGCGGCGTACGTCGAGCTGGTTGCTGCGCTCCCCGAGGGTCTCGGAGAAGATGTCGGCGCACAGCGCGACCAGGTCGGGGTGCGCCACCCACGATCCGTCGAAGCCTGCCTGGGCCTCGCGGGTCTTGTCCTCCCGCACCTTGGCGAACGCGAGCTCGTTGGCCTCGGCGTCACGCCGGCTCGGGATGAACGCCGCCATGCCGCCGATCGCGAAGGCCCCGCGGCGGTGGCAGGTCTGCACCAACCGGTCGCTGTAGGCCTTCATCATGGGCGCGGTCATGCGGACCGCGTTGCGGTCGGGGAGCGTGAACCTCGACCCGGCGTCGCGGAAGTTCTTGATGATGCTGAACAGGTAGTCCCAGCGACCCGCGTTGAGCCCGGCCATGTGGTCGCGCAGCTCGTAGAGGATCTCGTCCATCTCGAAGGCCGCGGTGATGGTCTCGATGAGCACGGTGGCCCTGATCGAGCCGTGCGGGACGCCCAAGGAGGTCTGGGCGTGGGTGAAGACGTCGTTCCACAGCCGGGCCTCGAGGTGGGACTCCAGCTTCGGCAGGTAGAAGTACGGGCCACTGCCTCGCGCGAGCAGCTCGCGGGCGTTGTGGAAGAAGTAGAGCCCGAAGTCGACCAGGGCGGCCACCACCGGCCGGCCGTCGCGGCTGAGGTGAGCCTCGTCGAAGTGCCACCCCCGTGGTCGCGGCACGATCACCGGGCGCTGGCCGCCCTCGGCCAGGGCGTACTGCTTGCCCTCAGGGGAGGTGTAGGCGAGCTGACCTCGGACCGCGTCACGAAGAGTGAGCTGGCCGCCCACGACGTTGCGCCAGTGCGGGGTGTTGGCGTCCTCGAGGTCGGCCAGCCACACCCGAGCGCCCGAGTTGAGGGCGTTGATCGCCATCTTGGGGTCGGTCGGCCCGGTGATCTCGACGCGGCGGTCGGCCAGGTCGTCGGGAATCGGCGCGACCGTCCAGCTGTCCGCCCTGACCGAGGCCGTCTCGGCCAGGAAGTCAAGGCTGCCGGTGCGGGCGATCACGTCGCGGCGGGTCCGCCGCGCGGCAAGGAGCTCGTCGCGCCGGTCGTGGAACCGCGCGTCGAGGTCGGCGATGAAGGCGAGGGCCTCGGGGGTGAGGATCTCCTCGGACCGCGGGACGGTGGGACCGGTGACACCAAGGGTGGCCATGGCGTCACCGTAGCGCCCGGTCAGTCGGTCAGCACGGTCGTGCGTTCGGCCGCGATGAGCACGGCACCGACCAGGGAGGCCCGTTCGCCGAGCTCGGAGGAGAGGACCGGGGTGGAGGCCACAGCGTCGAGCGCGTGGCGGCGCAGCCCGATCCGGGCCGGTTCGAGCAGCAGGGCGCCGGCCCGGGCCATGTCACCTCCCACGACGACGATCGCAGGGTTGAGCAGGTTGACGATGCTGGCGATGGCCCAACCCAGGTGCAGCCCGGCGTCCTCGAGAGCGCGCAGCGCGGAGACGTTGCCGTTGCGGGCCTCCGCGACGATGTCGTCGAATCCCGCGTTGGGCAGCTGGAGCTGCATCATCCCCTGCAGCGCGACCGTGGAGGTGTAGGCCTCCAGGCAGCCCCGGCTGCCGCACCGGCACACCGGTCCGTTCTCGTCGAGGGTGAGGTGACCGATCTCCCCGGCGGTGCCGCCGTGGCCGTGGAAGATCTGGTCGTTGAGGACGATGCCGGCTCCGACACCGGAGGACACCTTGACGAACACCGACGAGTCATGGCCGCGGCCGACGCCCTGGCGGTGCTCGGCCAGCGCGCCGAGGTTGGCGTCGTTCTCGGTGTGGACGACGGCGCCGAGTGCCTCCTGAGCTGCGGTCTGGGCGTTGACCCCCACCCAGCCCGGCAGGATGGCCGAGGTGCGCACGACGCCGTTCGTCATGGGCGCGGGCAGGCCGAGACCGATGGTGCGTACTGCACTGCGCTCGAGCCCCTCCGCTGCCAGCAGGGCGTCCACCATCACGTCAGCCTGGTCCAGGCCTGAGGCGTACGCGTGGCCTGAGTCAATGCGCCGTCGCTGCTCCACGATCAGCTGGCCGGTCAGGTCGCCGATCGCGACGGCGACGTGACTGTGCCCGAAGTCGATGCCGGCCACGAGGCCGGCCGCCCGGGCCAGCTCGACGGTGGTGCCGCGGCGACCGCTGCCGGGCTCGACCTCGACGAGGCCGGCGTTGGTGAGCTGCCGCACGATGTTGGAGACGGTCGCCGGTGCCAGGCCGGTCTGCCGGGCGATGTCGGCCTGGCTCACCGTCCCACCCGCGCGGAGCACGCCCACGACCCGCTGTTGATTGGCCGAGCGCAGCGATGCGGTCGAGCCGGGGGATGGGGGCATGAAGGGAACTGTGCGGGAAAGGGTGTCTTGTCGTCAAGACAGGCGACAAAACTGCACAATGTTCGAAATATAACGAGTTAGCATTCAAGTCTTGACGGCAAACCCTGTGACTCAGCACACTAGGCCCACCGTCACCCGGCCCGTTGTAGGACGAGCCCCGGCACCTTCAGGAGTCTTCATGTCCCGTACGTCCATTCGCATCGCCGCCATCGGTGCTGCACTTCTCTTCGGTGCCGGCGGCCTGACCGCCTGCGGCGCCAACGACGCCGAGTCCGGCGGCGACTCCGGCGACGGTGGCGGCGACAGCAAGGTCATCGCCCTGCTGCTGCCCGAGTCGAAGACCACGCGCTACGAGGCCTTCGACCGCCCCTTGTTCGAAGAGGCAGTCTCCGGACTGTGCTCGGACTGTGAGGTCCTCTACTACAACGCTGACCAGGACGAGGCCAAGCAGACGCAGCAGGTCGACACCGCCATCTCCGAGGGCGCGGACGTCATCGTGCTCGACCCGGTCAACGGCGCAGGAGCGGGCGGCATGGTCCAGTCGGCGCAGGACTCCGGCGCTGAGGTCATCGCCTACGACCGTTTCATCGCCGAGGCCGACTACTACATGAGCTTCGACAACGAGACCGTCGGCCAGATGCAGGCTGAGGCGCTCGTCGAGGCGATGGGCGGCGAGGGCAGCATCCTGATGCTCAACGGTGCCCCCAGCGACCCCAACGCGGCGCAGTTCAAGGCCGGCGCGCACAGCGTGCTCGACGACTCGAACATCAAGATCCTCGAGGAGTACGACAACCCTGACTGGAGCCCGGAGAACGCGCAGTCCTTCGTCAGCGACCAGCTGGCCAAGTACGACCCGTCGGAGATCAACGGTGTCTACGCTGCCAACGACGGACAGGCCGGCGGCGTCGTCGCCGCACTCACCGGTGGCGGGGTCGCGCAGGACGCCCTGCCTCCCATCACCGGCCAGGACGCCGAGATCGCCGCGATCCAGCGGATCCTCGCCGGCGAGCAGGCCATGACCATCTACAAGCCCATCCCGATCGAGGCCGAGACCGCGGCCGAGGTCGCCGTGGCCCTGGCCAACGGCGACGACGTCCCGACCAGCACCGACACCGGGATCGACCAGAGCGACTACGAAGGCGTGGCGTCGTACATCTTCGACCCGACCGTCCTCACGGCGGACAACGTGGCCGACACCGTCATTGCCGACGGCTTCTACTCCGCCGAGGACATCTGCACCGGCGAGTACGCCAAGGCGTGCGAGGCGGCTGGCATCTCCTGATGACCGAGGCATTGGTAGCACCGGCGCCGGTCGGGGACATCGTCTTGTCCCTGACCGGCGTCACCAAGCGCTTCGGCGCCGTCCAAGCCCTCTCGGACGTCCACCTGGACGTCCGGGCGGGCGAGGTCGTCGCCCTGGTCGGCGACAACGGCGCCGGCAAGTCCACGCTGGTCAAGGTCATCTCGGGCGTCTACACCCCGGACGAGGGCTCCATCACCTTCGCCGGCCGTCAGATCACCGTGGGCGGGCCCTCGGAGGCGCAGGCGCTCGGGATCGCCACGGTCTTCCAGGACCTCGCCCTCTGCGACAACCTCGACGTGGTGGCCAACCTGTTCCTCGGGCAGGAGAAGACCTCAGGTCCGTTCATCGACGAGGTCGCGATGGAGAAGGAGTCGTGGCGTCTGCTGCGTACCCTGTCCGCCAAGATCCCGAGCGTGCGGATCCCGATCGCCTCCCTCTCCGGCGGCCAGCGTCAGACGGTGGCCATCGCCCGAAGCCTGGTGGGCAGCCCCAAGATCGTGATGCTGGACGAACCGACCGCGGCGCTCGGCGTCGCGCAGACCGCCGAGGTGCTCAACCTGATCGAGCGACTGCGCGAGACGGGGCTGGGGGTCATCCTGATCAGCCACAACATGGCCGACGTCCAGGCCGTGGCCGACCGCATCGTCGTGCTTCGACTGGGCAAGAACGCCGCTGAGTTCAAGGTCGAGGACGCCACGACCGCGGAGCTCGTTGCCGCCATCACCGGTGCCTCCGACAACGTCGTGGCCGCCCGTGCGTCCCGCGGACCCACCCCCACGACGGACGGAGGCCACCATGGCTGACCAGAAGACCATGACGGAGGCCAGCGACCCGACTGCATCGGTCGCGGCCGACCTGGCCGACGAGCGACTGATCCGCACCCAGGGCGCAGCCGGCTACGCCCGCCTCTTCGTCAACCGCCTGAAGTCCGGTGAGCTCGGCAGCCTGCCCGTGGTGGTCGGCCTCGTCGTCATCAGCCTCGCGTTCTACAGCGCGGAGCCGAAGTTCCTCTCCTCCTACAGCATCGTGTCCATCACGCAGTTCGCCGCACCCATCGGCGTGATCGCCCTCGGCATCGTGCTGGTGCTGCTCCTGGGGGAGATCGACCTCTCGGTGGGGTCGGTCAGCGGTTTCGCCTCCGCGGTGATGGCCGTCCTGCTGGTCAACAAGGGGCAGTCGATCGTGGTGGCGATCCTCGCTGCCCTCGCCGTCGGTCTGGCGATCGGGGCGGTGTACGCCGTGCTCTACACCAAGCTCGGAGTGCCGTCGTTCGTCTTCTCGCTGGCCGGTCTGCTCGGTTTCCAAGGTGCGCTGCTCTTCGTCCTGGGCACCCAGGGCACGATCAACATCCCCTCCCAGTCGGGGCTCCTGCAGTTCGCCCGGCGGAGCTTCGTCCCGGACACCGTCTCCTACATCCTCGTGGTGGCGATCGTCGCGCTCTATGCCGCGACCCAGGTGTGGGGCGTACGCCGTCGTACCGCAGCCGAGCTGAGCTCGCCGCCCCTGGCCCTCACGGCCGTCAAGGCGTTGTTGATGCTCGTGGGCCTGCTGGCGCTGACCTACTACGTCAACATCGACCGGGGTTGGAGCTACCTCTGGGTGTTCTTCGTGGTCCTCGTCGTCCTGATGGACCTCGCGCTGCGGCGTACGACCTGGGGACGGCACGTCTTCGCGGTCGGCGGCAACGAAGAGGCTGCGAGGCGCTCGGGGATCAAGGTCGACCGCGTGTACTTCTCGGTCTTCGCCCTCACCTCGACCCTCGCCGCACTCGGCGGCGTGCTCGCAGTCGGCCTGCAGACCAGCGTGTCGCAGGCCAGTGGCACGACCGACACCAACCTGACGGCCATCGCGGCCGCGGTGATCGGCGGCACCTCGCTGTTCGGTGGCCGAGGATCGGCATACTCCGCGATGCTCGGGATCCTCGTGCTGCAGGCGATCCAGAGCGGGCTCAACCTCATCAACGTCGACTCCTCGGTCCGGTTCATGGTCACGGGAGCCGTGCTGTTGCTGGCCGTCGCAATCGACTCGGTCTCACGTCGTGCACGCGCGTCGAGTGGTCGTGGCTAGCCCGCGGTGACACCATGGCCCGGTCATGTGCCGCGTCCTCCTCGCCTGTTGCCTGCTCGTCCTGAGCCTGAGCGCCTGCACGTCGTTGAACCCCACGGTGATCGCCGTCCTGGTCGCGGACCAGAGCGCCGAGCTCCAGCAGCCGCTGGACCTGGACGCGCTGGAGTCCCGGGTCGAGGAGCTCTGCGAAGGCTGCGCGGTCAAGGTCTACGACGCCGAGAGTGACGCCGACACCCAGTCCGACCAGCTCGACCAGGCCCTCGCGGCAAGTGCCGATGTCGTGATCCTCGACGCAGTCGATCCGGAGCTCGCCGAGTCGCTGGTCCAGCGGACCGGCGAGGTGCCGGTCCTCGCCGTCGGCACGCTGGTCCCGGGGTCCGACCTGTTCGTCGGCCTCACGGAGCCGGTGGACCCGCCGGAGGGTGCCGAGAGCGACCTCGAGGCGGCGCGCGAGGTCATCCTCCGCGACCGCAAGTCGTTCACGTTCGTCCCGGCGGCGCAGATCAGCACCCGGGCCGCCGAGGTCGCGGTGGGCGAGCTCGTCGGCAAACCGGTCGACGGGTCGGTCGACACGGAGGGAGTGCCCTCGTGGCTCTTCGAGCCGGTCGAGGTGAACGTCCAGGACCTGACCTCCATCGTCGTGGCAGCGGGTGCCCTGACGCTCGAGGAGCTGTGCTCGGGTGACACGGCCGAGCGGTGCGGCAAGCTCGGTCTCGTCTGATCGCGTTCACCCGACCGTCATGTCGGGGGCCTACGCTCGGGGGTGTTCAGCGCTCGACCTACTCGGAGGTTCCCACCATGTTGCGCCCACCCCTGCTCGCTGCCGCACTTCTCGCCGTCGGGCCGCTGGTCCTGACGCCACTCGTGTCCACTCCCGTCGCCCATGCCGATCGCGAGGCGGACCGCACCGTGCGGTTCTCCACCTTCAACGCCTCCCTCAACCGCAACGCGGCGGGGGATCTCGTGCACGACCTGTCGACTCCTGGCAACGTCCAGGCGCAGAACGTCGCCGAGACCATCCAGCGGGTCCGTCCCGACGTGCTCCTCATCAACGAGTTCGACTACGCGCCGGCGGCGGTCGACCTCTTCCGCGAGAACTACCTCGAGGCCTCGCACCACGGCTCGGCGCCCATCGACTACCCCTACGCCTACATCGCTCCGTCGAACACGGGAGTGCCCAGCGGCTTCGACCTCAACAACAACGGCGTCGTGGGAGCTCCCGGCACCCAGGCCGGCGGTGACGACTCGCTCGGGTTCGGCCTGTTCGAGGGCCAGTACGGCATGGTGGTCTACTCGAAGTACCCCATCGACACCGAAGGGGTCCGCACGTTCCAGAACTTCCGCTGGCACGACATGCCTGGCGCCCTGCTCCCCGACGACCCGGCAACAGCGGCTCCAGCGGATTGGTACTCACCGGCGGAGCTCGCGCAGCTCCCGCTCTCGTCGAAGTCGCACTGGGACGTCCCGATCCACATCGGGAAGAAGACCGTGCACTTCCTGGTGTCCCACCCGACACCGCCCACCTTCGACGGAGTCGAGGATCGCAACGGGACCCGCAACCACGACGAAATCCGCTTCTGGGCCGACTACGTCTCCTCGCGCCGCGCCTCGGCCTACATCTATGACGACGAGGGCACTCGCGGCGGGCTGAGGCCGGGCTCGAGGTTCGTGATCGCCGGCGACCAGAACGCCGACCCCGTCGACGGCGACTCCCTCGACGCCGCGATCGACCAGCTTCTCGACCACCCGCGCATCACCGACCCGCTGCCCCGCTCGTCGGGTGGCGCGGAAGCGGTCGACCAGGGTGGCAACAACGCCGCGCACCAGGGTGACCCGCGCCTCGACACCGCCGACTTCGGCGACGTGGGTGCCTTCGGCCCGGGCAACCTGCGGGTGGACTACGTGCTGCCGTCGAAGGGCACCAAGGTTGTCGGCTCCGGCATCTTCTGGCCCGTCGACGCCGACCCGCTCTACCGGCTGACCGGTGACTTCAACCGAGCGCTCTACGGCCCGACCGGGGTCCCCACCTCCGACCACCGTCAGGTGTGGGTGGACGTCCGCTACTGAGGCTGGTCGAGCCCCGCAGGCTTCGCGGTGGGGCGGGCGTACACGGTCGTCCGCTCCACCATCGGCCGACCGATGCCGGCCCCGATCTCGACGAGCTCGGCGACGGTCTTTGCCGAGCCGTGCTCGCTGCCGGCCATCCGCGAGATGGTCTCCTCCATCAGCGTCCCCCCGACGTCGTTGGCCCCGGCCTGCAGCATCGCGCGCGTCCCGTCGACACCGAGCTTGACCCAGCTCGTCTGGATGTTGTCGATGGCGCCTTGGAGCATGATGCGGCCCATCGCATGGACGGCCAGGTTGTCCCGGAGCGTCGGCCCCGGCCGGGCGACGCCCGCGAGGTAGATCGGTGAGCTGGTGTGGACGAAGGGCAGGGGTACGAACTCGGTGAAGCCGCCGGTCTCGGACTGGATCTGCCGCAGCACCCGCAGGTGCTGGACCCAGTGGCGCGGGTTGTCGACGTGGCCGTACATCATCGTCGAGCTCGAGCGGAGCCCGACGCGGTGAGCGGTGGAGACCACCTCGATCCAGGTCTTCGCCGGCAGCTTGCCCTTGGTCAGGACCCAGCGGACCTCGTCGTCCAGGATCTCCGCGGCGGTGCCCGGAATGGTGTCGAGCCCCGCCTCGCGCGCCTTGATCAGGAAGTCCTCGACCGACAGGCCGGTGCGGGCGGCGCCGCTGACGATCTCCATCGGGCTGAAGGCGTGCACGTGCATCTGGGGCACGCGTTGCTTGACGTCGGACACGAGGTCGAAGTAGGCCGACGCCGGGAGCTCCGGGTCGATGCCGCCCTGCATGCAGACCTCGGTGGCCCCGAGCTCCCAGGCCTCCTGGGCCCGGTCGGCGACCTGCTCGAGGGAGAGGGAGAAGGCGTCGGCGTCGGTCTTGCGCTGCGCGAACGCACAGAAGCGGCAGCCGACGTAACAGATGTTGGTGAAGTTGATGTTGCGGTTGACGACGTAGGTCACCTCGTCGCCGACCGTGGCGCGGCGCAGGTCGTCGGCCAGCCGGCACACCTCCTCCAGGAGGCTGCCGTCGGCGGTCATCAGCGTGAGGGCGTGGGCGTCACTCAGGTTGCCGGGGTGGGCCTCGGCGGCGCGGAGCGCGGCGACGCCGTCGGCGTCACGTCCGCCACCGGTAGTCGGTAGTCCGGTCGCAGACGGTCGTGTTGCGGCCGTCTCGAGAGCCGTTTGCCGCCGGACTACATCGCGGAGCGAGTCCCAGTCGCCGTACACGCTGTCGAAGTCATTGCGCCGGTCCGAGGTGCGGCCGGTGGAGTCGATGGTGCTGTGCAGGTCTGTGCGACCGGTTCCGTCGAGTCCGCCGTCAGGCTCCTGCCACGGCAGTCCGACGGGGTGTACGCCGATGCGCGCGAGCCCGTCGGGCAGCGCGAGTGCGTCGAGGTGGGCGTCGAGTCGCGGGTCGATCCACGGCGTGCGCTGCCGGACGTAGTGCGGGTGCACGGTCAGGCGGGGAGCCAGCTGGAAGCCTGCGTCTGCGGTCACCGCGCGCAGCCGCCCGAGCGAGGGCCACGGCCGCTCGGGGTTGACGTGGTCCGGGGTCAGGGGCGAGACGCCACCCCAGTCGTCGATGCCGGCGTCGAGCAGCGAGCGGCACTCGGTGGTGTCCACGAGGTTGGGCGGAGCCTGGACCCGCGCGGTCGGGCCCAGCACGATCCGGGTGACTGCGATGGCGGCGCGGAACTCCGCCAGCTCGAGGTCGCCCGTATGACGCATGGCAGTGTCGGGCTTCGCCCTGAAGTTCTGGACGATCACCTCCTGGATCGACCCGTAGAGCCGGGAGATGCGGCGGAGCTCGAAGATCGTCTCGGCGCGCTCTGTGAGCGTCTCGCCGATGCCCACCAACAGCCCCGTCGTGAAGGGGATCGACAGGCGGCCGGCGTCCTCGAGCACGCGGGAGCGAACGGCCGGGTCCTTGTCGGGTGAGCCGAAGTGCGCCTCGCCCCGGGTCTCGTGGAGCCGGCGCGACGTCGTCTCGAGCATCATCCCCATCGAGGGTGCGACGGGCTTGAGCCGGGTCATCTCCTCCCAGGACAAGACGCCGGGGTTGAGGTGCGGCAGCAGCCCGGTCTCCTCGAGCACCCGGATGCTCATGGCGCGGACGTAGTCCAGGGTCGAGTCGTAGCCCTGCTCGTCCAGCCACACCCGGGCCTCGGGCCAGCGCTCCTCGGGGCGGTCGCCCAGCGTGAAGAGCGCCTCCAGGCAGCCCAGCGCCGCGCCGTCGCGCGCGATCGCGAGGATTTCGTCAGGGGACAGGTAGGGCGCGGCCAGCTTGGCCGGCACGGTGACGAAGGTGCAGTAGTGACAGCGGTCCCGGCAGAGCCGGGTGATGGGGATGAAGACCTTGGGGGAGTAGGTGACCACCCCCGGTCGACCGGCGGCGACCAGCCCGGCGTCGCGCACGCGGGCGGCGACCGCACACAGACGATCCAGCTGCTCGTCGCGCGCGGCGAGCAGGGCACCTGCCTCCTCGACGTCGAGGGCGGCGCCCCGCTCGGCACGCGCGAGCGCCCGACGGACCTGGGTGGCGGTGACCTCCATGCGGGCCATTGTCACAGCACGGCGACGCCGTGCCACGACCCGCGGGTCAGTGAACGGTCTCGAGCGGCTTCTCGGCTTCGGCGACGGTGAGTGGACTGTCGTCGCTGTCGATCTTGCTGGGCCACCAGATCTTGCCCCCGAGGTCCATGTTGATCGCGGTCACCAGCACCGAACGGACGATCATCGTGTCCAGGATGACACCCAGGGCGACGGCCACGCCGAGCTGTGCCAAGAAGACCACCGGGATGGTGCCCAGGACCAGGAACGTCGCGGCGAGCACGAGACCGGCCGACGTGATCACCCCACCGGTCGAGGTGAGCGCGACCAGCGCTCCCTTCCGGGTGCCGTAGTGCATCGTCTCCTCCCGCACGCGCGTCATCAGGAAGATGTTGTAGTCGATGCCGAGCGCCACCAGGAACACGAAGGAGAACAGCGGGAAGCCCGGATCCGAGCCCTCGAAGCCGAAGACGTAGTCGAAGAGCAGCGCCGAGATGCCGAGGGCGGCGCCGAAGGACAGCACGACGGTCGCGATCAGGATCACCGGGGCCAGCACCGAGCGCAGGAGCGCCATCAGGATCAGGAACACCATCAGCAGGATGATCGGGATGGTCACCAGGTTGTCCCGGTTGGCGGCGTCCTTGGTGTCGAGGTAGAACGCCGAGTTGCCGCCGACGAGGGCATCTGCGCCGTCCACCGCATGCACGGCGTCACGCACCCTCTCGACGGTCTCGAACGCCTCGGGCGACGCGGGATCGGACCCGATCGCCGCCTCGACGAAGGCGACATCACCTGACGTGACGGCGGGCTTGGGCGGCTGGACGTTGTCGAGGCCGGTGAGGGCCTCGGTGACGGCGTCCTCGGTGCCGGCGTTGGCGACCACCATCACGGTGTTGGACTGGTCGATCAGCCCTGCGTCGACCAGCGCCTTCTGGCCGGTGATCGACTGGAACTCCTTGGTGTAGGAGTCCTCGGTGGCCAACCCGTTGGTGTCGAGGCGCAGGAGTCCGAGGCAGGCGATGGCGAGCAGGATCGAGGTGACGACCCACACCTGACGGGGCCGCGGCACGATCCCGCGCCCCACCTTGGCCCACAGACCGTTCTCGGTGGGCTCGGCCGAGCGGAAGCCCGGGCGGCGCGGCCAGAAGATCCACCGGCCCGTGATCACCAGGAGCGCAGGGAGCAGGGTGATCATCACGAGGAACGTCACTCCGATGCCGATGGCTGCCACGGGGCCCAGCCCGGCCGTCGAGTTCATCTCGGCGAACAGCAGGCAGAGCATCCCGAGCGCCACGGTCGCCGCACTGGCGAAGAGCGCGGGTGCGGCCCGGTGGAGGGCGAACGCCATCGCCTCGTGCCGGTCGTCGTGGCGGCGGAGCTCCTCGCGGTAGCGCGCCACGAGCAGGAGGGCGTAGTCGGTGCCGGCGCCGATCACCAGGATCGTCAGGATCGCGTAGGACTGCCCGTTGACGGTGAGGTCCGCGTACTTAGCCAGGAAGTAGATGAGGGCCTGCGAGACGAACAGGGCCACGATGGCACTGCCGATCGGCAGGATCCACAGGATGGGACTGCGGTAGGTGAACAGCAGGATGAGGACGACGATGCCGAGGGTGGCCCCCAGCAGCGTGGTGTCGATGCCCCCGAACGCTTCGGCGGAGTCGGCCGCCGACCCCCCGACACCGGCGACGTAGACCTCGCCACCGTCCAGGTCAGCGATGTCCTGCAGCTCGTCGGCGATGCGCGGCATCTCGTTCCAGCCCTCGGAACCGAGGTCGAAGGTCACGACCGTCTGGGCGACCTCACCGTTCTCCGAGATGGCCGGGAACCCGACCTGCTCAGCCGTGGCGGGGCTGATCACCG
>NZ_JAOPXV010000043.1 GCF_025964975.1 Nocardioides sp.
GATCGCGGGCGGGGTCTGCACGGGCGCAGGCGTCGGGCCGACCCGCATCGATCGCGTCATCGGCGTCATCAAGGCCTACACGACCCGCGTCGGCTCCGGTCCCTTCCCGACCGAGCTGTTCGACGACGACGGCGCCGAGCTCCAGCGGATCGGCGGCGAGGTCGGTGTCTCGACCGGACGCACCCGCCGCTGTGGCTGGTACGACGCCGTCATCGCCCGCTACGCCTCGCGGGTCAACGGGCTGACCGAGTTCTTCCTGACCAAGCTCGACGTGCTCGACACGTGGGATCGGATCCCGGTCTGCGTGGCCTACGAGATCGACGGCCAGCGCGTCGAGGAGATGCCGATGACGCAGACGGAGTTCCACCACGCGAAGCCGGTCTACGAGTTCTTCGACGGCTGGCAGGAGGACATCTCCGGGTGCCGGACCTTCGACGACCTGCCCAAGAACGCCCAGGGATACGTCCTGGCGCTCGAGGAGATCTCCGGCGCGAAGATCTGGGGCGTCGGTGTCGGGCCGGGCCGCGAGGAGACGCTCGTCGTCCACGACTGAGTCCGGCGCCACCGAGCAGTCGAGGGGTCGATCCGCCGCCCCGCCGCCCGCCGCCCCGCTGACCCCCTGACTGGTAGGTATCCAGCGGCGGATCTCGGGCCGACGACGTCGCCCTCGGTCCGAGGTCGCGCGCCGATAGGATCACCGCCCGTGAAGACTCTCGTCATCGGCACCGGCGGCCGCGAGCACGCGCTGGCGATCAGCCTGGCCCGCGACCCCGCCGTCAGCGAGGTCCACGTCGCCCCGGGCAACCCCGGCATCGCGCAGGTCGCCGAAGTGCACGAGGTCGACCCGATGGACGGGCGGGCTGTCGCCGCCCTGGCGGTCGAGCTGGACATCGACCTCGTGGTCGTCGGCCCGGAGGCGCCGCTGGTGGCCGGGGTGGCGGATGCGATCCGGGAGGCCGGGATAGCGGTCTACGGCCCGTCGGCCGCCGCTGCTCGGCTCGAGGGCTCGAAGGCGTTCAGCAAGGACGTGATGGCCGCTGCGGGCGTGCCGACCGCCAGGTCACGCGTGTGCGTCACGCGTAAGGAGGCTGCGGCGGCGCTCGACGATCTCGGGTCGCCGTACGTCGTGAAGGATGACGCGCTCGCCGCGGGCAAGGGCGTGGTCGTCACCACCTCGCGCGACGAGGCCCTGGCGCACGCCGCCACCTGTGAGCGGATGGTGGTCGAGGAGTTCCTCGACGGCCCGGAGGTCTCGGTCTTCGCGGTCTGCGACGGGCGTACGGCGCGGGCACTGCCTCCGGCGCAGGACTTCAAGCGGATCTTCGACGGGGGGCTCGGCGCCAACACCGGCGGGATGGGCGCCTACTCGCCGCTGACGTGGGCTCCGTCGGGGTTGGCCGACGATGTCCTGGCGACCGTCGTCCAGCCGACCCTCGACGAGATGAACCGGCGGGGAGCGCCCTTCATCGGCACGCTCTACGTCGGTCTCGCGCTCACCGCCTCGGGGCCGCGGGTGATCGAGTTCAACTGCCGTTTCGGCGACCCCGACACCCAGCCGGTGCTCGCCCTGCTCACCTCTCCGCTCGGCGGACTCCTCAAGGCGGCTGCCGACGGAGACCTCGCCTCCGTCCCGCCGCCGACCTTCGCCGACGGTGCCTCCGTGACGGTAGTGATGGCCAGCGCCGGCTACCCCGAGTCGTCGTCGTCCGGTGATGTCATCGTCGGCACCGAGACGTTGGCCAAGGAAGGTGACGTGGAGGTGATCCACGCCGGCACGGCAGGCACGCCGGCCGGGCTCGTGACTGCCGGCGGCCGCGTCCTCGCCGTACGCGCGATCGGCGCCGACGTCGCCGACGCCCGCGCCAAGGCCTACGAAGGCATCGCCACCATCTCGTTCCCGGGCGCCCAGTGGCGCCGCGACATCGCGGCCGAGCCGTTGGGCGTCGTCGAGGGCGCCTCACTGCTCGAGTCGAGTGATGAACCCGTCGTACCCGCCGCACGCGCCAGCACTCGACCCGACTCGGAGCAGTGACGTGGGCGGATGGCCGCTCGACGAGGACTGGGAGTCCTGGCGTCCTCCGCCCCAGTTCGATCGACCTCTCACCCTGCCCGATCACCTGGAGTCCCGATGACCGTCCCCAACGTCCTGGCCACCCGCTACGCGGCGGCCGACCTCGCCGCCATCTGGAGCCCGGAGCACAAGATCGTGCTCGAGCGGCAGCTGTGGATCGCCGTGCTGCGTGCCCAGCGTGACCTCGGCGTGGAGGTGCCCGAGGGCGTCGTGGAGGCCTACGAGGAAGTCGTCGATCAGGTCGACCTCGACTCGATCGCGGCCCGGGAGCGGATCACTCGGCACGACGTGAAGGCGCGCATCGAGGAGTTCGCCGCGCTCGCCGGGCACGAACACATCCACAAGGGGATGACGAGCCGCGACCTGACGGAGAACATCGAGCAGCTGCAGGTCAAGCAGTCGTTGGAGCTCATGCGTGACCGGGCCGTGGCGACCCTGGCCCGCCTGGCGCGGCTGGCCTCCGAGCACGAGGCCACCGTCATGGCCGGGCGCTCGCACAATGTCGCCGCGCAGGCCACGACGCTGGGCAAGCGCTTCGCCACGATCGCCGACGAGATGCTGATCGCCCTCCAGCGTGTCGAAGAGCTCCTGGCGCGCTATCCGCTGCGCGGCATCAAGGGCCCGATGGGGACCGCCCAGGACATGCTCGACCTGCTCGGCGGTGACGACGCGTTGCTCGACGACCTGGAGTCGCGCGTCGCGGCTCACCTCGGCTTCGACCACCGTCTGGTGAGCGTCGGGCAGGTCTACCCCCGCTCGCTCGACTTCGACGTCGTCAGCGCACTGGTCCAGCTGGTGTCGGGACCCTCGAACCTTGCGACCACGATCCGGCTGATGGCCGGCATCGAGCTGGTGACCGAGGGGTTCAAGGAGGGCCAGGTCGGCTCGTCGGCCATGCCGCACAAAATGAACACCCGTTCCTGCGAGCGTGTCAACGGCCTCGCGGTCATCATCCGCGGCTACCTCTCCATGGTCGGCGAGCTTGCGGGCGACCAGTGGAACGAGGGCGACGTGTCCTGCTCGGTCGTACGCCGAGTGGCGCTGCCCGACGCCTTCTTCGCCGCCGACGGGCTGTTCCAGACCTTCCTGACCGTGCTCGATGAGTTCGGGGCGTTCCCCGCCGTGATCCAGCGCGAGCTCGACCGCTACCTGCCGTTCCTCGCCACCACCAAGGTGCTGATGGCCGCCGTCCGCGCCGGCGTCGGGCGCGAGGTCGCGCACGAGGCGATCAAGGAGGCGGCGGTCGGCGTCGCGCTCGACATGCGCCAGGGCCAAGCGGAGAACGACGTCTTCGACCGGCTCGCCGCCGACCCCCGTCTCGGGCTCTCCCGGGAGGAGATCGACGCCCTGGTCGAGGACCGGCTGATGTTCACGGGGGCCGCACGGCTCCAGGTGCAGGCCGTGCTCGTCCGCGTGGAGGACGTCGTCCTGCGCCACCCCGTCGCCGCGGCGTACTCGCCCGGCGCCATCCTGTGAGTGTCGTAGAACACAAACTAGACTGAGTTTGTCGACTATGCTCCGGGCATGACCACGAGCACCGTGTCCCCGCCCAGCCACCACGACGTCGAGGTCGTGGTGCCCGCCCCCGGCGACGGTCCGGGGAACTGGGCCGGTGCGGCGAGCGCCGTGCTGGTCGACGGCGTGATCTGGCTGACGTGGCGCGTACCCGGGCCGCTGACCGACGGCCGGGGAGTGGCGGTCGTCGTCACCCGCTCGACGGACGGCGTGAACTTCGACGAGGTGACCGCGGTGTCCCGCGAGGCGTTCGGTGCCGAGTCCTTCGAGCGTCCCGTGCTCGTGCCGCGGCACGAGGGAGGGTGGCGGTTGTACCTGTCGTGCGCGACCCCGGGTTCCAAGCGCTGGTGGGTCGACAGCCTGACGGCCGACCGGGTCGAGGACCTGCCCTTCGGGGAGCGGCGGCGCATCCACGAGGGCGACAGCGAGACGGCGGTGAAGGACCCGGTGATCACGATGACGCCGGACGGCTACGAGATGTGGCTGTGCTGCCACCCCGTCGACGAGGTCGGCCACGAGGACAGGATGACGACCAGGTGGCTGACGAGCGCAGACGGCGTGACGTGGTCGGACCACGGCGAGGTCCTGGGTGGTCGCGAGGGGCGCGTGGGACTCCCGGGGCGCCCGGGTAAGCGCGGTGCTGCCGGACGGGACCGTGCTCTACGACGGGCGGCCGGACGCGGCGTCGAACTGGTTCGAGACGACGGGGACCGCCTTCTGGGACGGCACGACCCTCACGGGCACCGGCGAGCCGCCGATCGCCTCACCGTGGTCCGACGGCGCGTTCCGCTACGCCACGGCGGTGGTGCTGCCGGACGGGCGAACCCGCTACTACGTCGAGTCCGCACCCCCGGACGGCGCGCACGACCTGGTCACCTGCGTGCGTTGATCGGCGTGACCGTCCTCGCCCGCTCGGCGTAGGAGCCACGGCTGTCCACGGACAGCCAGTCCGAGAAGTCCTGCCCCGTCAGTCGGGTCAGCAGGTCGATGTCGGCGACGAACGAGGCCTGCTGCCGACGGCGCTGCTCGGGGCTCCGCCCCTCATGACCGTCCCG
Organism: Nocardioides sp.; assembly: GCF_025964975.1. Classification (GTDB taxonomy): domain Bacteria; phylum Actinomycetota; class Actinomycetes; order Propionibacteriales; family Nocardioidaceae; genus Nocardioides. The sequence goes on from NZ_JAOPXV010000043.1 coordinate 4,642, forward strand.
AAGGTACGGGCACGTGGCCCCGGCGGGACGAAGCTGCGGGAGTTGTCGCGGGGGATGTGGTCGACCGTCCCCTCCCGGATGCCGAGGAAGCGGCTGACCCGGTCCACCGCTGCGCGAGGGTCGTCGACGAGGTCGCGGTAGCGCAGGACGAGAACCCGCTCCGGCGCGACATAGCGGTAGAGGTGGTCCAGCTGGGCGCCGTACCTCCCGAGGTCGCGGTAGCGCCAGAACGGCGCCCACCCGGCCTGCACGCGCTCGTCCTGCAGCGCGAAGGCGGTCTCGAAGTCCGACTCGGGCTCGAGGCCGTCCGACCACAGGTGCATCCAGTTGCTGTACGCGCGGTCCATCGGGTCCCGGATCACGGCGATGAGCCGGACGTCGGGCAGGGCCTCCGCGATCCGGCGGTGGGCGCCCTGGCTCCACAGGGAGAACGGCGTGCTCTCGCCGCGCACCTGGTCGTCGCGGGCGGACTGGAAGAGCGGGAAGTAGCGGTCCTCGCGCCAGATCCACTCCTGCTGCGAGTGCTTGTCTCCCGGCCCGCACCACGCCGGCGGGGGCGCACCGTCGCACCACCAGTACTTCGGTTCCTTCGGCGAGGCACGAAGACATCGGGGTGCTGGGCGGAGGCCGCGTGCAGCGCAGTGGTGCCCGCCTTCGGCGCCCCGATGACGAGGAAGTCGGGTCGTGGTGCTCGCGTCATGCGCGCTCCCCGGGTGGTCGGTAAGGCTACGCCCACGGGGACGTGGCGGGGATCTCGTGGTCCTCGGCTGGGTCGACGGAGGGTCTGGCGCGGACAATCGGTGCATGCCCTCATCCGTCGCCACCCCCGTCACGACCTCCGTCACGCGGCACGTCGACCCGTCCCGCACGAGCGAGATGCTCGCGTGGGTGCAGGCAGGGACGTCGCTGGCCGAGCGCTTCGACGGCTTCCTCGGCAGCGGGTGGGTGCGCCCGTCGGAGGAGTCACCCGACTGGCACATGCTCTACCGCTTCGCCAGCGCCGACGCGCTCGCCGCGTGGGAGGCCAGCCCCCAGCGAGCGTGGTGGCTCGAAGCCGCTCAGGGCCAGATCGAGGAGACGCGCGTCGAGCGGCGTACAGGCATCGAGGGCTGGTTCGACCAGCCTGTCGCAGTCGAGGCCATCAGCGCGGCGAAGGCGCCTCCTCGCTACAAGCAGATGGTGACGATCTCCCTGGTCTTCTTCCCGCTGAGCCTGACCGCCAACTGGGTGTCTGGTCACCTCATCGGTGACTGGCCGCTGCCGCTGCGCGTGCTCGCATCCGTGCTGGTGATGACGCCCCTGATGACCTACGTGTTCCTGCCGTGGATCACCGCCCGGATGGCGTGGTGGCTGCGGCGCTAGTCCTCGTTGCTCGCGCGACGCTGGGCGTTCGCTCGCTCTAGCCGGGAGAGCTTGCGGCTTGTCCTGGGGGAGTCCTTCATCGATGAGCGGCGCCGCACCTCGACGGGCCCCGGGGCGATCCACCGGGTTGCGCTGCGAGATGCGATCGTTGCGGCGGGCAACCACCGCCCGAGGTGGCGCCGATAGGCTCAGGCGCGTGCCTGACCACTCTGAGTCCGCTGCGCCCGACCTCAACATCCCTGACGCCCCGGCGATCGACGGGACCACCCCCCTCCACTCCGGCAAGGTCCGCGACCTCTACCGGATCGAGGAGGGCGAGCACGCGGGGCGGCTGCTGATGGTGGCCAGCGACCGCATCTCGGCCTTCGACTTCGTGCTCGACACGACGATCCCGGACAAGGGCGAGATCCTCACCCGGATGTCCCTGTGGTGGTTCGACCAGCTCAAGGGCCTCATCGCCAACCACCTCGTCTCCACCGACGTCCCGAAGGACGTCGCCGGTCGAGCAGTCGTCTGCGAGGCGCTCGACATGTATCCCGTGGAGTGCGTCGCCCGGGGCTACCTCACCGGCACCGGCCTCCTCGACTACCGCCGCACCGGCGGCGAGGTCTGCGGCATCTCGCTGCCCGCCGGACTCCAGGACGGGTCCCGACTGCCGGAGCCGATCTTCACGCCAGCCACGAAGGCTGCCGTCGGCGACCACGACGAGAACGTCGACTACGAGGCCGTGGTCGCCGCCGTCGGGGACGACGAGGCCGCCGAGCTGCGGTTGCTGACCATGGAGGTCTACAAGCACGCGCACGACCTCGCTCGCGAGCGCGGCATCATCCTGGCCGACACGAAGCTCGAGTTCGGAGCCCGTCCGGACGGCTCCACCGTGCTCGCCGACGAGGTGCTGACCCCCGACTCGAGCCGGTTCTGGCCGGCGGTCGACTGGCAGCCCGGGCGCGCACAGGCGTCGTACGACAAGCAGGTGGTCCGTGACTGGCTCACCAGCGACTCCGCCGGCTGGGACCGGGCGGCGGGCGGCCCACCGCCGACGCTGCCTCCCGAGGTCGTCGAGCGGACCCGCACGCGATACATCGAGGCCTACGAGCTCCTGACGGGGGAGCGGTTCTGACCGCCTTCGGCGCCTCCGTCGACCTGGCCGTCCCGGTCGAGGCGGCCTACGCCTACCTCTCCGACCCCCGCAACCGTCCTGAGTGGCAGTCGTCGCTGCGCTCGGTCACCGTGCCGGCCGACGAGGGGCCGCACCTCGGCCAGCGCTGGCAGGAGACCACGACGGTCGGGGTGCGTCCCCGGATGGAGATCGTCGAGATGGACCCGCCCCACGTCTGGACCGAGCAGGGGTGGTGGCACGGCATCGAGGCAACCTTGTCGCTGCGCTTCGCTCGTACGCCGCGGGGCTGCCGGGTCGAGATCAGTGGTGATGTGGCCGGCCGCGGCCCGTGGGCGGTCCCCGCGGCGGTGGCAGGTCGGCTGGCCGGCATCGCGGTGGCGGCAGACGTGCGCAAGGCGGGACGGATCCTGCAGCAGCAGGGCACCTGAGACGGCGATTCCCACGGTCACAGGGCTGGGTAGGTTGGCGCCATGCCTAATCTCTCCTCACTGCTCGAAGAGTCCGCCGGTTCCTTCCCCGACCGCGAAGCAGTGGTCCTGGGAGACACCCGGCTGACGTACGCCCAAGTCGACGGCGCTGCCAACCAGGTGGCCAACCTGCTCGCCTCGCGGGGCATCGAACCCGGCGACAAGGTGGCATTGAGCTGCCCGAACCTGCCGTACTTCCCGATCGTCTACTACGGCATCCTCAAGGCCGGCGCGACGGTGGTGCCGCTCAACGTGCTCCTCAAGGGCCGCGAGGTGGCCTACCACCTCGACGACTCGGACGCGAAGGCCTATTTCTGCTTCCAGGGCACCGAGGAGCTGCCCATCGGCCAGGAGGGCCACGCCGGCTTCGAGCAGACAGACTCGTGCGAGCAGTTCTTCATGATCACCGTCGATCCGGCCGCCGAGTCGCCGATCGAGGGCACCGAGACGCTGGGGCAGGCGATGTCCGGGCAGTCGCCGGCCTTCGAGAGCGTGTCGGTCGACGACGACGACACCGCCGTCATCCTCTACACCTCCGGCACGACCGGGCAGCCGAAGGGCGCCGAGCTCCGCCACCGCAACATGGTCTCCAACGCGCTCGCGGCCACCGATCTCTTCGGCGCGGACGCCGGCCGGCCGGACACCTACCTCTGCGTGCTGCCGCTGTTCCACTCGTTCGGCCAGACGGTGATCATGAACGGCGGCTTCGCCTTCGGCGGCACCGTCGTGATGCTGCCCCGCTTCGAGGCAGACGCCGCGCTGAAGACGATGGCGAAGGAGGGCGTGACGTTCTTCGCGGGCGTGCCGACGATGTACTGGGGGCTCCTCGGTGCACTCGACGACTCCGGCGTGGACGTCGAAGCGCTCGCGGCCAGGCTCCGGATCGCTGCGGCCGGCGGCTCGGCGCTGCCGGTCGAGGTGCACAAGGACTTCTCGAGGCGGTTCGGCGTCACCATCCTCGAGGGCTACGGGCTCTCCGAGACCTCGCCGGTGGCGAGCTTCTCGCCGTACGGCGAAGAGGTCCGCGTGGGCTCCATCGGCATCCCGATCCCGGGCGTCGAGATGAAGCTGATCAGCCCCGAGCCGGGCGACTGGTCCGACGCGGACGGGGAGATCGGCGAGATCGCGATCAAGGGCCCGAACATCATGAAGGGCTACTACGGCCGGCCGGACGCGACCGAGGAGGCCATCCGGGACGACTGGTTCCGCTCGGGCGACCTCGGGCGCAGGGACGACGACGGCTTCTACTACATCGTCGACCGGTCCAAGGACATGATCATCCGGGGTGGCTACAACGTCTATCCGCGCGAGGTCGAGGAGGTCCTGATGACCCACCCGGGCGTCAGCCTGGTGGCGGTGATCGGAGTGCCGCACGAGAGCCACGGCGAGGAGATCAAGGCCGTCGTGATCCGGGACAAGGACACCGACCTCACCGAGGATGAGCTGATCGGGTGGAGCAGGGAGCAGATGGCCAGCTACAAGTACCCCCGCATCGTGGAGTTCGTCGACCAGCTCCCGATGACGGCGACCGGCAAGATCCTCAAGCGCGAGCTGAGCTGACGTGCGACCGCTCCTGATCGTCCTGGGCGTTCTCCTGCTCCTGGTGGGTGGGGTGTGGACCTTCCAGGGGCTCGGCTACCTCGAGGGCAGTCCCATGACCGGCGTCGACACGTGGGCGATGATCGGCCCGATCGTCGCCGGGCTCGGGGTGGCCCTGATGATCGTGGCAGCGCGCAAGCGGGAGTAGTGCTGGGTCAGTGGTCCAGTCATCGGTAGTCCTGCGGATGACGGAGTCGGCTCGGCGACGACCATTCGGCATGACACCTCGAAGCCGCCGTCGCCCATGTGCCCTCAGCGTCCCTGTCGCAGCCCTGGTGGTCATCTCCAGTGCCCTCCCGGCGGGTGCCGCGGTCACGATGAGCGGAAGCACGATCTACAGCGACGGGGCGGGTGACTTCATCCGTCCGTCCTGCAGCGCGGGACTCCTCGTCTCCACCGGTACGGCGAGCACCGGCAGTGCCTGTGCCACCCTGACCAGCCTGTTCGTGTACGCCGACGCCGGGGCCGACACGGTGGACCTGTCCACGTCCACGGCAGCGGCGTTCCCCGCGCTCAAGACCGTCCAGGTCAACCTCGGCGAGGACTCCGTGGCTGACCAGGCGACAGGTTCGGCCTTCAACGACGCCTTCACGGGCGGGAGGGACGACACGGCGAGCGGTGGGTCGGGCGACGACTTCTTCGACGGTGTGGGGACGGCCCTCGGTGGGCTCGGCGACGACGTCTTCAAGGAGGCCTACGACTACGCGTCCGGCGGACCGGGGGACGACCGGTTCGTCCAGTTCACCGCCACCTCGGGCACCGAGGGCGGGGAAGGGTTCGACACGTGGGAGGGCGACTTCGACCAGTCCGTTGTGGGCAATCTGCCAGCGGGCCTCACCTTCACCATGGGTCCGCTCGCCATCACCCTGCGCGCCGGGCATCTCGCAGTCGGCGCCCATCAGTGGCATCGAGGACGTGGAGGTCGGGCTCCTGCGCCTGTCCGACGACACCTGGCAGGGCAGTGGGCTCGCGGCGACGCAAGGCATCCGGGGCTTCACGGGCAACGACACGATCACGAGCGGCGCCCTCGACGATGCTCTGTCCGGCGGAGTCGGCAACGACACGCTGACCGGCAACGGCGGTCGTGACGTGCTCGACGGCGGAGTCGGCAACGACACCGTCAACGCCCGCGACGGTGTCGTGGACACGATCGACTGTGGCGACGGCGTCGACATCGCTGTGGCGGACGCCAACGACTCGGTCGCCAACTGCGAGACCGTCCAGCTCCCTGCGGTCGCCCCACCTATCGTCACGGCGCCGGTCGCCGTGGTCCCGGTCACCGGTGCCATCAGTGGTCCGAAGGCGGTGACGAAGCCGGCGAAGGCGAAGTTCACGTTCTCCTCGGCGACTGCCGGGGCGACGTTCCAGTGCAAGGTCGACGCAAAGGCGTGGACGACCTGCGCGTCGCCGTACAAGGTGGCGACGAAGAGGCTGAAGCCGGGCAAGCACACCGTGTCGGTGCGCGCCGTGCTGGGCGGTCAGGTCGATGCGACGGCGCCCGCGGAGCCGTGCACGCCCCCACCTCCGTCCACGAAGGTGTTCCGGGTCCGTCGTGACTGAGGCGCGGGGGGTCCAGGTGGTCTAGTCATCGGTGATCCTACCGATGACGGGAGTCGCGACCAGAGCCATTGTTTCGAGCATGACTCCCAACAGATCTCGGCACTACCGCTCCATCGCAGTCATAGCGCCCGCCGCGGCGCTCCTTGTCGTCGGCCTGGCCGCTCCCGCGAACGCCCTGGTCACCGTCTCCGCCTACTCGGTGTCGAGTGACGCTGTCGGCGACTCCTTCAGCGTCAGCTGTGTGGGCGGTGTGCTGGCAGCGACAGGCACGGCGACCACGGGAGACCCGTGTGCCTCGATGACCCAGCTGTCAGTGGATCTGGGCGGTGGCGCAGACACCGTGAACCTGTCCGGGGTCACGGCAGCCGTCTTCCCGGCGCTCATCTCGACGTACGTCTCCAGCAGCGACAGCGACGCGGACCATGTGACGGGTTCGGCCGTGGACGACAACTTGAACGGCGACTCCGAGGACACGCTGTCGGGGGGTGAGGGCAATGACATGATCAGCGGCGCGAACATCGCGACCGGGGGTCCGGGAGACGACTCCTTCATGGGGGTCTCCACGTTCGCGGGCGGCGGCGAGGGAGATGACCGCTTCATCCAGTTCACGGCCTCGGCGGGTATCGAAGGGGGCCCTGGGGTGGACTCGTGGGAGATCGACTTCGACCAGGCGACGCTGGGAGCCGGTTCAGGCGTCGACTTCGCCATCTCCGCTTCTGCTCTCACCCTTGACGTCCGTGACGACGGGTCCCCCGCCGTCACGGTGCCTGCGGCCAACCTGGAGCAGCTCTTCCTCACGCTGCTGCGCCAGGGTCTGCAGACCTATGACGGCTCGACGTTCCCGGGCACCCAGCACGTACGTGGCATGTCAGGACCGGACGCGATGACGGGCGGTCCGGCTGACGACGCGTTGTACGGCGGCACCAGCAACGACACCGTGACCGGCAACGCCGGGGCCGACGTCCTCCACGGTGGCGACGGCGACGACACCGTCAACGCGCGCGACGGAGCCGCGGACCGGGTCGACTGCGGCGCCGGCACGGACACTGTCGTGGCGGACGCCAGCGACGTGGTCGGCAACTGCGAGAGCGTGCAGCTCCCGCCGGTCGCGCCGCCGGTCCTCACGCCTCCAGTGGCGGTGGTGCCCGTGACGGGTGCGATCAGTGGTCCGAAGGCGGTGACGAAGCCCGCGAAGGCGAAGTTCACCTTCTCCTCGACGGCTGCCGGGGCGACGTTCCAGTGCAAGGTCGACGCCAAGGCGTGGAAGACCTGCGCGTCGCCGTACAAGGTGGCGACCAAGAAGCTCACGCCGGGCAAGCACAAGCTCTTCGTGCGTGCCGTCGTCGGTGGCGCGACGGACGCGACGCCGTCCAAGAAGGCGTTCACGGTCCGCCGCGGCTGACTGCGTGCGGGGCCCGGGCCGCTCGCCGATAGGATCAGCACTGCAATCCCCCGACGCCCAGGAGCACCCGTGGCCCGTTACGTGGTCGATGTCATGCCCAAGCCCGAGATCCTCGACCCGCAGGGCAAGGCCGTCCTCGGCGCACTGCCCAGGCTCGGGTTCGCCGGTGTCGTCGAGGTCCGCCAGGGCAAACGGTTCGAGGTCGAGATCGAGGGCGAGGCCAGCGACGAGTCGCTTGCCGCGGTCCAGCAGATGGCCGAAACGCTCCTGTCCAACCCGGTGATCGAGGACTTCGAGGTCCGGTCCGCATGAAGGTCGGAGTCGTCACCTTCCCCGGCTCGCTCGACGACGTCGACGCGCGCCGCGCGGTCTCCTTCGGCGGCAACGAGGCCGTCGCGCTCTGGCACGGCGACCACGACCTCCAGGGCGTCGACGCAGTCATCCTCCCGGGCGGCTTCTCGTACGGCGACTACCTCCGCTGCGGCGCCATCTCGCGCTTCGCCCCGGTGATGACCGAGGTGATCGAGGCGGCCGGCAAGGGCCTGCCGGTGCTCGGCATCTGCAACGGCTTCCAGATCCTGTGCGAGTCGCACCTCCTGCCCGGTGCCCTGATCCGCAACGACCACCGCAAGTTCGCCTGCCGCGACCAGCGGGTGCGCATCGAGAACACCTCGACGCCGTGGACCAACGCCTACGCGCCCGGG
>NZ_JAOPXV010000055.1 GCF_025964975.1 Nocardioides sp.
CGCGGCATGCTCTTCCTCGACCTGATCCAGGAGGGGAACCTCGGCCTGATCCGCGCGGTCGAGAAGTTCGACTACACCAAGGGCTACAAGTTCTCCACCTACGCCACGTGGTGGATTCGCCAGGCGATCACCCGCGCTATGGCCGACCAGGCCCGTACCATCCGCATCCCCGTGCACATGGTCGAGGTCATCAACAAGCTCGCACGTGTGCAGCGGCAGATGCTCCAGGACCTGGGCCGCGAGCCCACGCCGGAGGAGCTCGCCAAGGAGCTCGACATGACCCCTGAGAAGGTCATCGAGGTCCAGAAGTACGGCCGCGAGCCCATCTCGCTGCACACGCCGCTGGGCGAGGACGGCGACTCGGAGTTCGGAGACCTGATCGAGGACTCCGAGGCGATCGTTCCCGCCGACGCCGTCAGCTTCACGTTGCTGCAGGAGCAGCTCCACGCCGTGCTCGACACGCTCTCCGAGCGGGAGGCCGGCGTGGTGAGCATGCGGTTCGGCCTGACCGACGGCCAGCCCAAGACTCTCGACGAAATCGGGAAGGTCTACGGCGTGACCCGCGAGCGGATCCGCCAGATCGAGTCCAAGACGATGAGCAAGCTGCGTCACCCGAGCCGCTCCCAGGTCCTGCGCGACTACCTGGACTGACATCACCCGGCCCCTGACCTGTTCTGCAGGTCAGGGGCTTTGTCATGTACAGCCGTCGAGCGACTAGTCATTTGTGACTAGTCGCCGGACTAGTCACAAATGACTACAGACGGCCAGCCTCAGGTCTGCCTAGGCTTGTCGCATCCTGAGAGGGAGCTTGTACTTGATGGCGAGTTTGGGTGGCTTCGGCCCGACCCTCACCCCGGCCATGGGGTCCAACACGAACCGCCCGCGGACACGGTCCGCGGGCGGTTCTGTTTGTCCGGGGCCGTGGCTCGCGCCGGGCGCACCGGATCCTCGCCGTGCGATCTCGGCCAAGCCGTCCTTCGTGCCCACCCTTGGAGCAATCCCAAAGGGAGTCAGAGCCCGTGGCGAGTCCGGGTGGCCTCTGCCCTACCCTCACCCCGGCCACGGCTCTACAAGAGCCGTCCACGGAGCACCAGCCCGCCGGCGGCTCTGTCTGTCCCGGGCGGGTAAAGGTTTCCCGTACTGTCCCCGGGGCACCGTTCGAGCGGATCCAGCCTCATGGCAACAGAGCCGCTCCGGACCCGAATCCGTGGGCGGCTCCGTTGTGCCTGGGCCACGTTCTGGTGGCGGCTGTCGCGCCGGCCCCATGACAGGATGCCGGCCATGGCACCGGCCCGGATCTCCGCCATGGGGTGGGTACTTGCGGCCAGCCTGGCCCTGGCTCTTGTCGCGTGCACGGCCGGCGACCCTGAGCCTCCCCGTCCCTCCGCACAGGTGTCCGATCCGACCGAGCCGCCCAGTGAGGCGTTGCCCACCACGTCACCCGAGCGGCCGGCAGGAGTGAAGCCGGCTGACTTCAGGCCGGTGATCGCGCTGGCTGCCGTACGACACCTCGCCGGCACGATCGGTCCTCGCGAGGCGTCCGGGCCGGCCTACGAGCGGGCCGCCGGCTGGGTGGGTCGGCGGTTCGAGCGGCTCGGCCTGACGGTGCAACACCAACGTGTCGACGTACCTGCAGGGACCTCGTGGGGCGTGGCGGTCCCGGCTGGTCGCTCCGTCAACGTGATCGCCGTGCCGCCCGGCTTCGTCGCGGACCAGCCGCACCTGGTCGTCGGCGCCCACCTCGACACCGTGCCCCAGGCGCCGGGAGCAGAGGACAACGCGTCCGGCATCGGGGTGATGCTCGCGGTGGCCGAGGCGACGGCGTTGCGCCGGACCCGCCTGCCAGTCGTCTTCGTGGCCTTCGGCGCCGAGGAGCCGCGCGGCGAGACCGATGCCGACCACCACTACGGGTCGCGGACCTACGTGCGGTCGCTGCCGGCGGGAGAGCGGGCGGCCATCAAGGGGATGCTGTCCCTGGACCGCGTGGGCGTCGGCGGCGTGGTATCTGTCGGCTCGGCGCGTGACGGGCTCGACCGCGCCGCGGACCAGGTGGAGCAAGCCGCTGAGGCGGCAGGCGTCCCGTTCGTGCGCGAGGACAACCGCTCGAGCGACCACTGGCAGTTCGTCCTGGCCGGGATGCCCGGCGTGCGGTTGGGGAGCACGCCCTATGCCGGCTACCACTCCCCGCAGGACGTCCCGGAGGTCATCGAGCCGGACCAGCTCGAGCGGACCGGACGGCTCGTCCTCGCCTGGCTCCGGCCCGGCTGACGTTCACCGCACCCCCGCGCAGCCACGCAGGGCTGCGGTGCGTGCCTCGAACGCCGCCACCGCGGCGCCGGACAGCCGTCGAGGGACGCCGTCGGTCCCGATCTGGGCCGGCGTCCACGCCCGGTCGACCACCTGAGCGCGACCACCGGGCTGATGGGGCGGCCGGACGGTGAGCGTGAGCACACCGGTCGTCGAGGTCTCCGGTGGACCGGGGGAGTACCACGCGTAGTTCCCCAGCCCGTATGCCACGTAGCCGCGACCGAGGTGTCCGTCGCCCTGGAGCTGGTGGGCGTGGCTACCGACGACCACGTCGGCACCTTCCTCCACCAGGTCGGCAGCCAGGGTCCGCTGGTCAGCGGTCGGACAGCTCTCGCCCTGGATGCCCCAGTGGAGGTAGACGACCACGACGTCGGCTGAGTCGTCTGCCTCACCCACGGCACGCAGCAGCCGCGCGGGATCGACGGCGTCCGCCGTACCAGCCGAGCGAGCGGTGGCCGCCCACTGTCCGGTGGGATCGGCCGTGGGGTCGGTCGAGGCAAGGGTGGCGCCGATGGTGGCGACCACCGTGCCCCGGATCGTGCTGCGCACGGCCCTGAAGGCCGCGTCGGCGTTGCGGCCGACCCCGACCACGGCCAACGGCGGCTCAGCCGTGGCAGCAGCCCTGATCGCGCTGAACATGCCGGCCAGTGGCCGGCGTCCGAAGTCGAGGGCGTGGTTGTTGGCGAGCGACACCACGTCGATCCCGGCCTCGGCGAGGGCGCGGAAGGCGGTGGGGGGCGCCTGGAAGGTGAACCGCTTCGACGGATCGGGGCTGCCGCCCGTCCCCACCGAGGTCTCGAGGTTGACGATCGCCAGGTCGGCCGCCGCCAGGGCGCCGGTGACCGGAGCCAGGGCCGTCGCGGGGTCGTCGAGCCGGCGTTGCAGGACGCCCTCGAAGTGGACGTCGCCGGCGACGGCGATGGTGAAAAGGCGCGGCGGCGGATCCGGCGCGCCCGGCGTCGTGGTGGTCTCGTCCACGGTGGGGGCCGGCTCCGAGGTGGACGGCGGCGAAGTCGGGACCGCGTCGTCAGCAGCAGGGGCGGTCGGCGTACAGGCGCAGAGGGCGAGCGTGGCCGCGACCCCCGCTGCCCACCTCATCGCCTCACGATAGGCGCCGCGGTCTCAGCCGGCTGCGACCAGGGCGACACAGAGCCCGCAGAACACCAGCCCGACGGCTTGGCCGCGGTGGATGTGCTCGCGCAGCGTCGTGGACGCGAGGAGGATCGTGAAGGCGGGGTAGAGGGAGGCGAGCACCGCCGCGACGCTCAACAGGCCAGACTGTGTGGCCAGGAGGAAGCACAGGGCCGCGGTGCTCCCCAGGACGCCCGCCAGGAGGCCACCGGTGACCTCGGACCGGGCGGTGGGACGCCATGTGGCCCTGAGGGCCGTCGCGATGGCGACCACGGCGAACAGGGCCGTGACCTGCGCGAGGGCCAGGGGCCAGTAGCCGGCGCCCTCGGGGACCTGTCCGATCGCGGCGAACAACAGGCCGAAGCCGAGGCCGGCCACGACACCGTCGACGAGTCCGGCGGCAAGGCTTCCCTCTCCAGGCTCACGGCTGACCAGCCAGATGCCGGGGACCGCTGCGGCGATCCCGATCCATACGAGGAGCTCGGGACGTTCGCCGGTGGCCACCCCGACCACCACCGGCACGATGGCGGCGCCGACGGCCGAGACCGGGGCCACCACGCCCATCCGGCCGGCCGCGAGTCCGCGGTAGAGGAAGCCGCCCCCGAGCCCCGAGCCGATGCCGGCGAAGGCGCCCCACGCGAGGTCGGCACCCGTGGCCCGACCGTCGAAGGCGAGCGCGACCAGGACCGTGGTGACGATGGCACCGACCGAGCACATGACAGCCACCGGCCAGGCGGACGTACGTCGTGCTGCGAGTCCGCCGACGAAGTCGGACAGGCCGTAGCCCAGAGCGGCGAGCAGCGCGAGGACGATGCCCATCAGCCGGTCACCAGTACGCCGACCACCCACGTCGCGAACGCCAGGACGGCGGCGGCGAGCTCGATCAGGATCGACAGGCCGACTGCCTTGAGAGCCGTCCGGGTCGCGGGGCCGGCGGCCTCGGCGCCGAGGCGGTTGCGCTCGGCGGCATACATCCCCAGGACGAATCCGATGAAGAGCCCCACGACCGGAATGACGAAGAACCCGACGAACCCGGCCAGGCCTGCGATGACCAGGGTCGAACGGGGCACGCCCGCCGCCTTGAGGCGGCGGCCCGGGAGGACGTACTTCACGACCGTGCCCAGCACGAGGAACGTCGTTGCGACGGCGAAGACGATCCAGCCGGTGGTGGTGTTGAGATCGACGGCCCACAGCAGGATCCCGCCGACGATCAGCAGCATGCCGGGGATCACCGGCACGACGATGCCGGCAATGCCGACGACGAGCAGGACGGCCACGGCGAGTTCAGTGCTGGTCACACGCTGAGCCTTCCACGCCACCGGGCCTGGACAGCGACGGCCCCCGACCAGATGGTCGGGGGCCGTCGGAGACGTCGAAGGGGGCGGGTCAGAGCTCGTCGTCCCGGATGGCAGCAGGCGTGGCCTGGAGCTTGTGGGTCTCGTCCTGCACGTTGGCCGCGATCGCGCGGATCTTGTCCCCGTGCTCGCGGGCGTGGTGGGCGCAGAACAGCAGCTCGCCGCCGGTCTGGAGCTCGACACGCAGGTAGGCCTGAGCACCGCAACGGTCGCAGCGGTCGCTGGCCGTCAGGGCAGCGGGGTGGGTGGCAATGGCGGTAGTCACGGCGGCCTCATTTCTTAGCATTTGGTGTCTGGTCCAACGTAGCCACCGGATCAAACATTCCCGGGCGCTGTGGTCGGGGGGACAAGTCCATCCAACCATCTGTGGATACATCCTGAAGGCGGTATCCCAAGGTTGGGACTCATCGGGTGTTCGTCGTGTTGTGGGTGTTCGGATTGCTCGGGTGCTGTGGGCTCACCGTAGACCCGACACGTGGCTGCGTTGCGCAGCGTGCCCTACCTCGTGCCGCGGCGTGTCGCGGGTAGGTTCTTTCCTTGTGGCAGCACCGGCAGACAACACCTACAACGCGGCTCATCTCCTCGTCCTCGAGGGCCTCGAAGCCGTCCGCAAACGCCCCGGCATGTACATCGGTTCGACCGACACCCGCGGCCTCATGCACTGCTTGTGGGAGATCATCGACAACGGCGTCGACGAAGCGCTTGCGGGCGTCGCGCACCGCGTCGAGATCACCCTGCACCCGGACGGGTCGGTCGAGGTGTTCGACGACGGGCGCGGCATCCCCACCGACAAGGAGCCCAAGACGGGTCTGCCCGGTGTCGAGGTCGTCGCGACCAAGCTGCACGCCGGCGGCAAGTTCGGCGGTGGCTCCTACGTCGCCACCGGCGGCCTGCACGGGGTCGGGCTGTCCGTGGTGAACGCGCTCTCGGCGCGGATGGACATCGACGTCGACCGCTCGCCCTCCCAGCAGGGAATCTCCTTCCAGCGCGGCGTCCCCGGCGTGTTCGACGGCGACGGTCCCACGGCACCCTTCACGCCGAAGTCGGGGCTGACCCGCAAGGGAAAGCGGGTCGCCAAGGACAAGACCGGCACCCGGGTGCACTTCTGGCCCGACCGGCAGATCTTCACCAAGGACGCCGCCGTCGAGCTCGAGGGACTGCTCGGCCGGGCGCGTCAGACCTCCTACATCGTCCCCGGCCTCGAACTGGTGATCCGCGACCGGCGGGGACCGGAGCTGTTGGAGGAGAAGTTCCTCCACGAGGGCGGCATCAGCGAGTTCGCCGACTACCTCTCCGCCGGCGAGCCGGTGACCGACATCCTGCGGCTCCAGGGGATGGACACGTTCACCGAGACGGTGCCGCTGCTCGACGACAAGGGCCACATGACTGCCCAGGAGATCGAGCGCGAGCTCACCGTCGACGTCGCGCTGCGGTGGAGCAACACCTACGACACCCAGGTGCGTTCCTACGTCAACGTGATCGCGACGCCGAAGGGCGGCACGCACCTGAGCGGCTTCGAGCAGGCCATCACCGCGACCTTCAACGACGTGATGCGCGCGGCCAAGGTGCTCAAGGTCAACGACGACAACGTCATCAAGGACGACGTCCTCGAGGGCATGACCGGCATCGTCACCGTCCGGCTCGCGGAGCCCCAGTTCGAGGGGCAGACCAAGGAGATCCTGGGCACCCCCGCCGCGCGTACGGTCGTCCGCAAGGTCGTGGCCGCGGAGCTGAAGAAGTTCCTGACCTCCACCAAGCGCGCCGAGAAGGCGCAGGCCAAGCTCGTCATGGACAAGGTCGTGGGCGCGTCCAAGACGCGGATCGCGGCTCGACAGCACAAGGAGACCCAGCGGCGCAAGAACGCCCTGGAGTCGTCGGCGCTGCCCGCGAAGCTGGCCGACTGCCGCTCGGGGGACAACGAGCGGACCGAGCTCTTCATCGTCGAGGGTGACTCGGCGCTCGGTACGGCGAAGTTCGCCCGTGACTCCGAATACCAGGCGCTGCTCCCGATCCGCGGCAAGATCCTCAACGTGCAGAAGGCCTCGGTCGGCGACATGCTCAAGAACACCGAGTGCGCCTCGATCATCCAGGTCGTCGGAGCCGGATCGGGCCGGACCTTCGAGATCGAGGCTGCTCGCTACGGCCGGATCATCTTCATGGCCGACGCCGACTCCGACGGGTCGCACATCCGCTGCCTGCTCGCCACCTTGTTCTTCAAGTACATGCCCGAGCTGATCGAGTCGGGGCGCGTCTACACGGCCGTCCCGCCCCTGCACCGCATCGAGCTGACCAACCCCAAGAAGGGGATGGAGAAGTACGTCTACACCTACTCCGACGACGAGCTGCACCGCCGGCTCGCCGAGCTGAAGAAGAAGAACATGCGCTGGAAGGAGCCACCCCAGCGCTACAAGGGTCTCGGCGAGATGGACGCCGACCAGCTGGCGGAGACCACGATGGACCCGCGCCACCGCACCCTGCGCCGGCTCACCGTCGACGACGCCGAGGTCGCCGCATCGGTCTTCGAGCTGCTGATGGGTTCCGACGTCGCGCCGCGCAAGGAGTTCATCGTCGCCAACGGTGGGTCACTGACCGACGAGGACCTCGACTTCTGAGGGTCAGCCAGCGGCGTGTCGGACGTGATGAAGGCGGGCTTGAGGCCGCGGGCGCGCCCAGCGGCGTACGCGTATGCAGCTTCGTCACGTCCGACGCGCCGCGATGCCGTCCGGCTGAGAACGGCGCAGCAGCGGAGGTGGGTGAGCCACACATTCTGAGCGTCAGGAATGTGGGTGGGGCACCTCTGAGTCGCCGTGCCGGGTGGGGGAGACGACCAGAGGTGGCACAGCCACATTGCGTCGTCGCGAACTGTGGCTCACGCACCGCTCGGGAGCGGCTGAGAGCTAGTCCTGCTCGCCGACCTGCGGCGCGACGACGTCGCCGGTCGTCGGGGCGGGGGCGTCGGTGTCGGACGCGGCGCGGCTGATGGCCAGCACCGCGGCGACGTACGTGGCGAGCACGGTGACGATGCCGGCGATCCCGAGCGCGATGCCGAACGGCGCCTCACGATCGAGGCCGACGACGACCAGCGTGGCGACGGCGAGGAGGCCGGCGAGGTAGCGCCCGGCCAGGGTCCAGGGCAGCGCCGCCTCGTGGCCCCGCATCCAGGCCTCGTCCGAGACGAGCGTGTGGCGGGTGCGGATCCCGAACGTGCGTCTCTTGGCCAGGATGCGTCCGGCAGCGCACTCGCGGGTCATCCACCACACCAGCGCAGCCACGGAGGCGCTGACGACGGCCATCGCCGTCGCAGCGAACTCGGTGTCGGTCATCAGAACTTCTGGTCGAGCAGGCCGGTGTCGACGTCGTAGACGAAGCCGCCGACGGCGACCGACGCGGGGATGAGGGGGTGTGATCGCACGGTCTGGACGTCCTCCTCGAGGGCGGCGACCTGGTCGGGGATGACGTGGAACTGCTGCCACGAGGCGTCGACGCCCATCGATTCGCTGACCTTGTCGCGGAGCTCGGCCTCGCTGAAGCGGGCCATCGCGCAGCGGGTGTGGGGCACGATCAGGATGCGGTTGACGCCGAGCAGGTGGGCGCCCAGGACGAGGGCCTCGAGGGCGGCGGTAGTCACGCGGCCGCCCGGGTTGCGGAAGATCTTGGCGTCGCCGTACTCCAGACCGAGCATCTTCAGCGGGTTGATCCGCGAGTCCATGCAGGTCACGATTGCCACGCCGGCGTGTGCGACGCCGTCGAACCCGCCGAGGTCGAAGTCTTGGGCGAAGGTGCGGTTGGCGGCGAGGAGGTCGCTGAAGTCGTTCACGAGGAGAAAACTACTCAACTCACGCCCTGAGGCGTGAGCAGGTCTCGCGGAGAGAGCGGTGTGGCCTTCGCCGCACGGAACAACACCAGGGCCAGGACCGCAGCGATCACCGCACAGACCGCCGCTCCGTAGAACACCGTCTGCTCCTGCGCGATCCCGGCGACCCGCAACAGGTCGGAGAACCCCTTGCACCTGGTCTTGCCGTCACACACCTCCCGCGCCGACGGGACGTCGCCCTGCTCGGCGTAGTAGCGACGGAGGCCGATCGTGGTCAGGGCGGAGATGCCCACGAGCATCCCCACCATCCGGGAGACCACCACGAAGGCGCTGGCGACCCCGTGCACGTCGTCGTCGGTGAAGGCCAGCAGAGCCGCGTTGACGGGGGCCAGGGCCAGACCGAACCCCAGGCCCCCGGTGATGAGGCCGAGGTTGGCGATGGGTTCCTCCACCGTCGTCAGGCCCCATTGGGCCATCAGCACGAACCCGACCGCCGCCAGCAGCATCCCGACTGCGGTGATGACGCCGGGGGAGAAGCGGCGGATGAGGTAGCCGCCGATCACCGCGCCGACCGGGAGCGCGACCAGGAACCGGACCAGCACCAGCGCGGCCGCGAGCTGCGATTCGGGGTAGACGGTGGTGCGCGCGAACAACGGGATGTCGATCAGGGCGGCGATGAGGGCGGCCCCGATGAAGAAGCTGACGAGCAGGGCGCCCCAGGCAGGGGTACGCCGCAGCGCACCGCGCGGGACGAGTGGGGCCTCCGCTCGGCGCAGGTGCAGGGCGAAGAGCACCGACGCGATGGTGGAGCCGAGCAGGAACCACCAGCCGCGGTCGGAGAAGACCTGGATCTTCGGGTCGGCCGTGGCGAAGGCGAGGATCACGCCGGCGAGCGCGGCCGCCAGCAGCAGGGCGCCCACGACGTCGGCCTCGCCGAGGCTGGCGCCCCACTGGCGCAGGTCCAGCAGCGGTCGCTTCGAGGAGAAGCACCACACCAGGAAGAGCACTGCCGCCGCGATGGCGACGAGGCCGATCGGGGTCAGCCAGCGTCCTGACCCCGCATAGGGGATGAACAGCTGTCCCCACGTCAGGTCGCGAAGGAGCTGCGCGGGTCTGACGAAGACCAGTGCACCAGCGGCCAGGGTGACGAGGAGGAGCAGGGCGCCGACGAGGTCCGGTCTCGCACGAGGTCTGGGCGCGGAGCCGCCCAGCGCCCGCAGCGCGGCGGCCAGCACGAGCCCCACCGCGAGGTTGATCAGGAAGATGGCGCGCCAGTCGGCGAACGCCAGCACGACGGCCCCGAACAGGGGGCCCACGACTGATCCGATCTCCTGGACGGCCGACACGACTCCGAGCGGGACGCCGCGACGGTCTGGGGGGTACAGGTCGGCGACGAGCGCGAGCGTGGCCGGCACCAGTCCGCCACCGCCGACGCCCTGGAGGAACCGCCCGCTGACCATGGACGGCATGTCGTAGGCCAGCGCGGTGATGAGGGAACCGAACGCGAAGAGCGCGAGCGAGAACACCAGCACCGGCACGCGTCCACGCAGATCGGCGATGCGACCGATGAGGGGCAGCATCGCGACGTAGCCGAGGAGGAAGCCCGAGACGATCGGGGCAGCGCGCTGAAGCTGGTCGATGGGGACGCCGACGCTCGTCATCATGTCCGGCAGAGCGAGCACGACGACGTAGGTGTCCGCGGCGGCGAACGCGACGGCGACGGCCGCCAGGCTCAGCAGCCCCCGGGTCGGAGCCGACCCGGCCAGGCCGCTCACGGGGCGACGATGTCCTTGCTCGTGCCGTAGTCCGCGAAGTCGACCGTGTAGGTCATCGCTTCGCTCTTGGGGTAGAAAACCCCGGTCAGCACGGCCTGGCGCAGCTCGCCGTCGTCGGAGACGAGATATTCGGCGTCGAACGTCTTGCCCGCCGAGCTCGGGATGACCTTCTTCATCGCAGCACCCGGGACGGTGCCGGTGAAGGTGGTGAGGACCTCGTCGTTGTCCGCACCGCCGCGTACGCTCTCGCCCTCCTCGAGGTCGGTGGTGACCCCCAGCAGCGAGGAGAAGCCGCTCTCGGCACTGATGAGCGAGGCGGGGTCTGGTGCACCGTAGTCACCCGGGTCGATGTCCTGGTAGGCCCCGTCGGTGAAGGGAAGGACCGCGTGCACGACGCCGTCCACGGCGACGACGGGCACCTCGACGCTCTGCCCGGCGAAGACCACCGTGATCGTGCCCTCGAAGGCGGGTGCGTTGGTCGCGACACCTGCCGCCTTCGTGATGCCGTTGATCCCCTCGGGCAGGTCCGTGGTCGACAGCGTGAGGTTGACGCCCTCGGCCTCCTTCAACGTGGTCGCGGCGGCGCTGAGCACCTCTTCGGGGCTCTGGTCGTCGGTCACCTTCTTCTCACCACCGCCGGCGCACGCAGTCAGCGCCAGCGAGCCGGCCAGGACGAGCGCGAGGGGCAGGCCTGCGACGCGGGAAGTCATGCGTTCAGCCTTGCACATCACGCGTCGTCGCCCGGGGCAGCAGGCGGGCCCCCGTGGTCCGCGAGCTGCAGGGCAACCGACCCGGCCACGGCGGCGATCGCCTGGGAGCCGGGGATGCCCGACCCGTCGCGCCGCCCGGTCGCGGCGGGCAGGTCGACGGCTGCGCCGCTCGCTGCGGCCGCACGGGCGGGAGCAGGACCCGCCCAGGCGGTCACCAGCGTGTCCTCGCCCTTGAGGAATCGGTGGCAGCGTACGCCGCCGGTCCCGCGCCCCTTGGCAGGATATTCGCTGAAGGGGGTGACCTTGACCGCACCGGCGTCCGTACCGGGCAAGGCGGTCGAGGCGCCGGACGCCGTCACCACGAGGGAGTCGTCACCGGTAACGACTCCGAACCATGCGACCCGCTCGCCGGGGCTCAACCGCACCCCGGCGATACCGCCTCCGGCCCTGCCCTGCGGACGCACGGCCTCGGCACCGAAGTGCAGCAGCTGGGCGTCGGAGGTGATGAAGCACAGTGTCTCGGTGCCCGTGGCGAGCTCGACGGCACCGACGACCTCGTCGCCGTCCTTGAGCGAGATCACCTCCCACTCGTCCCTGTTCAGGGCCTCAGGGTTCACTCGCTTGACGGTCCCGTCCCGGGTGCCCAGCGCGAGGCCGGGACCTTCGGTCGTCAGGGAGGTCAGGGCCAGGGCTCGCTCCCCGTTGTCCAGCGAGAGCATCTCGCTGAGGGGATAGCCGCCCTGGAGGTTGGGGTCGTTGGCCGAGTCGGGCAGCTCGGGCATGTCCAGCACCGAGATCTTGAGCAGCCGGCCGCGTGAGGTCAGGACGCCGACCTCACCGCGGGCGGTGGTGCGGACCGCTGAGGTGATCACGTCGTGGTTGGCGCGGGCCTCCCCGTGGCCCGGCTGCGCCGCGCTCGAGGTCCGGGCGACCAGCCCGGTGGAGGAGAGGAAGGCGAAGCAGGGGTCGTCGGCGACCTCCAGGGAGGCCGCGGCTGCCGTGACGGTGGTGCCGGCCGAGGCGAGCAGGACGGTACGGCGCGGGGTGCCGTACGTCTTGGCGACCTCCGCCAGCTCGTCGGAGACGACCCGGCGCAGGAGCTGCTCGTCGTTGAGGATTGCGTCGAGCAGCTCGATCTCGCGCTCGAGCTCGGCCTTCTCCTTGTCTAGCTCGAGCTTGGAGAACTTGGTGAGCCGGCGAAGAGGCATGTCGAGGATCCAGTCGGCCTGGATCTGGCTGAGCTCGAAGATGTCGATCAACCGCTCCTTGGCGACCGAGGCGTTGTCGGAGGTGCGGATGACCTGGATGACCTCGTCGATGTCGAGGATCGCGATCAGCAGGCCCTCGACCAGGTGCAGGCGATCGGCGGCCTTCCTGCGGCGGAACTGAGACCGACGGCGGACGACGTCGAAGCGGTGCTTGAGGAAGACCTCCAGCATTTCCTTGAGTCCCAGGGTGCGCGGCTGGCCGTCGACGAGCGCGACGGCGTTGATGCCGAAGGAGTCCTCCATCGGGGTCAGGCGGAAGAGCTGCTCGAGCAGCGCTTCGGGGACGAACCCGTTCTTCACCTCGATGACCAGGCGCAGCCCGTGGCTGCGGTCGGTGAGGTCCTTGAGGTCGGAGATGCCCTGGATCTTCTTGGCCAGCACGAGGGCCTTGATCCGCTCCACCACGCGCTCGGTGCCGACGCCGTAGGGCAGCTCGGTCACCACGATGCCCTTGCGGCGGGCGGTGACCGACTCGATCCGCGCGGTTGCGCGCATCTTGAAGGAGCCCCGGCCGGTCTCGTAGGCGTCGCGGATGCCGTCGAGGCCGACGATCTTGCCGCCGGTCGGCAGGTCGGGGCCGGGGACGAACCGCATCAGGTCGTCGAGGTCGGCCTTCGGGTGGGTGATGAGGTGGCGCAGTGCCTGCACCACCTCGACCAGGTTGTGCGGCGCGATGTTCGTCGCCATCCCGACCGCGATGCCGGTCGTGCCGTTGACGATCAGGTTGGGGATCGCAGCGGGCAGGACGGTGGGCTCGGTCTCCCGGGAGTCGTAGTTGGGCTTGAAGTCGACGGTGTCCTCGTCGATCGACGCCGTCATCGCCACGGCCGCCGGGAGCATCCGGCACTCGGTGTAGCGCATGGCGGCGGGGGAGTCGTCGGGCGAGCCGAAGTTGCCGTGACCGTCGATGAAGGGCACGCGAAGCGACCACGGCTGCGCCATCCGCACGAGGGCGTCGTAGATGGCGGTGTCGCCGTGGGGGTGCAGCTTGCCCATGACCTCACCGACGACGCGGGCGCTCTTGACGTGTCCGCGGTCGGGCCGCAGGTTCATGTCGTCCATCGTGTAGAGGATCCGACGGTGGACGGGCTTGAGTCCGTCGCGGGCGTCGGGCAGGGCGCGCGAGTAGATGACGCTGTACGCGTATTCGAGGAACGAGGAGCGCATCTCCTCGCCGACATCGATGTCGAGGATGTGCTCCTCGAAGTCGTCGGGGAGCGGTTGCTTGGTGGTACGTCGAGCCATGCGGGCATTCTCCCGGTCCCGCGGGCGGATCGGGCACGGGGCTCGCCGGGGCGGCCCGCACTTCGGCGTACGCAGGTCGACGAGGTCGCGCGACCGGGCCTCGTGGCCCCCTCGTGTGCCTGTAGATTTCCCAAGGTGACCGAGACCGAGGCCGAGACGAGCGCGCGACCGCCGCGGCACTGGGAGGCCGACGTCCTGCTGCGCGACGGCCGGGCAGCGCACATCCGCCCGATCCGGCCCGACGACGCCGAGCTCCTGGTCGAGTTCTACAGCCGGGTCTCCGCCGAGTCCAAGTACTACCGCTTCTTCTCCCCGATGCCGTTCCTCTCCGAGCGGGACGTCAAGCGGTTCACCCACGTCGACTACGTCGAACGCGTGGCCTTCGTCCTGACGGTGGCCGACGAGATGATCGCGGTCGGTCGCTACGACGCGACGGACGATGGCAAGGCCGAGGTCGCCTTCCTGGTGGAGGACAAGCACCAGGGGCGCGGGATCGGTCAGCTGCTGCTCGAGCACCTCGCGCAGGCCGGACGCGAGCGCGGCATCGACCGCTTCGTCGCCGAGGTGCTGCCGGACAACCACGCCATGATCCACACCTTCCGGGACGCGGGCTACCGCGTGGCCAGCGCCTACGACGGTGGCGTGATGGAGCTCGAGTTCAACATCGACCCGACCGACACGGCGATCGGCGTCATGGCGCAGCGCGAGCACCGTGCCGAGTCCGCGTCGATCGAGAAGTTCTTCTCCCCGCGCTCCGTCGCGATCATCGGAGCGAGCCGGCGTCAGGACACCATCGGCCGGGCGCTGGTGCGCAACCTGGTCACCGGCGACTTCACCGGCCGGGTCTATGTCGTGAACCCGACGGCGGACTCGGTCTCCGGCATGCCCGCCTACCAGTCCGTCGCGGACATCCCCGGAGACGTCGACGTCGCCATCGTGGCCGTGCCCGCCGATGCCGTGCAGGACGTGGTGCTCGACTGCGCAGCGAAGGGCGTGCACGGGCTGGTGGTCATCTCCTCCGGTTTCGCCGAGACCGGGGAAGAGGGACGGCAGCGGCAGCGGCGACTGGTCGGGCTCTCGCGCTCCTACGGCCTGCGGTTGATCGGTCCCAACGCCCTCGGTGTGATCAACACCGATCCCGACGTCAGCCTCAATGCGTCCCTGTCCCCGCTGATGCCACCCCGTGGCCGCGCCGGATTCTTCTGCCAGTCCGGCGCCCTGGGCTCGGCGATCCTGGAGAAGGTCAACAACCGCGGGCTCGGGTTGTCGACCTTCGTCAGCGCCGGCAACCGCGCCGACGTGTCGGGCAACGACCTCCTGCAGTACTGGCTCGAGGACGACGCGACCGAGGTCGTGCTGCTCTACCTCGAGTCGATCGGCAACCCCCGCAAGTTCTCGCGCATCGCCCGTCGCGTCAGCCGCCGCAAGCCCATCATCGCGGTGCGGTCGGGGCGCAGTACCCAGGGCGTACCCATGGGACATGCCGTGCGCAAGATCGCGGCGCCCTCGCAAGCCGTCGATGCGATGTTCCGGCAGGCGGGCGTGATCCAGGTCGACACGTTGGAGGAGATGTTCGACGTCGCCCAGCTGCTGGCCCACCAGCCGCTGCCCCGGGGTCGCCGCGTCGCCGTGGTCGGCAACTCCGACGCCCTCGGCCTGCTCGCAGCCGATGCGGCCACCAGCGTCGGCCTGGTCGTCAACAAGCAGGTGGCGCTGGGAGCCGACGCCGGCGCCGAGGACTTCGAGGACGCGCTCGACGCAGCCATCGACGACCCCGAGGTCGACGCGGTCGCGGCGATCTACATCCCGCCCCTCAACGTCTCCGGCGAGGACGTCGCCAACGTGCTCGCCGCCGTGGGGGAGCAGTCCGACAAGCCGATCGTCTCGACGTTCCTGGGCGCGGAGGGTGTCCCCGAGCTGCTCCGGGTGCCCGATGTCGCCGGGTCGAGCGCCGGGCGCGGCTCGGTGCCGTCCTACCCGGCCGTGGAGGCCGCCGTCCGAGCGCTCGCGCACGTCGTCGAATACGCCGTGTGGCTGCGCACCCCTGACAAGGCAGCGACCGGTCCGGACAGCGTGGACCCGCAAGCCGCTCGACGCTTGGTCAACGAGCTGTTGATGAAGCATCCCGACGGCCACGACCTCACGCTGGAGGAGCAGAAGGAGCTGTTGGGGGCCTACGGCATCGACCTGTGGGAGACGCTGGCGGTGTCGAGCGTCGAGGAGGCGACCGCCGCGGGGGAGCACCTCGGCTGGGACGTCGTGCTGAAGGCCACGGCCGACCACCTGCGGCACCGACCCGACCTGGCGCACGTATGGCGCAACATCGACAACCCCGCCGAGATGGCGCACGCATGGAACTCGCTGTGCGCGGTCATCACCGAGCCCGCCAGCGCCGGCTTCGTCGTGCAGCGCAACGCTCCTCCCGGGGTGCCGGTCGCGATCTCGACCCTGGAGGACCCGCTCTTCGGCCCGGTGATCTCCTTCGGCATCGGCGGACCGCTCACCGAGCTGCTGGGCGACCGGTCGTTCCGGATCCCGCCGCTGGCAGATCACGACGCGCAGGACATGGTGCGCGAGATCAAGGCGTCGCCCATCCTCTTCGGCTACCGCGGGAGCGAGATCGTCGACGTGACCGAGATCGAGCGGCTGGTCAGTCGAGCGGCGCAGATCCAGCATGACCTGCAACAGGTCCGGTCCCTCGACCTCCCGCTGATCCTGGCGGGTGCCGGCGGGGCGTCGGTGCTGGGCGCGGTCATCCGGATCGAGCCGGTCGTCGATCCGCGATCGGACTGGTTCGTACGCCGCCTGTCCACGCCCCCCGGCGACACCCTGCCCGACTGAGCGACCGCGGGTCGGCGTACTGAGTCCGCGGTTGACTGCCCGCCCGTGCTGGCCCTGTTGACCGGTCGCGAGGCTCGCGCTGTTGACTTGCGCGCCCCGGCTCGCCGGGCGCGTGACAGACTGCCCCGCATGCGCAGCAAGACGAGCGAGCCCGGACCGGGGACAGACCTCCGCCGGGCCATCGACCACACCGGCTACTACCCGGAGGTCGTCTCCGACGGGGTGTTCTCCGCCGTCGGTGGTGAGGAACTGGTCGCCTACTACCTCCACCACGAGCCGACCTTCGACCGCGACGAGGTGCGTCGCCACCTCACCGTCGCGGTGCTCACGCCGACCCGACTCGTCCTGGCGCACACCGACGAGCACCCGGGCGACGACCTGCTGCCCGACCCCTACACCTCGACGTCCACCGAAGCGGTGTCCCTGTCGACCATCCGCTCGGTCGTGGTGACCCGGATGATCGCCAACCCGACGTCCGGCCCGTCCTCGCCGGCCGAGGCGGTCGTGACCATCGGCTGGGGCGGTGTGGGTCGCATCGACCTGGAGCCCGCCGGTTGCGCCGACCCCGAGTGCGACGCGGACCACGGCTACACCGGCACCATCGCCGGCGACGACTTCTCGCTGCGGGTCTCGGCCGCCGCCGACGGAGGCGAGGCAGTCGGGCGACTCCTGGCGTTCGCCGAGGCCCTCTCGTCCCTGACCCGGGGCGCATGAGCGAGCGGATCGACGCAGGCCCGACCGCGAGCGACTTCGCCCTCCCCGCCTACGGCGAACGTTCCCTCGGTGACGTGGTCCCAGCAGTCGCGCGCGGGCTGGGGCTGCGGGCCTCGGTCGCGGGGGAACCGCCCTCCGGCCTGGTGATGCCCGACGCGTCGGCGTACGTCGTGTTCCTCATCGACGGGCTGGGGTCGGAGCTGTTGGACCGGCACCGGTACTCCGCGCCCTTCCTGTCCTCGCTGGTGCAGGGCGGGGCGGTCGGCACAGCGGGAGTCCCTTCGACGACCGCCACCAGCCTGACGTCGTTGGGGACCGGCCTCGTGCCCGGCGCCCACGGGCTCATCGGCTACACCGCGCGCATCCCGGGGACCGATCGGCTCCTCAACCACCTCTCGTGGGACAAGTCGGTCGACCCGCTCGAGTGGCAGCCCCACCCGACCGCCTTCTCCCGGCTCGCCGCGGCCGGCGTCAACGTCACCGTGGTCAACAAGCGCGACTTCGCCGGGTCGGGCCTGACCGTCGCCGCCCATCGCGGGGCGGGATTCGTCGGGGCGGACAAGGTCGGCGAGCGGATCGCGGCCATGGTGACGGCCGCCGCACACACCCCTTCGCTGACCTACGTCTACGACTCCGACCTCGACTGGACCGGTCACAAGTTCGGCGTGGCCTCGACGCAGTGGCTGCAGCAGCTGGCCATGGTCGACGCGGAGGCCGAGCAGATGCGAGAGGCGCTGCCGCACTCGGTCCGCTTCGTCGTCGTCGCCGACCACGGCATGATCGACTCGCCGAAGTCGTCGCGCGTCGACGTCGAGGACGTGCCGGGTCTGCGTGACGGGGTCGACCTGCTCGGCGGTGAGGCACGCTTCCGCCACCTCTACTGCGCGCGGGGTGCGCTCGCCTCCGTCGTCTCGACCTGGCGTGAGGTGCTCGGCGACCGTGCGCTGGTCCTGACCCGCGACGACGCCGTCGCCCGTGGCTGGTTCGGTGAGATGGCGCCAGCCGTGGCCCCTCGTGTCGGCGACGTCATGGTCGCCTGCCGCGGTGATGCGGCGGTCGTCACCACCCGCGACTTCCCCTATGAGAAGTCGCTCGTGGGTCTGCACGGCTCGTTGACACCGGACGAGATGCTCATCCCGATCCTGGTCAGCTGACGACACCCGCCGACACCGACGTGAACTGGCTGGCGTCGGCGTTAGTGTCCTCTGACCGGTCCGTTCAAGGGGGGAGTCGACGTGAGCGTGTCCGAGCGGCTCGAGCGCTACCGCAGCGAGGGCCTGGGTCAGGTCAAGGGCTGGTTCGAGCCTGACTCGGCCGAGCTGATGGCTGTGTTGCTGCTGCACCAGATCGACCTCGGGCTGAGGGGCGGTGCGGCTGAGATCGGCGTCCATCACGGACGGTCGTTCCTGCTGCTCGCCAACGGACTGGCGCCAGGGGAGGGTGCTGTGGCTCTCGACCTGTTCGAGCAGCAGGGCCACAACACGGACCAGTCAGGCAAGGGGGACCGCCGACGGTTCGAGAAGAACCTGGAGCGGTGGGCGCCTGACGTCGCGGTCCGAATGGTGGCGTCCTCCAGCCTCGAGGTCACGCCCGACAATGCCCGCGAGGTGTTCGGGCGCCCCAGGATGTTCTCCGTCGACGGCGGGCACACGGCCGAGATCACCCGTCACGATCTCCGGCTGGCCGAGGCAAGCATCGCCCCCGGCGGGATCGTGGTCCTCGACGACATGCTCAACGGGCACTGGTTGGGGGTCCTGACGGGTACGGCGACCTACCTGCTCGACGCCCCGGCGCTGGTGCCGTTCGCCGTCTCGCCCAACAAGCTCTACCTCACCGACTCCACCGAGGCTGCCGCCGACTACACGGCCCACCTGCGCGCCAGCTCGCCCGACTTGCTCGGCAAGCGGGAGGTGGAATTCTTCGGGACGACCGTCGACGTCTACGGCCAGGGCGCTCCTCGTCACCAGGTCCCTGCCCCGGCCCCGCCGACTGGGCCGTCTGGGCCGTCTGGGCCGTCTGGGCCGACAGGGCCGTCTGGGGCGTCGGGGCCGTCGCCGGAGCTCAGGCGAGCGCGTGCCGCTGCCCGCCGAGCCCGGCGGGAGGCGGCAGACCTCGCCCAGCAACTCGCTGCTCTCCAAGCCACACGGTCGTGGCGGCTGCTCGGGCCATGGCGCCGCGTGGCCGGGCGCGTGCGCCGCTGGGCGTTGCGGGAGCTCGCCTGGAAGCACTGAGCTGGATCGGCGGCACGCGGCGTTCGCCCAGTGTCTATGCCTTCGCGTGCCAGTGCCCCGCACGGGTTAGCTGTGCGGGGGGTGTGGCGCGGCGTCGCTAATCGTCGGGCGGGTGGCCCTCGGGGTCGGCCGGACGCTGGGTCGGGTGTGCGGGTGGGTCCCCGGCCGAGCGTTCGGCAGGTTGTCCTGGTTCGAGTGGGTGGGATCCGGTGTGGTCGCGGAGGAACTCGTCACCCAGTGGGCTGGTCCAGACGAACACCCCGGGGTCGGTCATCTGGTAGCGCCAGCGGCCCTTGGTCTTGAGACGGTGATGTCTTCGGCACAGTGGTGCGAGAT
>NZ_JAOPXV010000072.1 GCF_025964975.1 Nocardioides sp.
GGCGGGCAAGGTCCGCGACGGACTGCCGCCCCTGGTCGAGAAGGTCACGGCCGAGGGCGTGCAGGTCGCCTGGGTCAGCGACCCGATGCACGGCAACACGTTCGAGGCCTCGACCGGCTACAAGACCCGGCGCTTCGACGACGTGCTCGACGAGATCCAGGGGTTCTTCGACGTCCACCGCGGGCTCGGCACCGTGCCCGGCGGGATGATGGTCGAGATGACCGGCGACGACGTCACCGAGATCGTCGGAGGTGGCGAGGAGATCGACGAGATCGGCCTCGCCCACCGCTACGAGTCGGTCGTGGACCCACGCCTGAACCGCGTCCAGTCACTCGAGCTGGCGTTCCTCGTCTCGGAGATGCTCCGGACGCGATGATCGACCTGCGTTCGGACACCCTCACCACCCCGACCCGCGCGATGCGGTCCGCGATGGCGGCCGCGGAGGTCGGCGACGACGTCTACGGCGAGGACCCGACGACCAACGCTCTCGAGGAGAGGGTGGCGGGCCTGTTCGGGCACGAGGCCGCCCTCTTCACCCCGACGGGCTCGCTCGCCAACGTGCTCGCCATCCGCTCCCTCGTCCGCGTGGGCCAGGAGGTGCTCTGCGAGGCGTCCGCTCACATCGCGCGCGCCGAGCTCGGGGCGCACGGCGCGATCACGGGCCTGACCATGCGCACGTGGACCGGTCAACGGGGCCAGATCGACCAGCCGGCGATCGCCGAGATGTATGCCCCGGACATGGGCCCGTTCCTGGTGCCCACGGCGGCCGTCTCAGTCGAGAACACCCACAACTTCGCCGGGGGAGCGGTGCTGCCCCTGGCCGACCTGCAGGCACTGCGGTCGTGGGCCGACGAGGTCGGCGTCGCGGTTCATCTCGACGGTGCTCGCATCTGGAACGCCCACGTCGCGACCGGCACCTCCTTCAGCGACTACGGCGCCGTCGCCGACGTGATCGCCGTCTGCCTTTCCAAGGGTCTGGGCGCACCGGTGGGCTCGCTGGTGGTGGGCTCGGCCGACGCGATCGCCGAAGCGCGCGTATGGCGCAAGCGACTGGGCGGCGGCATGCGACAGACCGGGATCTTGGCCGCTGCCGGCCTGCACGCGCTCGACCACCACCTGGAGCGCCTTTCTGTCGACCACGACCACGCGAAGCTGCTCGCCGAGGCCTGTGGTGTCGACCCGGCCACGGTGGACACCAACATCGTGGTGGTCCCGCGACCGGACGCGGCCGACTTCGTGTCCGCCGCCGCCGAGGCCGGGGTGCGGATCGCCGCGGTCGGGCCCCGCGTCGTACGCCTCGTGACGCACCTCGAGGTGTCGAAGGCCGACGCCGACACGGCCGCGGCGATCCTGACCCGCCTCTAGTGCTGGTGCTCGGGGTCGGTCACGCAGCCGGGGCGCCCGCGATGAGGATCTCGCTGATGGCCGTGTAGTCGCGCCCGAGGACACCGGCGCCAGGGGGCGTCACGGCCAGCACGCGCAGCTGGACGGTCGTGGTCGTCACGAGCTCGATCGTGAGCCGCTGGAGCTTGGACTTCTCCCGGAGCTTCTGCTGCACAGAGGTGCCGTCGTCGAAGACCCACTCCACGAGGGTGATGCGCCGGTTGTGGGGATACCAGTCGACCAGGGTGGCCCCACTGGGCACCTTCCGGGCGTAGCCGTTGATCAGCCCGACCCGACGGATGCTGGTGGCCTCCCGCAGGGAGAACGTGATCGTCTGGCCGGTCGCATCGCCCGTGGTGCGCCACGCCGTTTCCGGTTCCCCGTCGAGCATGCGCCGGGCGCCGTAGCTGACGAGCTGGCCGTCCAGGTCGGCGGTGGGCGGTGCCGCGGGTGGCGCCTTGACCTTGACCGTGCGGGTGAGGTCGACGACCTCGGCCGGCGGAGCCTGGCTCTCGGTGCTCGTCGGCTGTGGCTCTGTCGCCATGCCCGCGGCGGGATCGTCGTCCCCACCGAGGATGGATGCCAGGACCGCCAGGACCCCCAGGACCATCAGCAGCAGGCTGACCCCGACCGCCCATGGCACCCACGACGGGCTCCCGAGGTCGGGCCGGTCGGGCGACGACTCCTCGTGCAGCGTGGTGAGTGGTGTCTCCTCTGCGGGCAGCGGCGCATCGACGGGGTGGCCGCAGTTCAGGCAGAACCGCCCTATCCCCAGCTCGTGGCCGCAGCGCACACAGGTCGTCACGACGCCAGACTACGGGCTGATCGCCCCCCTCAGACCGCGATGTGGGTGACCTCGGCCTCCACGTGTCGGCGCGGGACGAGCTCGACGGCAACCATCGCGGTCAGCACCATCGTCCCGCCCACGAGCAGCCGGGCCGTGATCCTCTCGCCGCCGAGCGCCACGGCGAAGGTGGCCGCGAAGACCGGCTCCATGCTCATGATGATCGCGGTTCGCGTCGGCGCCAGGTCGGCCTGGGCCGAGGTCTGCCCGAGCATCGCGAGCGCGCCCGCGAAGATCGCCATGTAGAGCACCGAGAGCCAGTCCCGTCCCGTGTGCGGCAGCACGATCCCGTCGGGCACGGTCGCCACGAAGCAGATGGCAGCGATCACGATGATCTGGAGGTTCGACATGCCCACGGCATCGAGCGGGGTCGACCACGCACCGAGGCCCACGATGTGCACGGCGTAGAGCACCGCTGCGACGAGGGTGATCGCTTCGCCGTACCCGAGACTGAAGCCGCCCAGGGTGAGGACACCCAGACCGAGGGTGGCCAACCCCACCGCGCCCAGGTGAGGGCGCCGATCCGGGTGTGCAGGGTGGCGGCGGCGAAGACCGGCGTGCACACGACGTACATGCCGGTGACGAACCCGCTGACGCTGGCGGGTGTCTGCGCGAGGCCGGCGGTCTGCACGATCTGTGCCACGCCTACAACGTCCCCAGGACGACGGCGTGCCGGCGTGCGGCAGGGGAGAGTCGAGCGATCGCCTTCGGCGCCACCAGCAGCATGGCTGCTGCCGCGATGGCGAAGCGGACAGCCAGGAAGTCGAGGGTGGGGATCCGGTCGAGCAGGTCCTTGATGAGGAAGAAGGTCGAGTCTCACAAAGTGCGAACAGCGTGGCGAGCCGCCGACCTGCGGAACCGGTCGGATGGTTGTCATGGATACCGAACCAAAGATCGAACCGAAGACCTACACCCTCCGTGAGTACATGCTGTGCCGTGGCCTCCTCTCAGCCCTCGGGTTCACCGACTGGGACAGTGATCCAACCCTCCACTCCTGAGAAACACCAAGCCCCCCTGTCGAGCGGTGGCAGGGGGGCTTGGTGGGCTAGAGGTGGATCACATGAACTTGATCGGGGTGTCCGAAACCACGAGGTTGCTCACGGTGATGGTGCCGGGACCAGAGTCGACCACGACGCCAGCCTGACCGATGCGACCGTTGGTCGGAATGGTCACCGTCCGCGTGAAGGTGCCGTCACCGTTGTCGACGCCACCGGGGCCGTTCGGGTCGATGCCACCGAAGGGGCCACCGTCGAACGTGTTGAAGAACTGCCCGTTGATCTCCAGGTAGACACGCGGCACGCCTCCACCGTAGACAGCACCACCAGCGAGCCGGTAGGTGAAGGTCACCTCGTCACCCTGCTGCACCGCGAGGTTCAGGTTCTCGATCTGGACCGCCGAGCCGTCAGGAGCGTCGTGGCTCAGGCGAACCGTGTTGGCGTCCACGATCTCGGCGTTACCGAAGGTCGTGAAGTTGCTCTGCACGCCAGCGGCGCTGCCATCCTGACCGGGCGCTCCCGGCGCTCCTGGTGCCCCCGGCGCTCCATTGGCTCCATTGGCCCCGTTGACGCCGTTGGCTCCGTTCTTGCCGGCCTTGCGCTTGATGAATGCCTTGGTCCGCGGCGACAGGTCGCGGGGCTTGATCGTGCGGTCCTTGATGTCGACCGACGCGACCGTGTCGTTCTCGATCTGCGCGCTGGTGATGAGGCTGCCTGCGACAGCTCCGCCACTCGCCCCCACGGCGAGGACGGCAGCGGCAGCAGTGACGGTGATGAACTTCTTCATGTGAATCATTCCCCTGTTTGATGTGGTGGGTGATGCCCAAACACCGTAACCCACGGTGGGGACGCCTGGGGGAGGCCGAGGGTCGGAACTTCTTCGGGCTTGGAGTGCTGTACCGAGTGGCGGAACCGCTGCCACGCCGACTGCCGGCTGATGCCCAGCACGCCCCCGATCCGCTCCCATGTCGCACCGCCCTTCTGGGCGGCTTGCACCGCTTGGGCGAGCTCGTACTGAGCAGTGCGTGGCTGGAGCTCGCACTCTCTGACGCTGATGGCAGCCATCTCTCTCGAACGCCACAAGACTCCCCAGCAGGTAGCGGCATAACGCAAGAAAGCCCCCCACCAGAATGCTGGTGGGGGGCTTCTGTGTTTCTAGGCCACGGTTTCTGTCTTAACCCAAGACACCGACTTGTTTTCCTGACTCCGAACGGCCTCTGCTGCCTCGGCACCCAATGCGGAATGATCTTCACTCGGGACTTGTGAACACGAGCACCAGGGGCCACCTCGGTTCGGGCAATGACCTTCCGAAGCGCCTCATTGAGCATCGCAGGATTGCCCTGTTTTCAGTTGGCTGCAAGCGCGAAGAACGCATCCTCGGTGGGGATCGCCGCCACATCGGCCTCCACCTCCAACTCATCTTCTGCGCCTCCAACTCCTTGATCTCGGGGCGGTACTCCGCGAGCGCTGTCTTGTAATCTCCGACGACCTCTTCATCCTCCTCGTCGGCAATCATCGTGACCATCCGCTTGACCCTGCGACGGAGAACGTCGACCTCCTTGGCGATGGACTCCGCGTCACCACGAGCGGTCGCAGCATGGGCCAGTCGAGCTGCCGCGGTTGCGTGCTGCCCTCGCCCCTGGCGTTATCCAACAGCCACTCCAGAACACGCTCCTCGACCTGACGCTGGGACACGCTGGCAGACGCGGGACAGATCTGCGTGGTGACGGATCGGATGCCGTTGTCCCACAACTCCTGACACAGGGATGAGGTGCTCTGGCCGGCGACGAAAGCGGTATAGCACTTCGCCAACCAGGGGCCGGGGAGCGGGTTGATCGTGTAGACCTTCGAGGGTCCTTCTCGTCCGTGTCATAGAGGTAGCCGAACCGCTCGCCACCCGTGTGGGGGAGGCCCTGGTCTTTGCGGTGCTCGTGGACGTTCTTCCAGACATCGGCAACATCTGGCCGCGAGAGAACTTGCCGATCGAGGTCTCGATGTCGTTGAGGTTCTCGGTGGCCGACGCGATGAAGCCACCGGCCTCGCGCAGCTCCGCCACGTTCTGCAAGGAGTCGATAAGCTTGCGTCCCGACCGGCTGATCTTCCAGACCACGATGCCCTCGTACTGGCCCTCACGAACCTCCTCGATCATCCTGGCGATGGCTCGCTTCTTCGAGGAGCGACTGGAGGCGTCGAGCTCAATGATCGGATCACCGACGACCCTCACACCTTCACGTGCAGCCCACTTCATGCACTGGGTGACCTGCACCTCGTCCGAGATGAGATGAAGGTGGAGCCCCAGCACGCGGTCATCGCGAGCAGCGCGAGTGCTGCGAGCAGGGTGGTTCGCCGCTGCTGGGCAGCCGCGGTCGCGGTCGGGGTGGCGGTGCTCACCGCCGGAGCCTAGGGCGCTAGATCAGGTAGAGCGTGATCGTGCTGCCCCGGGCCACCATGTCGCCGGCACCGGGGGAGGTGCTGAACACGAATCCCACCCCGATGTAGTTGTCGGAGTTCTGGACGTTGACCTGGAACCCCAGCGCCTCGAGCTTCTCGGTCGCCGCCTCGACCCCCATCGCGATCACTCGTGGCACCTCCACCAGCTCGGGGCCCTTCGAGATGACGAGGGCCACGGTGTCGCCCTTGAAGAGGGGCCCTGCGGTGGGGTCCTGGGAGATCACGCCGCCCTCGGCCACCGAGTCGCTGTATTCCTCACCGGCGATCTCGACGACGAGCTTGCGTCGCTCGAGGGCGGCCACGGCCTTGTCGGCGTCCTTGCCGGTCCAGTCGGACACCTCGATGGGTCGGCGTCCCTTGCTCAGCACCAGGTCGACCGACGTGTCGGGCTTCACGGTCGTGCCGGCCGCCGGGACCGTCTTGATGACCGCACCTGCGGGAATGCTCTCGCTGAACTTCTCGACGCTGTCGCCGACGGCCAGGTTGCTCTGCTGGAGGGCGTCCTGGGCCTCGTCCTCGGTCATGGTCTTCACGGCGGGGACGTCGTAGCGCTCCGGACCGAGCGAGACCACCAGGCTGACGGTGCCCTCCTTGAGCACCCGTTCACCCGGCTCGGGCTCGGTCGCCAGCACGAGACCAGCCTTGACGGTCTCGGAGAAGCGGGGTGTCCCGACCTCGACGTCGAGGCCCTCGCGCTCGAGCCGCGACGCTGCAGCGGCCTCGCTGACGCCCAGGACTCCGGGAGTCGTGGTGTATCGCGCGAAGCCGAACCACCACGCTCCTGCCCCGACAGCGGTCAGCAGCAGCACGACCAGCAGGAACGACAGCGGCCCCTTGACCGATCGTGACCGAGGCGTGGTGTGCACCGGCAGCGGTGCGGCCGGCCTGCGGGCAGGGGGCTTGCGCGGCGGGCTCGCGACCGGGCGTACGCGCGTCGGTCCTACCACCGCGGGGAGGTGCTCGAGGGCCGTGGTGTCGTGGCGCTCCTCGACCCTGACGTCCTCGACCTCGATGTCCTCGAACGGGTCGTGACGAACCGGGGACAGGGCCAGGTCGGCGGTGAGGTCTGGGTCGTCCTGCACCCCGTCGCGCAGCGTCTGGGCCACCCGGTGGATCTGGTGCAGAAGCACGGCGGCATCGGCAGGCCGCTGGGACCGGTCACGTGCCGTGGCGCGGGCCACGAGCGCGTCGACGTAGGCGGGGATCCCCGGGACGACGCGGGACGGGGGTGGCACGTCCTCGTGGACATGGCGGTAGGCGACCTGGATCGGGCTCTCGCCCTCGTGCGGCTTGTTGCCCGTGAGCAGCTCGTAGAGCACGACCCCCGCTGCGTAGACGTCCGCACGCGCATCCGACCGGCCATCGACGACCAGCTCGGGGGCGAGGTAGGAGACGGTGCCGATGAGCACGCCTCCGGTGGCCGTGTGCTGCGTGTCGGCGCTGACTGCCTTGGCCAGTCCGAAGTCCGCGACCTTGATGTGGCTGCCGTGGGCCTCGTCTCCGATGAGGACGTTCTCCGGCTTCACGTCCCGGTGCACCAGCCCGGCGCGGTGCGCTGCTGCCAGTGCCGAGACGATCGGCTCGAGGAGCGACAGCGCCCGGGCAGGCGTCATCGGAGCTTCCTTGCGGATCACGTCTCGCAGGGTGTGGCCGGGGACGTATTCCATCGCCAGGAAGACCACACCGTCGTCGTCACCCTGGTCGTAGACGCCGACCACGTGCGGGTGGTTGAGCTTCGCCGCCGCGCGCGCCTCGCGGACGAAGCGCTGGGCGAACTCGTCGTCGTCGCCGAGCCCGGGGTGCATGACCTTGACGGCGACGGTGCGGTCGAGACGGATGTCTTCTGCCTCGTAGACGCTGGCCATGCCGCCGCGTGCGATGCGGGGCCCGATCCGGTATCGGCGGTCCAGGAGTCGACCGACGAGGGCGTCGGGCGCCGCTCGACGCGCACTCTCGACGTGCTCGGGTGGCTCCACTGCTCGACCTCCATCACCGGACGGGGAAGGATCCGGTGGGGCCATCGTACGAACCCGGCAGGCGCCGGCGGCGGTGAGACCGTGTCCCGGCGTGGCGCGGCGTGGCAGGCTGGAGGCGGCGATGCGACGCGAGGCGTGAAATAGTGCCCGTATGACGTCCTCCGACAACTCCGTCCCGCTGGCCGAAGCCGATCTCGACGCGCTCGTCGACGAGTGGCTCGACTGGGAACAGGCGGGCGACCTGCTCGGTGTCACTCCGGCCAAGGTCCGCACCATGATCAAGGACCACGAGATCGCGGAGGCGGTCCCGCGACCGGGCCGGCCGCCGTCCGTGCCGGCCGCGTTCTTCCAGGACGGCTTGGTCGTCAAGGGCCTGTCGGGACTGCTGACCCTGATGCACGACAACAACTTCACCGACCGCGAGTGCATTGCGTGGATCTTCATCGACGACGACCTGCCCGGTCGACCCATCGACGCCCTGCGGGAGAACCGCGGCGCCGAGGTCAAGCGTCGCGCCCAGGCCATGGCCTTCTAGGTGAGCGGACTGGCAGGACTCCTCGCGGGGCTGATCAGCCACCACGCCCAACCGGGCATCTACCGGTGGCACGGAGCCTTCGAGGTCGCTGACGTCCGGCGCACTGTCGAGCACGCCGACTTCGGGTTCGCCCACGTGGACGGCTGGGTGAGCGAGACCAGGGCCGAGTTCCTCGAGGTCGTCGGTCGCGCCCTCGGCTTCCGGGACGACTACGGCCAGAACTTCGACGCCCTGGGTGACTGTCTCCACGACATCGGGGCAGGCAAGGCAGGCGTCGTGCTTCTGTGGGACGGCTGGACGACGCTGGCGCGGGCTGACGAGAGGGCGTTCAACATCGCCCTGTCCGTGCTGGGCTCACGGGTCAATGCCGACCGGGGTGTGCCGTTCTCCGTGCTGCTGCGGGGCGAGGGTCCAGAGGTTCCCGGCATCGCCTCCCTCGACTGAAAGAGCCTCAGACCACTCGCTGGGTGGCAGCGGACGCGAGCTGCGCGAGCACGCCGCGTGCGTGCTCGTCGATGTCTGCTCGAACCAGCACCGCGAGGGCCTTGTCGGCGAGCGACCCGATCAGCTGCTCCACCTGGGCGTCCGCGCCGGACTCCCGGATGATCCGCCGAAGGTCGACGACTGCGGCGTCCTCGAGCGGACTGCCCAGTGAGGAGTCCAGCCGCTCGGCCTCGGCGGGATCGGCACCCGCCAGGGTCAACGCGACGAGCACGGTCCGCTTGCCCTCGACGAGGTCATCGCCTGCCGGCTTGCCGGTGAGCGCCGGGTCGCCGAACACGCCGAGGAGGTCGTCGCGGAGCTGGAAGGCCTCTCCGAGCGGCAGGCCGAAGGAGGACAGCTGCCTGCTCTGCTCCTTCGACGCTCCGGCAAGAGCGGCACCGATCTCGAGCGGCCGTTCGATGGAGTACTTCGCGGACTTGTAGCGCAGCACCGTCATGGCGGTGTCCATGTCGGCGTGGGCCCGCGCCTGGACCGATACGTCGAGGAACTGGCCGGCGATCACTTCGGTACGGCAGAGCTCGAACACGCTCAGCCCGGCATCCACCTGGGCCCGTGGCAGGCCGCAGTGACGCAGCATGTCGCCGGCCCACCCGAGAAGCAGGTCACCGAGCAGGATGGCTGCCGCGGCGCCGTACTGCCCGGGGTCCCCGGTCCAGCCGGCGCCTCGGTGCTCGCCCTCGAACGCGCGGTGTGTGGCAGGGCGGCCGCGCCTGGTGTCGGAGGAGTCCATCAGGTCGTCGTGGACCAGCGCGCTCGCGTGCAGCAGCTCCAGGGCAGCGCACGCACGGACCAGGGCAGCGTCGTCGGCGACCTCGGGCTGGATCGCGCGGTAGCCCCAGTAGCAGAAGGCGGCCCGGAAGCGCTTGCCGCCGCCGACGCACGTGCGTGCCTCCGCGACGAGGCGAGCGGCGTCCGCGCCCAGTGCGCCCAACCGGGCGGCCTGCTCGTCGAGGAAGTCGTCGAGGACCGCACGGATCTGGTCCCGGAAGGCGTCCGCGTCCCAGTCGCCGGGTGTGGCGTCACGGGCCGCGTCGGTGGGCAGGTCACTCGCCGGGTCGCTCACCAGTGGAGCCTAGCCAGTGGACGGATTCGTCCGCGCATCGCGGCCGTCCCTAGGCTTGGCGCATGACCACGGGACCCGGGCGCAGCATGCGCGAGCTGATCGAGAGCGGCGAGAAGTCGTTCTCGTTCGAGTTCTTCCCACCCAAGGACGCGGCCGGCGAGGAGCGCCTGTGGCGGGCGATCACCGAGCTCGAGCCCTACCGGCCCACGTTCGTCTCCGTGACGTACGGCGCAGGTGGCAGCTCCCGCGACACCACGGTGCGGATCACCGGCAGGATCGCCCAGGAGACCTCCCTGCTGCCGGTCGCGCACCTGACCTGCGTCGGCCACAGCCGCGCGGAGCTGATCGAGATCCTCGACGCCTACCGCGACGCCGGTGTCGCGCACATCCTGGCCCTGCGGGGGGACCCGCCCGGCGGACCGCACACCGAGTGGGTCAGCGCCGAGGACGGCCTTGAATACGCCTCCGAGCTCGTGGCCTTCATCAAGGAGCACTACGACGCGGCCGTCGGCGTGGCGGCCTTCCCGGAGGGACATGTCAACGCCGAGAGCGTCGAGCACGACGCCCAGGTGCTCAAGGCCAAGCACGACGCTGGCGCCGAGTTCGCGGTCACCGAGATGGTCCTGCGAGCCAGCGACTACTTCGCGCTGGTCGACCGCGCACGCGCGATCGGTGTGGACATCCCGATCATCCCGGGCATCATGCCCATCCTGAACCTCAACTCCATGAGCCGGATGGTCGAGCTCTCCGGGCGCGAGATGCCGCCTGAGGTGACCGCCCGCATCGAGCCACTGGCCGAGACGCCTGCGGAGCTCCGTGCCGAGGGCATCCGCATCTCCACCGAGCTGTGCCAGGAGCTGCTCAGCGGGGGCGCGCCGGGGCTGCACTTCTACACGCTGAACTTCTCCAAGGCGACCCGCGAGATCTTCACCGCGCTGCAGATCACGGTCTGAGGCCACGGCTGGTCGCTACGGTGTCGCTCATGAGCACCCACACGGTCACCGTCACCGGTCACGGCACCACCTCCGTCCGCCCGGACTCGGCCGTGGTCAGGGTGGCGGGGGTCGCCCGGGCAGCGGGTGTGGCGGAGGCGTTCGGCGGCTGCTCCGCCGCGGCGGCCGCGATCGGTGGCGTGGCGCGGCGGCACACGGGAGAGGAACGGGTCGCCACGACCGGGATCAACGTGTGGCCCTGGCACGACAACCAGGGGCAGCCGCGCGGGTTCGAGGCTCGCCATTCGATGAGCATCGTCTGCCCCGACCTGGACGCAGCCGGCGCGCTCCTCGACGAGCTCACGACCGAGATCGGCGACGCGCTCGTCGTGGAGGGCGTGGCGCTCGAGGTGTCCTCGCCCACTGCTGCCCATGAGCAGGCCGTCGCTGCGGCGTACGACGACGCAGTGCGGCAGGCCACCCAGCTGGCCGGTCTCGCCGGTGCCTCGCTGGGGGAGGTGCTCGCCATCGGCCACGCCGGTCCTGCTGGGGACGGAACCGGCCACCACCGCGGGGCGATGATGTCGGCGAAGATCGAGCCGGGGGAGACCACTGTCGGCGCGAATCTGACCGTCACCTGGTCGCTGGTCCGAGAGGCCTAGGCAGGTCCGATCGCCTGCGCGACGAGGGCGGCGGACAGGCCGACGAACGGGAGGCCGGACCCCGGCGTCGCGTGGGCGCCGGCGGCATAGACCCCGGAGATCGGCGTCGTCGGCCCGAGCCGGTCGCGGACCGTCTGCCGTCCCTGCCACAGGACCCCCAGCGGAGAACCCGACCATGCCTCCACGAGGTCGCGCGGGGAGCGGTCGATGCGCGTGACCACGTGTGGACGCAGGTCGATGCGGTGCCGCGCCAGCGCGCGGAGGACGTCCTCGGCGATCTGGCCCCGGCCGTGGATCGTCCACGCTGCGCCGCCGTCGGGAGAGGTGCCGCCGGTACGGACGACGAGCATCGGGTCGCCGTGCAGCACCACCTCGTGCGGCAGGTCGGGAAGATCGCCCTCGAGACCGACGTGGCAGACGACCGGCGGGATGGCGGGCATCGACCGGCGGACGAACCCGGCCAACGCCGGGAGCCGGCGCGGGTCGACGGCACACACGACCGCGTCGGCGTCCAGGTCTCCGGCGGAGGTGCGTACGCCGACAGCGCGACCCTTGCGCACCACGACGTCGAGCACCGTCGTGCCCCGCTCCACCGTGACCTCGCGGGTGTCGAGCCGGTCCACCAGGGCGGCTCCCAGGGCGGTCATGCCGCCGGGGATCGTCCACGTGCCGAAGGTCTGCTCGAGATAGGAGACTGCGCCCATCCAGACCGGGACGTTGCGCACGTCGTGACCGTCGGCCACGAACGGGTGACTGGCGACGAGGCGCAGGCGCGCGTCGGGGAGCACCTTGCGCAACCGCTTGTGCAGCATTTCCCGGCTGCCGAGGAGGTCGCTCAGCTCCCGGGAGGACAGGTCCCTGTCCCACGGCTGCTCGAGGTAGCCGCGACGCAGCACCTCCCACTCGCCGGCGCGCTCGTCGACGTACGCCGCCCAGGCTGCCCCCAGGCCCCCGAGCTCGTCGAAGGCAGCGATCTGCGCCGTGCGCGAACCGCTGGGCAGGCCCAGGACGGAGCCGTCGGCGAAGCGGTGCTCGCGGACGAGATCGAGCGGCTGGAGGTCCAGCTCGCGTTCGAGGGGGCGGCCGGACTTGCGGAACAGGTCGCGGATGACGGCCGGCAACAGGGTGCTCGACGGGCCGGCGTCCCAGGTGAACCCGTCGGCCCGGACGGGCTGCAGGGCGCCACCGAGGGTGTCCGAGTGCTCGACGAGGGTGACCCCGTGACCGAACTTGGCCAGGCGTACGGCGCTGGCGAGGCCGCCGAAGCCGCCGCCGATGACGACGATCCGCAAGGCGCTCACACCGACGCCGCGATCGGGTCCTTCTTCTTCCACCTCCGCCATCCCCGGCGGATGACCCTGGCGAGGAAGAACAACATGATCAGTCCCAGGGCCAGGGCGACGCCCGCGATTGCCGCAGCGGCCTCGGGGTTGTTGATCGCGAAGGCGACGACCGCGAGGACGGCAACGTCCTCGGCGAGGCTGGCGCCGATGTTGGTGACGGGCTCGGGCGAGGAGTTGATGGCCAGTCGGCTGCCGGCCTTCACCAGGTGCGACAGCAGCGCGGTGCCGCCTCCGACGACTCCCAGGACGGCCTGGTCGAGCGAGGACGCGTCACCGGCCAGCAGCACACCGATCACCGCGCCGACGGTGGGTCGGATGGCGGTCGAGATCGCGTCCCAGGTGGAGTCGATGTAGGGGATCTTGTCGGCGATGAACTCCATGGAGAACAAGAACCCGGCCATCGCGAGGACGTCCCAGCGCGCGAGCACGTCGGGGACCTGCGAGAAGTCGTTGACCCTGTCTGCGATGCCGAGCACCAGGACGACCAGATAGGCGTTGATGCCGCTGGCCCAGCCGCTGGAGAAGGTCAGCGCAAGTGATTCCACGTCCCCACCCTAGTGATGCTGGCCGGGGCCTGCCGTCACCCTCACTCGACGTCGATCTCGGGCGCACCTGTCATGGTCACGAGCTCGTCGAAGGTCGAGGAGAACACGGCCGCAGGGTGCCCCGCGGCTGCCCACACGACGTCGTACTTGCGCAGCCAGGTGTCGATCCAGGTCGGCACCGGCGCCGGGTGGTCGATGGGCGAGACGCCGCCGATGACCTGGCCGGTGTGCTGTCGCACGAAGTCGGGGGAGGCGCGCTCGAGCCGGCCGAGACCGAGATCGTCTGCGACCTTGGCGGTGTCGACGCGATGCGCGCCGGAGGTGAGGATCAGGACCGGGGTACCGCCGGCGTCGAACAGCAGGCTGTTGGCGATGGCACCCACCTCACAACCCAGCGCATCGGCCGCGAGTGCGGCGGTGTGGACCGAGTCGGGCAGGATGACCACGTCGCCCGTCCCACCACGACGGCGCAGCTCGTCTCGAAATGACGTGATCGCAGGGTGCTCGCTCGACATGATGTGAGCCTAGCCAGACGCAGACCCAGGAGTTGTCCACAGTGATGTCCCCCCGCAGGGAATTGCCCGGTTCCGTCACCAACGCGGTGCGGAGCCTGACCGCGCTCGTCGTGGTGAGCGGCGTGGCGGTGCTGCTGACATGGCTGCAGAGCGACGCGGTGATCCGGTCCTGGGCGAAGGGGAACCCGTCGGCCCAGGAGCTTCTTGCCTCGGGGGGGATGGCCTCGTTGCGGGATGCGGCGATCGTGCCGAAGTTCGTCCCGCTGGCGGTGGTGTCGTTCGTGGTCTTCGTGGCGCTGGCGGTCGTCCTGGCGGCGTTCCTCGTGGACGGTCACGGCTGGTCCCGGCTGGTCCTCACGGCGACCTGCCTCTTCGGCGCCCTCGTCGCGGGCCTCGGTCTCAGTCACGGACTGCCGGCGGCCTTCGTCGTCGTGTCCGCCCTGTTCGTC
Source organism: Nocardioides sp. (assembly GCF_025964975.1). Classification (GTDB taxonomy): domain Bacteria; phylum Actinomycetota; class Actinomycetes; order Propionibacteriales; family Nocardioidaceae; genus Nocardioides. The sequence continues at coordinate 14,198 of NZ_JAOPXV010000072.1, forward strand.
GTCCTCTGCCTCGCGCTGGTGTTCTTCCTCTGGCGCAAGGACACCAGCGACTACCTGCGCGTGCACTAGGTCATTTCCTGCGTCGCTCTTGACCCACTGTCGGTCGGGCCGTGTACCTTGGGGCTTGTTCGAACACCTGTTCGGACGCCACACGGGTCGAATGAGCCTGAGGAGCGCAGATGCGACTGTACGACGACCCCGTGGAGGTGCGACGGGGAGAGACCGACGGGCCCGACCAGTTCCTGTGGCGCGGGCGGCTGTGGAAGGTGCGCGCCGTCATGGCGCACTGGGTGGAGACGGCTCCGTGGTGGCAGTCGACGACTGTCCAGGCAGTGGTCGGCACCGATGAGCAACCCGACCTGACCCAGGAGCACGCGCCGCCGGCCGGTGCCGACCTGCTCGTCGAGCGAGAGCTCTGGCGAGTCGAAGCGGGCCGGGGGATGGCCGCAGTGACCGGCTCCGACGGCGAGGTCGTGCACACCAGTGGTGTCTTCGACCTCTCCTTCAGCTGGTCCGACGGCCGCTGGCAGCTCGTCGGCTGTGCGGACTGAGCGGCGATAACGACGATGAACCCTCACCTGTTGCCCGCGACCACCCACTCCTACCTCTCGCTGGCGGCCGAGTCGTTGCAGGAGGCGATCACGGCTCGCGACGTGCCCACCCGCTATGCCTGTGCCCACGTCGCGGCGTTGCGGGCGGCAGCCGCCCTGCTGGCAGCCCGGGCCCAGCCCGCGCCCCGGCGAGGACGGCAGAAGAACGCCTGGGTGCTGCTGTCCGAGCTCGCCCCCGAGCTCTCGGAGTGGGCGCGCTTCTTCGCGGCCGGTGCCGCCAAGCGCGCCGCTGCCGAGGCCGGCTCCACCCGGGCGGTCACCGAGCGCGAGGCCGACGACCTGGTCCGCGACGCCGATCGGTTCCTGGCCGTGGTGGAGTCGGCCCTGGGGCTGGTGCCGCACGCCCATCTCGACCGACGACTGGTCGCTGCCGGTCACCCGACTGGACAGGCCGGTGTCGCCTGATCCGTTCGTCCATCTCCACGTGGCCTCTGGCTACTCCCTCCAGTACGGGGCGTCCCGTCCGGAGGCCCTGGTCGAGCGCGCTGTGGAGCAGGAGATGGACGCACTCGCGCTCACCGACCGCGACGGCACCTACGGCGCGGTGAAGTTCGCCCAGTCCTGCGGGCGGGCCGGCATCCGGCCGGTGCTCGGGGTGGACCTGGTCCTGGCCGCCGTGGTCCCGGCGGGCTCGCCGGCTCGGGTCGGGGCAGTACGCACCCCGGTGCGGGGCGGCGCCGACCGCGACCTGCCGGTCCATCTGGGCGGGTCCCACCGGGTGACGTTCCTGGCCGTGGGCAAGGCCGGCTGGTCGGCGATCTGCCGGATGATCTCCTCCACCCACCTCACCGGTGAGCGCGGTCGCCCGGTGGCGACGCTCGAGGGACTGGCTCCTTTCCTGATGGGCGGGGACGTGATGGTGATGCTCGGGCCGGCCTCCGAGATCGGCGCGGCAGCGTCGCGCCGACGCGATGACCTCGCAGTGGCGGCGCTGGCACCGTGGCAGGAGGTCGTACCCCGCGAAAACCTGGTCGTCGAGCTCGTCTCCCACCGGCTCGCCGGCACCGGGCACCAGTGGGGGCCGGGCACCACTCCGCACGCCGCCCGGATGGCCGGCATCGCCCGGAGGGCCGGTCTGGGCACGGTGCTGACCAATGCCGTGCGCTACGCCGATCGCATCGATGCGCCGACCGTCGACGTCCTCGACGCGGCGCGACGACTGGTCGCCCTCGACCGGCGCCACGTCGACCGGGGCAACGCCGAAGGATTCCTGAAGTCCGGCAAGCAGATGCACGAGGTGGCCGAGGAGATCTGCCGGCTGGCCGGTCTCGGCGACCGCGACGGCCGTCTTGTCCTGGCCCAGACGCGCGCCGTGGCCGACCGATGTGCGCTCGACCCGCGCAGAGACCTCGGCATCGGCGAGGTGCACTTCCCGGAGTTCGAGCTCAGTGGCGCGGGCAGCAGCGCCGACGGTCTGCTGCGCGCGCGCTGCGAGGGCGCGATCGGGCGCCGATACGGTTCGGCCCCCCGCCAGCGCATCTGGAAGCGCCTCGACGACGAGCTCGAGATGATCCGAGGGCTGGGCTATGCCCCGTACTTCCTCACGGTCGCCGACATCACCGACCTGATCGGGGAGATGGGCATCCGTCGTGCTGCCCGGGGCTCCGGCGCCGGCAGCCTCGTTAACTACCTGCTCGGCATCTCCGGCGTCGACCCCGTCCGGCACGGCCTGCTGATGGAGCGGTTCCTCTCACCGCTTCGGGAGTCCCTGCCCGACATCGATCTCGACGTGGAGTCCGCACGGCGGCTCGAGGTCTACGAGGCGATCCTCGACAAGTACGGCGGGGACCGCTGCGTGTGCGTGTCGATGATGGACACCTACCGCGTGCGCCACGCCGTTCGCGACGTCGGCGCTGCGCTGGGCATGCCCCCCGGTGAGATCGACGCGATCGCCAAGGCCTTCCCGCACATCCGCGCCCGGGATGCCCGCGCCGCCCTGCGCGACCTGCCCGAGCTGAGGGCCAGCGGGCTGGGCCACGAGCGCCTCGACCTGATGTTCCGCCTCGTGGAGCGCCTCGACGGACTTCCCCGGCACATCGCCGTACACCCCTGCGGCGTGCTGCTCTCCGACATCACCCTGCTCGACCGCACGCCGGTCGAGGCGTCCTGTGCCGGCTTCCCGATGAGTCAGTTCGACAAGGACGACGTGGAGGCGCTCGGACTGCTCAAGCTCGACGTCCTCGGCATCCGGATGCAGTCCGCGATGGCCCACGCGGTGGCCGAGATCAGGCGGGTCGACGCCGTGGAGATCAACATCGACGACGAGGCGCAGGTTCCCTTCGACGACGAGGCGACCTACCAGATGATCAGCGAGGCGAAGACCCTCGGCGTCTTCCAGATCGAGTCGCCGGGACAGCGCGAGCTCGTCGGCAAGTCCGGCATCGAGTCCTTCGAGGACATCATCACCGACATCTCCTTGTTCCGTCCCGGGCCGGTCAAGAGCGACATGATCACGCCCTACCTCGAGGCCAAGCAGGGGTGGAAGACAGTGGTGCACCTCCACGACGACCTGCGACCGATCCTGGAGGCGACCCAGGGCGTGGTGGTCTTCCACGAGCAGGTGATCGAGATCATCGCCCTCTTCACCGGGGTCAGCCTCGCGGAGGCCGACGAGAAGCGCCGGGCGCTGGGCGACACCGAGGGGATGGCCCAGACCAAGATCTGGTTCTATCCGCGTGCGTTGGGGCGTGGCTATGCCCTGGTCCTGGTCGAGCGCATCTGGAAGGTGCTCGAGGCCTTCGCCTCCTTCGGTTTCTGCAAGGCACACGCCGCGGCCTTCGCGTTGCCGACCTTCCAGTCGGCCTGGCTCAAGGCGCACTGGCCGGCGCACTTCCTGGCCGGGGTGCTCACCCACGACCCCGGGATGTATCCCAAGCGGTTGATCCTCGACGACGCGCGCCAGTTCGGGATCGGGGTGCACGGTCTCGACGTCAACGCCTCGAGCGAGGCCTATGTGGTGGAACCCAGCCCTGGGCCGGAAAGCGCGGGTTACGCCATCCGGCTGGCGCTGGCCGAGGTCAAGGGCATCAGCGCCGCCGAGGTCGTCCGGATCGTCGCTGCCCGGGGCGGACTGGGGGAGGAGTGCACCAGCCCCTACGTGTCGCTCTCCGACTTCTTCCAACGGGCCCGGGTCTCGCGCCCCGTGCTGGAGCAGCTGGTCCTGGCCGGTGGCTTCGACTCCATCTACTGGATCTCCGGTGGCGACCAGACCATCCGGGCGCGGGGCCGGATCACCCGCCGCGACCTGCTGCTCCAGGTCGTCGAGCTCGACGTGCACGCCCGTGTCCTGGACCGCACGGCTCGCGGCCGGGGTCTCGCTCGGGGTCGCGCCCGCACCCCGTTGGCCCGTGCCGCTGACACGAGGGCCGGCGAGGCAGCTGAGCGCAACAGCACCGACCCCACCACCCGGGAGCAGTCGGGGGTCTGGGCCCGGGCGGTCGCACAGTCGCGCGCCACCGCGCCACCGACCCCGATCGAGTCCGTGCAGCTGACCCTGAGCCTCGGCGACGAGCCGGGCATGGGTGGCGAGGTGGCGACGGGGCTGCCGGAGATGACCACCGACGAGCGGATGCGTGCGGAGCTGGAGATCCTCGGCCTCGATGTCACCCAGCACGTCGTGACGCCCTATGCCGAGCTCCTCGACGCCCTCGGCATCACCCGGAGCAAGCACCTCCTCCAGCGCCGGAGCCGCTCCGAGCTGCTGGTCGCCGGGGTCAAGGTCGCGACCCAGACGCCACCGATCAGGTCCGGGCGCCGGGTGATCTTCTTGACGCTCGACGACAGCACCGGCCCGGTCGACTGCACGTTCTTCGAGGACGCCCAGGGCCCGTACGCCGCAACGGTCTTTCAGTCCTGGCTGCTGGTCGTGCGGGGCGAGCTGCGACGCACCGGGCGCCGCGGTGTGTCCCTGCGCGCCACCGGCGCCTGGGAGCTGTCCGCGCTCCACGCTGTCTGGCAGCGCGCCCGGAGCCGGGAGGACGCGATCGCCGACGTCCGCGCCGAGCTCGCCAGGGTGCCCGAGGGCCGCACCCGGGCCGATGAACCCGAGCGGCGTCGGGTGCTCCTCCACTCCAGCGGGTTCCAGCTGTCGCCGTACGCCGACAGCAAGCCCGCCGGTGAATCCGCTGCACCCGCTGGTGGGCTCGGTCGCTCGCTCGTTCCTCGCTCGGCTCCGTCGCCCACCGAGGACGTCGCACGCACGCTGTGGCACCGCAGTCCCGGTAGTCCCGGATGACTCGGCGACTAGGGTGGTGGCCATGTCCGCCAGTGCCAGCGAGCGTCGCCAGTCCGTCCGCACCGGTGTGGTGTGGACGGAAGTCAGTGGCCTCCTCGCCGAGAGCGACGGGGCTGCCCGCATCGTCGACATCGGGGGTGGCACCGGCGGCTTCGCCGTACCCCTCGCCCAGCTCGGTCACCGGGTCGAGGTCATCGACCCCAGCCCCGACGCGCTCGCTGCGCTCGACCGCCGGGCGCGCGAAGCCGATGTGGCCGAGCGGATCACGGGTCAGCAGGGCGACCTCGCCGACCTGGCCACGCTCGTCGAGGACGCCGACCTCGTGCTCTGCCACGGGGTGCTCGACGTCGTCGACGACCCTGCGGCCGGACTGGCCACCATCGCCTCGGTGCTCCGCCCCGGCGGACACCTCAGCCTGCTCGTGGCCCAGCGGCATGCCGCCGTCGTCGCGCGCGCCATGGCCGGCCACTTCCAGGCAGCTCGGGACCTGCTCGACGACCCGGCTGGCGGCCGAGCCGTGGGGCGCGGTGGTCGCCGGTTCACCGCCGAGGAGCTCTCGCCGCTGCTCGCTGCCGCCGGCCTGGTCACCAGCACCATCCACGGGGTCCGGGTCTTCGCGGACCTCGTGCCCGGACAGCTGGTCGACCTGGAGCCCGGAGCGAGCGCCGCGCTGGCCGAGCTCGAGAGCGCCGTGGCCACCCGTCCGGAATACCTCCCGCTCGCGACCCAGCTCCACGTGCTCGCCACCCGCTGACCTCAGGCCTCGAGGGGTGGCCCGATGACGGACACCCCGATCCTGCACGTCGACATGGACGCGTTCTACGCCTCCGTCGCGGTCCGCGAGCGCCCCGACCTGAGGGACGTCCCGGTGATCGTCGGCGGCGGGAGCCGGGGAGTGGTGCTCTCGGCCAACTACCTGGCCAGGCAGTACGGCGTCCGTTCGGCGTTGTCGATGACGCGGGCCCGGCGGCTGTGCCCCCAGGCAGTGGTGATCGCGCCGGACTTCGAGACGTTCCAACAGGTTTCCACCTCGGTGCTGGAGAACTTCCGTCGCGTGACCCCGCTGGTCGAGGTGGTCTCGCTCGACGAGGCCGTCCTCGACGTCCGCGGCTCCATCCGGCGACTGGGGCCGCCCGTCGGCATCGCCGAGCACCTCCGATCAGTGATCCATGACGAGCAGGGCATCACCTGCTCGGTCGGAGTGGCCGCATCGGTGTCAGTGGCCAAGCTGGCCAGCCGACGGGCCAAGCCGGACGGGGTCGTGGTGGTGCCCCCGTCGACGGTGACGGCCTTCTTGCACCCCCTCGACGTGGGCGAGCTCTGGGGAGTGGGGGAGAAGACCCGCACGATGCTGCACCGCCTCGGTCTGGTCACGGTCGGCGACGTCGCCCACACCCCGGTGCGCACGCTCCAGCGGGCGGTCGGGCACCGCCTCGGCAGCCATCTGCACGAGCTCGCCTGGGGCACCGACCGCCGGGCGATCACCCCCCGGGCAGGTCCGCTCGAGCCCGACAGGTCGATGGGGGCGGACGAGACCTTTGCCCGCGACACCGATGACGGCGAGGTGATCCGGCGTGAGCTGCTCAGGCTCTCGCAGCGGGTCAGCGGTCGGATGCGCGGTGCCGGGGTGGCCGGTCGCACCGTCACCATCAGGATCCGGTTCGCCGACTTCACCACCATCACCCGTTCGCGCACGCTGCCCGAGGCAACCGACGTGACGGTGGAGATCTATCGCACCGCGACCCGCCTCTTCGACGCGCTCGGACTCCAACGCGCCCGGCTCCGGCTCGTGGGGGTGCGGGTGGAAGGACTGGTCACGCGCACGAGCGTCCACCGCCAGCTGGTGCTGGGGGAGCCGGAGCACGGCTGGGCGGACGCCGATCGGGCGGTGGACAGGGCGACCCGACGCTTCGGAGCGGTCGCGCTCGGTCCAGCGAGCCTGTTGCGGACATCCGGAAGGAGGTAATTCTTCCTACCCGCTACCTCCGTGCCCACGGCGCGCCTAGACTTGCGAGGACACACTGGTCCGACTGGGTCCATGGGGTCAGACGAGGAGGAATCGTGCCGCTGTCCGAAGAAGAGCTTCGACTGCTCGAACAGATGGAGCGCGCGCTCGTCGAGGAGGATCCCAAGCTGGCCTCCACCCTCCGCGGCACGTCGATGCAGCGCGCAGCACGCCGCCGCGCCGTCGTCGCCGGCGTCGTCTTCGTGATCGGCCTGGCACTGCTGACCGGTGGAGTGATCGCCAGCCAGCCCATCATCGGGATCGTCGGCTTCGTGGTCATGCTGGCCGCGGCCACGATCGGTGTGACTGCCCTGCGCAACCCCGCAGTGCTCCACCAGCCGATGCGGGAGACCCGGCACGAGGGCTTCGGGGTGGTCGACGGCGGACGCCGGCAGCAGTCCAAGCGTCCTCGTGGCCTGGGTCGACGGACGTCGTCGCGTTCCTCCGGGTCCTTCATGGAGCGGATGGAACAGCGCTGGCGGCACCGCCGCGAGCAGGGCCCCTACTAAGACCCGCTCGCCCCAAGATCCGGGCACCATCGTCCGTCGAGTCTCGAAGCGCTCAGCCTCGAAGTGTCCTCAGGCCCGAAGCACCCTCAGGCCCGGACCGCGTCCTCGGCCTGGCGGGTGACGACCTCGGGTGCGGTGCTGGACGGTGCCGGTCGCAACGACCGCGGCAACCACTGCGACCGCCGTCGAACTCGCGGTCCGACTCCGTGGTCGAGCGCCGACTCGACGGCCCTGACGTCCTCGACCGCCTGGGCGCTGTCGAGGGCACTGACCGAGCGGGCGTAGCGCGCGCGCTCGATCTGTCCGACCAGCCGGTGCAGCGCCTCGACGGCTGCGGGGTCCTGGTCAGGTCCCTGACGAGGGCGTTCGACACCGCGATCGGCACCGTCGGCGCTGGGGCCGAAGTGGGTCGACAGCCACACGCCGGTCGCGCGTGGTGACAGTCCCGCCGGCCACGCGTGGCCTAGGTCGATCGCGTGGTCGCGCAGCTCGAGCCAGAGGTCCTCGATGCCGCCCAGCAGGCGACGGTCGCGGCGCCTGCGGCGTACGGCGCCGGGCACCAGCACGAGAGCGACCAGCAGGACGAGTCCGAGCACGGCCAGCACGATGGTCCCCCACGGAACGCTGGACGCCTCGTCCCCGGCTCCTTCCTCGGGAGCCGCGGTCTCTCCACGGGGAGCCAGCTCCGCGCTGGATCGGGTCGCGCTCGGGGACGGCGCCGCGCTCGCCCCGGGTCCGAGATCGACCCGGGTGTAGGCCGGGACCCCTTCGGCTCGCGCTCCCGGGGTCGGCTCGAACCGGACCCAGCCGGCGCCCGGGAAGTACAGCTCCGGCCACGCGTGCAGGTCGTGGGACGAGAACTCGTAGGTGCCGGGGCCGACGCGCCTGGACTCCAGGAAGCCCACGGCCACGCGGGCGGGGATGCCCAGGATCCTGGCCATGATCGCCATGGAGGCCGCGAACTGCTCGCAGTAGCCGACTCGGCCCGACTCGTCGAGGAAGGCGTCGAGGTTGCCGTCCTCCGCGTTCTCGATGGCCTTGGTGCTGTAGACGAAGTTGCCGTCCTCGCGGAACCACTGCTGCAGTGCCTGCGCCTTGCGGAAGCGTGTGGTCGCGTCCGCGGTGACTGTCGCAGCGAGCCTGCGGATCTCGCCGGAGACCTCGGTCGACACCTCGAGATAGGTGGACCGCACGTCGGCTGCGCCGGACACTGCGTTGTCCATGAGGGCCGGGTCGGGCTCCACGGCGACGCCGGTGAAGGAGTAGGTCATCTCCGAGGTCGTGGTCTCCGGGTCGGTCGTCATGAAGTCCATCGTGGAGACGTCGTAGCGCCAGTCGCCCTCGGCCTCCATGCTGGAGACCTGGGGCGTCGTCGGCAGCCAGGTCGACTCGAAGTCCTCGGTGACCCTGACGTCGAAGGGGACCTCGGTGCGAGGGGTCTGGACGGCGATGCCGGCGAGATCGGGCATCGGGCCGCGAGCGACCTGGGACTCGGGGATGTCACGGTCGCCGGGAGTCCAGGTGTCTCCGTTGAAGCTGGTCAGCACCGTGGTGCGGAAGTAGCTGGGAGCCTCGCCGGGGGTGCGGACCACGAGCAGGGGGACGTCCACGCCACGATCGAGGTCTCGTCGCAGGTCGACCATCGGGTTGACGACCTCGATCTCGCGCTGGCCGGGGCCGTTGCCGTCGAAGAGGGTGACCTCGAGGGTCGGGATGATGAGCGGCAGCGCCAGTGCCAATGTCGTAGCGGTCGTGCCGATGGCCAGGGCCGAGGTGCGTACGGCGCCAGTGCGGACCCCGAAGGCGCTCGGGTCGGCCTCGTCCTCCGAGCCCATCCCACGGCCCCAACCGGAGATCTGCTCGTCGTTGACGAGGTGGAGCATGCCGAGGAAGCCGACGGACATCGCGATGAAGGCCCACCACGACAGGCCGTTCCCCGTAATGGTGACCGGGACGCTGTAGACCGTCAGCAGGACGAGCCCGGCCAGGGGGATCCGGCGGAGACCGGCGGCGAGCAGGTCGAGGACCACGAACGTGAGTGCGCCCCCGGCGACGAGGAGCGCGGTGATCGGCGGCACGTTGGACGGGATGGGCGCCATGTAGGCGCGCGAGGACGCGAGCCCGTCCTCGAAGGCGCGGACGAACTCGCTCAAAGTCACCGGGGTCGGTGCGATCGAACCGGTGGCGGAGCCCAGCACACACAGTCCGGCCACCACGATCTGGGCGACCAGGACGACCATCAGCGGCAGCCGCAGCCAGCGGCCACCTCCGCCGATGGCAGCCACCAGGGCGCCGATGAAGAGCAACGGCATGGTGACCTCGACGGCGTTGCTCGTGAAGGTGCGCCACGAGAGCAGCGTGAACCACGTCGTGGCCGCGGCGGCACCGGCCAGTCCCATCGTGAACGCCAGGGACGCGCGCTGGCGGCTCATGCGCCCACCTGCTGGCGGGTGCTCAGCCGGCCGAGCTCTTGCCAGACGACTTCGAGATGGTCACCGGGTCGCAGGGTGACTGCCCGCCAGCCCGTCGCCGCGAGGGCGGTCGCGGCCAGCTTGTCGGCCGACTGGGCGAGGTGGGGGGCCCAGGCGTCGACATCGAGGGTGATGGCGGCACTCGTCGCCGCGTGGTGCTGGAGCCGTTTGAGGAACGGTCCGTCGTTGTCGGTCACCGCACCCAGGACGGCGAGCAGCAGGCCGCCGTGACCGGGCTCGTCGGAGATCCAGCTGGTGTCGAGTCGGGCGGAGTGCTCGACCTGGACGACGGCCAGCGCCTCCAGGAGGGGAGCCGTGTTCACGCCAGCGGACCGGGAGTGCCAGGCAGCGCCTTGGTCCTCGCCGGACGCGGTGACGAGGCGGACGGCGTAGCCGCGCTGGCTCAGGTGCACGGCGACGGACGCCGCAGCGGAGACGGCGGCCTCGAGGGATGAGGCGACGCCTTGGCCGCGGTGGGAGACGAGCCGGTTGTCGAGGAACACGGTGGCGCGTGACTGCCACGGTTGCTCCTCGCGCCTGACCATGAGCTCGCCGACACGAGCCGAGCTGCGCCAGTGCACCCGGCGCAGGTCGTCGCCCCGGCGGTATTCGCGAACCGTGACGTCCTCGGCGCTGCCGGTGGCGAACGCGCGCGGTCGGTTGTCACCGGAGCCCGTCCACGCCCCGCCCAGCGGGATGCCGGGCAGCGTGACCGTGCGGGGGGTGACCGTGAGGGACGCGGTGGTGTGGAACGCCCGACCGAGCTCCACGAAGCCGAACGGGTCGGTCACCCGCACCGACATCGGACCGACGTCGAAGTGACCCCGGACCTCGGACCTGACCTGGTAGGTCACATGGCGGCGCCAGCCGTGGCCGATCCCCTCGAGCACGAACCGTGGACGGGTGCCGAGCACGTAGGGCAGGTGGTCCTCGAGGAGCAGCACCCCAGTGGGGGTGCGCGACTCGTTGGTCAGGGTCAGCTGCACCTCGGCCGGCTGACCGGCGGCGACCAGCTGGGGGGACACCGTGCGGGTCAGTGCGAGCCGGTAGCGCGACCTGCCGATCCACACGGCGGCGAGCAGCGGCAGCGCGGTGACCAGCACCCCGATGCGGACGAGCGGGGTCTGCCCCACGATCATCGCGCAGACGACCGTGGTCACCCCGGCAGCCAGGAACAGCCGTCCGCGGACGGTCAGGCCGGCGAGGGCCTCACGCACGGTCACCTTCGGGGACCGGCACCCCGGACACGATGCCGTCGAGGATCGCGCCGCCCGTACGACCGCTCATCGCCGACTCCACGCTCGGCAGCAGGCGGTGAGCCAGGACCGGCCGAGCGAGTCCGTGGACGTCATCGGGCAGGACGTAGTCACGGCCCGACATGGCAGCGACGGCCTTCGCCGCGCGGACGAGGTGCAGGGTCGCGCGCGGTGACGCGCCGAGGTGGAGCTCGGGGGAGTTGCGCGTCGCCGTCGCAAGCGCGACCGCGTAGCGCTGCACCGCAGGTGAGACGTGCACCTGACCGACGATCTCGGTGAGCTTGCGGATCTCGCCCGCGTCGGTCACCGGCTCGAGGTCGTCGAGTGGGTTGGCGCTCGTGTGTGCGTCGAGCATCGCGATCTCGGCGGCCTCCACGGGATAGCCCACGGAGACCCGTGCCATGAAGCGGTCGCGCTGCGCCTCGGGGAGGGCATAGGTGCCCTCCATCTCGATGGGGTTCTGGGTCGCGATGACCATGAACGGCTTCTCGAGCATGAAGGTCGTGTTGTCGACGGTGACCTGGCGCTCCTCCATGCACTCGAGCAGTGCCGACTGCGTCTTCGGGGAGGCGCGGTTGATCTCGTCGCCCACCACGATGTTCGCGAAGACCCCGCCGGGTCGGAACTCGAACTCCCGGGTGTCCTGGTTGAAGACCGATACCCCCGTGACGTCGGAGGGGAGCAGGTCGGGCGTGAACTGGATCCGCCGGACCGTGGAGTCGATGCTGCGGGCCAGCGCCTTCGCCAGCTGTGTCTTGCCCACCCCGGGCACGTCCTCGATCAGGAGATGTCCTTCGGCGAGCAGGACCACGATCGCCGCGGAGACGACGTCGGGCTTGCCCTCGATGACGCGCTCGATGTTGTTGCGAACCCGATCCACGACCCTCGCCAAGGTTTCCAGATCAGCATCGCCTGAGACCGACGTACTCAACGTGCACTCCCTCATTCGCGACCGGAACGCACTCCGGCTCATGCCCGATGTCCCAACCGTAAGTCCTGCGGGCAAGTTACCGGCACGGGAGTGGAGATTCCCTCCCCGGAACCACATTTCCCCACCAGTCGCTCCACTTCCCTCCACCGAGGTCGTGCGAGCTGCCCTTCGGGCGTTGCCAGCCCGGTGCTGTGACGTCCTTCCGGGCGCTTCCGACATCTCCGAGGGACCCGCCCAGTGCCGTCACACCCCCGATCGGGTGCGAAAACATGCCGAATGTGGTTGACGGTGGAGCGTTGTGGAGTAGAGTGGAGCGAAGTGGGGGACAGGGTCGTTCTTGCACATCGAGCAGGGGAGGGGCCGGATGTTCTTCGGCACCTACACGCCCAGGCTCGATGAGAAGGGCCGGCTCTTCCTTCCGGCGAAGTTCAGGGACCAGCTGACGGAGGGACTCGTGGTGACCAGAGGGCAGGAGCGCTGCCTGACGGTCTGGTCACTCGATGACTTCAGCAGGCTGACCGACCGGCTCCGCGAGGCGCCGGTGACCAACAAGGGCACGCGGGACTACGTCCGCATGCTGTTTGCCGCTGCCTCCCAGGAGGTGCCGGACAAGCAGGGACGCATCTCGATCCCAGCACCACTGCGTGAGTACGCCTCGCTCGCCAAGGACGTCGTCGTCATTGGCTCGATGAACCGCATCGAGATCTGGGACCCGACGTCGTGGACGGCCTACTCGCAGGAGCAGGAGCAGAAGTTCTCCGAGCTCAGCGACGAGGTCTTCCCCGGCATCTAGCCAGCACCACAACTGAACAGCTGACGAGGTCCGCAGCATCCGGTCTCGTGTCCGCTCCCTTTCGTCTTCTGACTCACCTTCCCCGGTGTCAGACGGCACTTCCCTGGGGGAGCGGACCGGGACCAGGTCCGGCGGCCGGACGTCAGCAGCAGAGAAGTCACCCGCACAGCAGTCACCGGCAGTCGTCAACCAACACGTGGGGTCGAGATCATGAGCAGCACCGCAGTCACTCGCAGCCCGGGGGGCATGGCCCCTCGGCCGCCGCGGGTGCGCGAGCAGGCTCGCGAGGCGATGACCCTGATGGCCTTCTCCGCCGCCACCTCGGCCGGACTCACGGCCGCGTTCTTCCTCCTCATGCACGTGGGTCGGTAGGCCAGGGCCGATGAGGACTCCCAGCCACGCTCCGGTCCTCCTCGACCGGGTCGTCGCTCTGCTAGCGCCTTCCCTGGCGCTCGACGGAGCTGTCTTGGTCGACTGCACCCTGGGCCTCGGCGGTCACAGCGAGGCAGTCCTCCAGCGCTGCGACACGGCCCGGGTCATCGGGATCGACCGCGACCCGGACGCCCTCGAGCTCGCAGGCGAGCGGCTCCGGCCCTTCGGCGACCGGTTCGTCGGCGTACACGCGGTCTATGACGAGATCTCGGACGTCGTCCGGGGTCAAGGGCTGAACCACGTCGACGCCGTCTTCTTCGACCTGGGCGTCTCCTCGATGCAGCTCGATGTCCGCGAGCGCGGATTCGCGTACGCCGCAGACGCACCGCTCGACATGAGGATGGACAACACCACGGGGCTTACTGCCGCCGACGTTCTCAACAGCTACTCCGTGCCTGAGCTCACCCGAGTGCTCCGCGACTACGGCGAGGAGAAGTTCGCCAAGAAGATCGCGCGGGCGGTCGAGCGGGAGAGAGAGGTCGCCCCCTTCACCACGAGCGCCCGGCTCGTGGAGTTGCTCTACGCAGAGATCCCGGCCCCGGCTCGACGGACCGGAGGCCATCCGGCCAAGCGGACGTTCCAGGCGTTGCGCATGGAGGTCAACAACGAGCTCGCGGTCCTGGAGCGCGCCGTCCCGGCCTCGCTCGAGGTGATCGGCGTGGGCGGCCGGGTGGTGGTGGAGTCCTACCACTCCCTCGAGGACCGACTGGTCAAGAGGGCCTTCACCGCCGCGTCGCGCCTCGACGTGCCCGAGGACCTGCCGTTCGTGCCCGAGGGCAGCGAGCCCGACATGCAGCTCGTCACCCGCGGCGCCGAGGTGGCCGACGAGCACGAGATCGAGCAGAACCCGCGTGCCGCCTCCGTGCGGTTGCGCGCCATCGAACGGGTCCGACCCTCACGTCCCCCAGCCCGGCCCCGCCGAGGAGTGCAACGATGAGCAGTTCTGCAGTCCAGATCCGTAGCCGTGGGTCGCGTATCGCCTCTGCCGCGGTCGAGAAGGCCCGCCTCTCCGTCGTCCCCCGCACCCGTACGCGAGCTCCCAAGGTCCCGTTCGTGACGCTGGTGAGCCTGATCCTCGTCGGGGGCGTCGTCGGGCTGGTGCTGTTCAACACCTCGATGCAGCAGGCGTCGTTCGCCGCGACGTCCCTCGAGGAGCAGGCCACCAACCTCGCCGCCCGGGAGCAGACCTTGCAGATGGAGCTGGCGGACCTCCGCAACCCCCAGCGGGTCGCCGCCGAGGCGCAGGCGATGGGCATGGTCGTCCCGCCGGCGCCGACCTTCCTCGGTCTGGACGGCAGCGTGCTGGGGGAGAAGGTGCCGGCCCTGCCGACGGACGCGCTCAACCTCGCCCCCCCGGCGCCGATCAAGCCGAAGGTCCTCGCGCCTGCGCCCACCATCGTGAAGGTGATGGCGGAGCCTGCCCCGACCAGCAAGAACAAGAAGCCCCAGAACACCCCGGGACGCAAACGGCACTGACGGCGCGGCAGCCGCCTGAGCGGCCGACCACGTGCCTAGATTTGCCAACGTCGGCCCAGCCCTGACCAGCACCCCACCAGCCCTCCACCAGCCCTCCACCAGCCCTCCATCAGCACCGCGCGACCTGACCAGACCCACCGGACGGAGCAACGTTGTCTTCCACGGCGACACGCAAGGCGGCCGGCCGCCCGCACGACGCCCGCCGCGGTGCGCCTGCGTTCCGGCTCCGCTTCGGCCTGATCGTGATCGCGATGGTGCTCTCCTTCTTCGGTGCCCGGCTGGTGCAGCTCCAGGGCATCGACCCGAACTCCTATGCCGAGATGGCGGCCGCGGAGAGCGTGGAGGAGCGGATCCTGCCCGCCGAGCGCGGCGACATCCTGGACCGCAACGGGCTGCGGCTGGCGGACTCGGTCCACGGCAAGATGGTCGTCGCGGACCCGGTGATGACGACCGACGACGCCCCCGCGCTGGCGACACTGCTTTCCCAGCGGCTCGACGTCGACTACTTCAAGACGTTGGCCCGGCTGCGCGAGGACGGCAGTCAGTTCGAGTACATCGCGCGGCGGGTGCCCAGCACGATTGCCACCGACCTGGTCGACGAGCTGAGCGAGGCCGGCTACGAGGGCATCACCCTGCGCGACGACCCGATCCGCAACTACCCGGCCGACGACGTGGCCGCCAACCTCCTCGGTTTCATCGGCACCGACGAGCCGCTCTTCGGTTTCGAGCGCACCTTCGACCGCCAGCTGTCAGGGACAGACGGCACAGCGCGGTTCCAGGTGGGAGGTGGCAACCGGATCCCTCTCGGGGAGAACACCGTGGTCCCGGCGAAGAACGGCACCCCGCTGGCCACCACGGTCGACATGGACCTGCAGTGGTTCACCCAGCGCGTGCTGGCCCAGACCTTGCAGCAGTACAAGGCCCTGAGCGGCGTCGCCATCGTCATGGACTCGCGCACCGGCGAGGTCATGGCACTGGCGGACGCCCCGACCTTCGACGCCAACAAGGCGCTCGAGGCCGACAAGGACGACCTGGGCTCACGAGCGATCAGCGACGCCTACGAGCCGGGATCGGTCGAGAAGGTCCTCACCGCGTCCGCCCTGATCGACGCCGGGAAGGTGACACCACGCACCCGGCTGCGCATCCCGCCCTCCCTGCCCCGACAGGACCGCGTCTTCGGCGACTGGTTCGACCACGCCATCATCAGGCTGACGATGGCCGGGGTCATCGCCAAGTCCTCCAACATCGGCTCCGTGCTCGCCGCCGACGCCTTCACACCACTCGAGCTGGTCGGCTACCTCCAGAAGTTCGGCCTCGGTCAACGCACCGACGTCGGGATGCGGGGCGAGTCTGCGGGCATCCTGACTCCTGGTGACGTGATGACCTCCCAGACCAAGGACCGCGTCGCGTTCGGCCAGTCGGTCTCGGTCAACGCGGTCCAGATGGCCGCTGCCGTCAACACGATCGCCAACGGCGGTGTACGCATCTCGCCCAGCATCATCAAGGGCTCGGCCACCACCGACGACGGCACGGTCGTCGGCACGGACGTCGCGACCGAGACGAGGGTGGTCAGCGAGCAGGCGGCCCGGCAGACGGCCCGGATGATGGAGCGCGTCGTGGACCCGGAGGCGGGTGTCGCCCCGGGGGCACAGGTCCCCGGCTACCTCGTCGCCGGCAAGACCGGCACGGCCCAGCGGGTGGCGCCGACGTGCGGTTGCTACGACGGCTCCACGACCGTGTCCTTCGGGGGGTTCGCGCCCGCCGACGACCCGCGTTTCACTGTCTACGTCGTGGTGCACGCACCGCAGGTCGATGGCGGCGGCGGATCGATCGCCGGTCCCGCGTTCTCGCGGATCATGGGCTACGCCCTGAGCCGCTACCGGGTGCCGCCGACCGATGGCAAGCCGTCGCGGCTTCCTGTCGAGTGGTGAGAAGGCAGCGATACCCTCCGCATGTGGCAGGTGATCCGAACATGCTCCCCGGGCGACCCTCCGCCCCGCCCCGGACGCAGCTGAGCGACCTCGTGGACTGGCTCGCACAGTCGACGCCGTTGCACACGGACGGCGACCTCGACGTCGCGGTCACCGGCATGTCACTGAGCACGCAGCGGATCCAGTCCGGCGACCTGTACGCCGCCCTGCCGGGCACCCGCGCGCACGGTGCGACCTTCGCGGCCGACGCCGTGTCCGCCGGCGCTGTGGCCGTGCTGACCGACGGGGACGGTGCACGGCTCCTCCCCCCGGGAGCCGCGGCTCTCGTGGTCGACCAGCCCCGTCGCGTTCTGGGTCGACTGGCCGCACGGATCTATGGCGACCCCGCGTCGGAGATGCGGATGATCGGCGTCACGGGGACCCAGGGCAAGACGACGACCACGCGCCTGCTCGACGACGGGTTGGCCGCCGCGGGGATCACCGGTGCCGTGATCGGCACCGTGGGCACGCGCGTGGCAGGAGCCGACATCAAGACCTCGCTCACGACCCCGGAGGCACCCGACCTACACGGCCTCTTCGCGCTGATGCGGGAGCGTGGAGTGGAGGCGTGCGCAATGGAGGTGTCCTCGCACGCGCTCGTCCTCGGTCGCGTGGACGGAGTGGTCTTCGACGTGGCCACCTTCCTCAACCTGGGACGCGACCACCTCGACTTCCACCCCGACGTCGACGCCTACTTCGCTGCCAAGGCCTCGCTGTTCACCCCGGAGCGCGCGCGGGTGGGGTTGACCAACATCGATGACGAGTTCGGCCGGCGGCTGCTCGGTCGGGCGCCCATACCGATGCAGACCTTCTCCCTGCACTCCGCCGCGGACTGGCGAGCCACCGACGTCAAGCCCGACGGCGCCGGGACCACGTTCACCGTCCGAGGCCCCGAGGGCCTCCACGTCCCGGTCCGGGTGCCCGTGCCCGGTGGGTTCAACGTCTCCAACGCGCTGGCCGCCCTCGCGTCAGCCGCCCTCGCGGGCCTCGACGTCGCGCGGGTCGCCGACGGGATCGGCCAGGGTGCGGGTGTGCCGGGGCGGCTCGAACAGGTCGTCGCCGGTCAGGACTTCGTCCTCGTGGTCGACTACGCGCACAAGCCCGACGCCGTCGAGGCGGCCCTCACGGCGCTGCGGCCGCTCGCCGAGGGCCGGCTCATCGTGGTCCTCGGTGCCGGGGGCGACCGCGACCCGGGCAAGCGACCGATGATGGGCGAGATCGCGGCTCGCCTGGCCGACGTGCTGGTCGTCACCGACGACAACCCGCGCACGGAGGACCCCGCCGCGATCCGGGCCGCTGTCCTGGCCGGCACGACTGACGGCCCGGCCGAGGTCGTGGAGATCGGCGACCGCCGCGAGGCCATCGCCGAGGCCGTACGCCGCGCAGCACCCGGCGACGTCGTCCTGGTCGCCGGCAAGGGACACGAGACCGGCCAGGAGATCAACGGCGAGACACATCCCTTCGACGACCGGGTCGTCGCGGCGGATGCGGTCGCCCGGGTGGTGGTCGAGCGATGATCGAGATGACGCTCGCCGAGATCGCCCAGGTCGTCGGCGGGACTGCTCACGGTGACGCAACGGTCACCGGTGCTGCCTTCGTCGACACGCGCACGCCCGAGGTAGACGGGCTGTTCGTGGCCCTGGTGGGCGAGCGGGTGGACGGACACGACTTCGTCGACCGGGCCGCTGACGCCGGCGCGGTGGCCGTGCTGGGAAGTCGGGTCACCGGGGTGCCGACCGTCGTGGTGGAGGACGTCGTGCAGGCGCTCGGGACCCTGGCGCGACATGTCCTGCAGGAGCTGGACGGCGTGACGACGTACGCCTTGACCGGCTCGCAGGGCAAGACCGGGACCAAGGACTACCTCGCGGCGATCCTCGAGGGCGACGGCCCCACGGTGGCCACGCGCGGCAACTTCAACAACGAGATCGGCGTGCCGCTGACCGTGCTGCGCGCGACCCCTCAGACCAAGCACCTCGTGGTGGAGATGGGTGCTCGTCACGTGGGCAACATCGCCTACCTCTGCGGGATCGCGCCGCCGGACATCGCGGCGGTCCTCAATGTCGGCACAGCGCACATCGGTGAGTTCGGCAGCCGGGAGGCGATCGCCCAGGGGAAGGGCGAGATCGTCGACTCGCTGACCGCTGAGGGCACCGCGGTGCTCAACGCCGCCGACCCGCTCGTGGCTCCGATGGCTGCACGTGCAGCCGGCCGCGTGATCACCTTCGGCGACGGCGGCACCGTGCGCGCGACCGAGGTCTCCACCGACGACCTGGGCCGTCCCTCCTTCGACCTCCAGTGGCGGGGGAGCGGGGCGACGGTCCACCTCCCCGAGCTTGGCTTGCACCAGGTCGAGAACGCCCTCGCCGCGGCTGGGATGGCACTGGCGGCGGGCCTGGACCTGGACGCGGTCGCTGACGGACTGACGGACGCCCAGCCGCCGTCGCGCTGGCGCATGGAGCTGCACGAGCGCGCCGACGGGACCGTCATCGTCAACGACGCCTACAACGCCAACCCCGAGTCGATGGGCGCGGCGCTGGACGTCCTGCAGGGCATCGCCGCCAGGACCGGTCGACGGACCATTGCCGTGCTCGGCGAGATGCTGGAGCTCGGAGAGGGCACGGTCGCTGCGCACCGGCAGGTCGGGCTCAAGGCCGCCGGTGCCCAGGTCGACGTGCTCGTCACCGTCGGGACGATGGCCGCCCACATGGCCGCCGCCGCTTCCGAGCACGGCGCATGGCACGGTGAGGCGATTGTCACGGTGGGGCGTGACGAGGCACTGGTGTGGCTACGAGAGAATGTCTCGGCTGCAGATGTCGTCCTGGTGAAGGCATCGCGAGGGGCGGCACTGGAAGTACTCGCGCTGGCCCTCACCGACACCAGCTCGTCCGAGACACCCGGAGAAGGGAGCAGCACCCCGTGAGAGCGATCCTGTTCGGCGGGGGGTTGTCCTTGCTGATCTCGCTGATCGGCACCCGTTACGCCATCAACGTGCTCGCGCGCCGGGGCTATGGCCAGGAGATCCGTGATGACGGCCCTACGACCCACCACACGAAGCGCGGCACCCCCACCATGGGCGGGCTCGTCATCATCCTGGCCTCGGTGCTGGGCTACTTCGCCGCCAAACTGATCACCGGGCAGCTGCCCTCGGCCTCAGCCATGCTGCTGATCTTCCTGTTCGTCGGGTTGGGCACCGTGGGCTTCCTCGACGACTTCATCAAGATCAGTCGGCAACGCAGCCTCGGTCTGCGCAGCCGGGCCAAGATCATCGGCCAGACACTCATTGCGGTCGTCTTCGCGATCCTCGCGCTCTCACCCGCACTCGCCGACGACCGGGGCAAGACGCCGGCCTCGCACAACCTGTCCTTCATCCGCGACTTCGACTCGTGGGCGCTGCCCACCGTGCTGGTCGTGCTGCTGATCTGGCTGATCGTCACGGGGACCAGCAACGCGGTCAACCTCGCCGACGGACTCGACGGCCTCGCCACCGGCGCGTGCGTGATGGTGTTCGGGGCATACACGCTCGTCAACATCTGGCAGAACAGCCAGTCCTGCAGCCTGCAACCGGGGGGCTCCTGCTACGAGGTGCGCGACCCCCTCGACCTCGCGGTCGTAGCAGCGGCGATCACCGGCGCGTGCTTCGGCTTCCTGTGGTGGAACGCCTCGCCCGCGCAGATCTTCATGGGCGACACCGGCTCGCTGGCCCTGGGCGGGGCGATGGCCGGCTTCGCGATCATGACCCGCACCGAGCTGCTGCTGCTCGTCATCGGCGGGCTGTTCGTCGTCATCACGTTGTCGGTGATGATCCAGGTGTCGGTCTTCAAGCTCAGCCGGGCCAGCGGCATGTTCCGTTCGGTGTTCCGGGTCAAGGCCGGCCACCGGGTCTTCCGCATCGCCCCCCTCCAGCACCACTTCGAGAACCTCGGCTGGGAGGAGGTCACCATCGTCATCCGCTTCTGGATCATCACCGGGCTGTGCGTGGCGACCGGCCTGGGCATCTTCTACGCCGAATGGGTGGCCGGCATCGGATGATCACCCTACGACGTTCTGCGTCTCCTCCGCTGCGCTCCTCCGACGAACAACGCCGCGGGGACCCCGGATGACGAGCCCCAACCTCGACGCCCTGGGCAGGCGCGACTCCTGGGACGGGGTCCGCGCTGTCGTGGCCGGCTTCGGCGTCTCCGGCTTCGCGGCGGCCGACAACCTCCTGTTCCTCGGCGCAGACGTCACCGCCCTCGACGAGACGAGCTCGGACGAGAAGGCGGAGAAGGCCACCCTCCTCGAGACCCTCGGCGCCACGATCCGGCTGGAGAGCGGCGCCACCGACACGTTGCCCGACGACGTGGACCTCGTTGTCACCTCACCAGGGTGGAAGCCCTCGGCGCCGTTGCTGGCCCAGGCGGCCGCCCGCGGTGTCCCCGTCTGGGGCGAGGTCGAGCTGGCCTGGCGGCTCCGCGACCCCGACCATGCCGCGCCCTGGCTCGCAGTCACCGGCACCAACGGCAAGACCACCACGGTGCAGATGCTCGACTCGATCCTGAAGGCGGCCGGGCTCCGGAGCGCGGCGGTCGGCAACGTGGGCCGACCGATCGTAGAGGCGGTGATGGACCCCACGCCGTACGACGTCTTCGCGGTCGAGCTCTCGAGCTTCCAGCTCCACTACACCCACTCGATGAGCGCCGAGGCGGCCGCGGTGCTCAACGTCGCGGAGGACCACCTCGACTGGTACGACGGCCCCGAGCAGTTCCCCGAGCGGATGGCGCGCTACGCGGCGGACAAGGGACGGATCTACGAGCGCGTCCAGCGGTCGTGTGTCTACAACGTGGCCGACCCGGAGACCCAGCGGATGGTGGAGCAGGCTGACGTCATCGAGGGCGCGCGGGCGATCGGCTTCACCCTCGGGATGCCCGGCATCGGCATGATCGGCCTCGTCGAGGACATCCTCGCCGACCGGGCGTTCATCGAGGAGCGGTCCGGCAGCGCGGCCGAGCTGTGCACGCTGGCCGACCTCCATCACGGAGACTCGCCGCCGCCGCACCTGGTGGCCAACGCGCTGGCCGCCGCCGCCCTGGCCCGGTCGCACGGCGTCTCGCAGGAGGCCGTTCGAGAGGGACTGCGGGCCTTCACCCCCGACGGACACCGGATCGCCCAGGTGGCCCGGGCGGACGAGATCACCTGGGTCGACGACAGCAAGGCCACCAACCCGCACGCGGCGATGAGCTCGTTGCAGGCCTTCGAGTCGGTGGTCTGGGTGGCGGGCGGGCTCGCCAAGGGGGCGCGCTTCGACGACCTCGTGCAGGCCATCAGCGGGCGGCTCCGCGGCGTCGTCCTGCTCGGGCGTGACCGACAGGTCATCGCCGAGGCCCTTTCGCGACACGCGCCGGATGTGCCCGTCATCGACATCGGTGACAGCGAGACTGGACCGGCGATGGCACGTGTTGTCGACGCGGCCGCACGTCTCGCCCGGACGGGAGACACCGTGCTGCTGGCGCCGGGATGCGCGTCCATGGACATGTTCGCCAACTACGGCGCCCGAGGTGACGAGTTCGCCGCCGCGGTGCACCAGCGGCTGGCCGGACCCAGCACGTGACCGACGACTGACCAGGGAGGGACTTCGATGGCGACCACCACGCCCGAGGCCCCGACCCAGCCCGCGGAGTCCGCCCGCCGTCCGTTCGGCTCGTCGATCCGGGGCGGCTGGACCGCGCTGCGCGATGCCCTCGACCGGCCGCTGTCCTCCTACTACTTGCTGGTCGGAGCGTCCGCGCTGCTGCTTACGATCGGCCTGATCATGGTGCTGAGCGCCTCGAGCGTCTACTCGTTCCA
>NZ_JAOPXV010000077.1 GCF_025964975.1 Nocardioides sp.
GGGTGGACGCCCGATCGGCAGGCACCCTCGAGCTGGAGGACCAGGGCGTGTTCGAGCTCGGCGCCAAGGCACGCAAGCGGATCCTGCCCCGGGTCAACGCCAGCCGGCCGGGCATCCACCAGGTGACGCTGTTCATCACCGACGCCAGCGGCCAGCCGATCGGGGCCTCCACCAGCCTGCAGGTCCGCGCTGCCCAGGTCAGCGGCCTGATCTGGCTCATCCTGGCGGGCGGTGCACTGCTTTTGTTCGGCACGATCGCCCTGCGTCTGGTCAGACGTCTGAGAGCCCGGCGCACCAGCCCGCCCGGAGCAACCGCACTCGAAGCTTCCGCATGAGCGACCAGAAGGTCATCGCCTCGAGCGCCGTCATGGCTGTGGGCACCGCGTTCTCGCGGCTCAGCGGCTTCCTGCGTGGCGCCCTGCTGGTCGCGGCGCTCGGGACGGCACTCCAGGGTGAGCTCTTCACCATCGCCAACACGTTGCCCAACATGATCTACATCCTCGTCGCGGGCGGCGTCTTCAACGCCGTGCTGGTCCCGCAGCTGGTGCGCTCCCAGAAGTCCGACCTCGACGGCGGGGACGCCTACGCCAACCGGGTGATCACGTTGGCCGGACTGTTCCTCGGGGCGGTCACGGTGGTGCTGATCGTCGTCACTCCGCTGGTGATCCGGCTCTTCCTCAGCAGCGAGTACGACGACCCGGATCACGCCGCGCACCTGCAGTCCGTCATCGACCTCACGAGGTTGTGCCTGCCGCAGGTCTTCTTCTACGGCATGTTCGTGCTCGTCGGCCAGATCCTCAACGCGCGCGGCAAGTTCGGGCCGATGATGTGGGCGCCCATCGCCAACAACGTGGTCGCGGTGCTCATGCTCGCCGCCTACCTCCTGCTCTACGGCCGAGCCGGCGAGGCCGAGCAGCAGGAGGCCTTCGCCAGCGGCCAGGAGCTGTTGCTGGGCGTGGGTTCGACGCTGGGGATCGCGCTCCAGCTGCTGATCCTGCTGCCCTACCTCAAGGCTGCCGGCTTCGGCTATCGCCCGCGCTTCGACTTCCGGGACGCGGGTCTGACCCGGACCCTCTCGCTCGGCATGTGGACCGTGCTCTTCGTCGTGGTCAACCAGCTCGCGTACGTCGTCGTCGTCAACCTGGCCTCCAGCGGTCCCGTCAGAGATCCGAGTGGGACCGGGTACGCGGTCTACTCCATGGCGTTCCTGATCCTGATGGTGCCGCACTCGATCGTCACCGTCTCCCTGGCGACAGCCATCCTGCCCACGATCTCCGCCCATGCAGCGGAGAACAGGCTGCGCGAGATGGGAGCATCGGTCGGCTCGACGCTGCGCACCACGCTGTCGGTGATGCTGCCCTTCGCGGCACTCCTGGGGGTGCTGTCCTACGACGTCGCCAACGTGCTGTTCGGCTGGGGGAAGGATCACCAGGCGGCCCGGATCGGGCCGACGCTGACGTTCTTCGCCCCCGGCCTGGTCTTCTTCACCGTCCACTACTTGATGCTGCGCGGGTTCTACGCCCTCGAGCAGACCCGTCGGGTCTTCTTCATCCAGTGTGCGATCTCGGCCACCAACATCGTCCTGGCGATCGTCCTGGTCCACCAGGTGAGTGCCGTCCGGACCGCGCCTGCTCTGGCGCTTGCCTACCTCGGGGCGTACGCCGTGGGCTCGGTCATCAGCTACACCGTGCTGAGCGGCGTGCTCGGTGACCTGCAGACGCCCAGGCTCGTCCGGTTCCTGGTCCGGATGCTCGTTGTCGTGGCCGTTGCCGGTCTGGCAGCGTGGCTGGTGAAGGCCGGCGTGAGCGAGCTGCTCGGTCCTCGCGCCGACGATCCGCATCCACTCGTCTCGGCGGGCCGGGGCGGTCTGGCCGGAGCGGTCGGACTGGTCGTGGTGCTCGTGCTCGCTCGCGCTCTGCGGATCCGGGAGGTCACGTCCCTGACCCACGCAGCCACGTCCCGCCTGCGGCGTCGGCGAGTCCTAGGATGAGTCCGACCAGCGCCGACCCGACCGGGGAGAGGGAGGTTCGCGGTGCCTGACTCCATCCACGCCGGCGACCAGCTCGCCGGCCGCTACCGCCTCGATGACCTGCTCACCGAGAGCGCCGGCGGGCGCTTCTGGCTGGCCCACGACCTGGTGCTGCACCGGCCGGTCGCCGTACACCTCATCGCCAGGACCGACGAGCGGGCCGAGGGTCTGATGGAGGCCGCCCGACGGACGGCGCCCTACCACGACCGGCGGCTGCTGCGCGTGCTCGACGCCGACGAGGCCGACGAGTGCTGCTATGTCGTCAACGAGTGGGGGCAGGGGACCTCGCTCGACAACATGCTGGCCACCAACGGACCCCTGCAGCCCCGACGCGCGGCCTGGGTCACCTCCGAGCTCGCTGACAGCCTGGCGCGGGCCCACGAGGCCGGGCTCCACCACGGCCGGATGGTGCCGGAGAACGTCCTGATCGACCTCAACGGACAGGTCCGGATCATCGGCTTCGCCGTCGACGCGGCACTCCACGGCCTCCCGGCCGGCCGACAGTCCGCCGACCTCGTGGACACCGCCGGGGTCCTCTACGCCGCCCTGACCGGCAAGTGGGCCGGCGTGTCGTCCTCCCACCTGGTCGCGGCGCCGACGGAGCACGGGCAGGTCCTTCGGCCCCGACGGGTGCGCGCCGGCATCCCCCGGCAGCTCGACGACCTGTGCGACCAGGTGATCAACGCGGACGGCGGCCACCACCGGTCGGCGTTCGACCTCACGACGATGACTGGAGTGGCCGAGGCGCTGCGCGAGTTCGTCGGTGACCCTGCGGGTCTGGACAGCGCGGAGTCGTGGCTCGATCACCATGCCGTGACCGTTGCCCCCGCTCCCTGGGCGGTCGACGCGTCGTCACCGCAACCGCCGTCCCCGACGCTCGCAGTCCCGCAGGTGGAGCCGTCGCCCGACTCGACGACCCAGGTCGTGCCCCTGCCGGACACGGCGACCCAGGTGGTGCCCACGCAGGACTCCCCGGCGGAGCCCGAGCCGCGCGCCACACCCGAGCCGCCCCCGCACGTGAGCGACATGCCCACTCAGGCTGGGATCCCGGTCTTCGACGAGAACAACGACGTCGGCTGGATCCAGGCGCGCAGCACCGCCCCGGCCCCGCCGCCGCCCCACGAGGAGACGCAGGCGAAGCCACTGTTCGCACCGGAGCCGGCCGACGGTCAGCCCGTACGCCGACCGCGACCCGGCGCCACGGCCTCGCCGCCGCCGGACTACTGGCCCTGGGAGACCGGCACCGGCATGGGTGGCGGGGTCCCGGCCACGACCGGCGACAACAGCGACCACGTCGTACCGGGACGCAGCTGGTTCCGGCTGGCCATGTCGGTGGCCATCGGGGTACTCCTGCTCGTGGCAGGCGTCGCGGCCTACCAGCTCGGTCTCGGCAGCGGCGACCAGCCCGACGACGAGCCTCCCGCCTCGGCCGAGCCGACGGTGGTGGACCCGACGCCGTTCACCGAGCTCACGGCCATCGACTTCGACCCCCAGGGAGCGGAGCCGCGCGAGGAAAACCCCGAGCTCGTCCCCCTGGCGCTGGACGGCGACCCGGCGACGTCCTGGCAGACCGCCACCTACAAGCAGAACTTCGGACCGGGGGGCCTCAAGGACGGCGTCGGTCTGCTCGTCGATCTAGGGTCGACCCGGGACGTGCGCGAGATCGACGTTGCCACTCTCGGGGGTCCCACCACCCTCTCGGTCTACGTCACCGACGAGGAGCCCACCGGCGTCGCCGAGCTCACGCCCGTCGGCACCGAGTCCGGCAACGGGGGTCTCACCATCAGCCTCGACGAAGCCGTCTCCGGTCGCTACGTCATTGCCTGGTTGACCTCGATCCCGCCGATCGAGGGGGAGTTCCGCGGCGCGATCGCCGAAGTGGCGGTCCTGGGATGACGAGCGCCTCCGACGCCGCACCGACAGGCGCCTCCGACGCCGAGCTCCTCGCCCGGCATGTCCAGGGCGACCCAGACGCCTTCGGGGAGCTCTTCGCCCGACACCGCGACCGGCTGTGGGCGGTCGCCGTGCGCACGATGGGCAACCCCGAGGACGCCGCAGACGGACTGCAGGAGGCGATGATCGCCGCCTTCCGCCGCGCGGGGTCGTTCCGCGGCGACGCCGCAGTGACCACCTGGCTGCACCGAGTGGTGGTCAACGCCTGCCTCGACCGCCTGCGGGCGATGACGGTCCGCCGCGCCGAGGCGTTGCCCGACGACCTCGAGGAGCGCGCGGACCGCGGCTCGCTGGTCAGCTCCACCGATGCCGAGCTCGACCCTGCGGAGCTGGCAGTGGCCGACGAGCGCCGGCGGCTGGTGCTCGAAGCGCTGCGGACCCTCGCCCCCGACCAGCGCGCCGCCCTGGTCCTCGTCGACATGGAGGGCTATCCCGTCGCCGAGGCGGCGGCGATGCTGGGCGTTGCCGAGGGAACCGTGAAGTCCCGCTGCTTCCGGGGACGCGCCAAGCTGGCCCCCCTGCTCGGCCTGCTCGCGCCGCGCTTGACCGAGCCGCCCGACGATGTCTCCTCGGGGAACCCACCGGTCGCCGCGGACGTCCCAATCACGGGCCGGCCACGCGGTTCCCCGCCCACCAACCTGTAACCACGACCGCTGCCCCGTGTCCGTGTCTCTCCCCCTCTCCCACGTTCCATCCCGGCCGCCGAAGGAGGTGCCCGATGTCTGACTCCGACCTGACTCCCGACGAGGATGAGTCCGTGCGTGCACTTCTCGCCTCCGCGAGACACACCGGGCCCACCCCGCCCGAGGTCGTCGCGCGCCTCGACGAGGTCCTGGCCGAGCTCGCCGCTGAGCGTCGCGAGGTGCACGCGCCGGTGGTGACTCTTGCCTCCCGCCGGCGCCGTCGCGCGTCCTCCGCCCTCCTCGCGGCCGCGGCCGTCGTGGTGCTCGGCGTGGGGGTCACGCAGGTCCTGCCCACCGGCAACGAGTCGAGTGACTCGTCGGCGGGTTCAGACTCTGCGTTGATGGAGGACACGACGGCCGCGGGTGGTGCGGAGTCCGACGGCGCCTTCGGAGCCAACGAGCAGGAGGCTCCGACCGAAGACCTGCAGACGCAGCGAGACATTCGGGAGAAGGCCCCCAGCTTCACCGCCGACAGCGACCTGGCCGTCCTCGTCTCAACGGCGCCGCTCCGGCGGCAGGTGCGGGCACTGCGGCCCCGAGCGGCCTTCACCGCCTCCTATGCCGCCAGCCCTGAGTGCCTCGTCGACCGCGAGGAGTCCGAGGACCACGTCGCAGTCACCTACGACGGGACGGCGGGCGTCCTGGTCTACCGCGAGCCCGCCGCAGGCAGGCAGCAGGTGGACCTCTTCCTGTGCGGCGAGGCCGACCCCGTGGAGTCGGTGGAGATCAAGGCCCGTTGACGCCCGCAAGGCGGCCACGCTGCTGTCCTTGATGGAACACCAGGCGCCTACGATCGGTTGCACAGTGCGTACGCCGCCACCCGACCCACAGGAGCCCTGACCCGCCATGTCCGAAGTTCGCAACGTCATCATCATCGGTTCGGGACCCTCGGGCTACACCGCAGCTGTCTACGCTGCGCGGGCCGCGCTCAACCCACTCGTCTTCGAGGGGTCGGTGACTGCCGGCGGCGCCCTGATGACCACCACCGAGGTGGAGAACTTCCCCGGCTTCCGCGACGGCATCATGGGCCCGGCCCTGATGGACGAGATGCGCGCCCAGGCGGAGCGCTTCGGAGCCGAGTTGGTGGCCGACGACATCGTCGAGGTCGACCTCACCGGTGACATCAAGGTCGTCAAGACGGCTACCGACACCTACCAGGCCCGCTCCGTGATCCTCGCGACGGGATCGGGCTACCGCAAGCTCGGCCTGCCGCGCGAGGAGGAGCTGTCGGGCCGCGGTGTGTCCTGGTGTGCGACGTGTGACGGGTTCTTCTTCCGCGAGCAGGCCATCGCCGTCATCGGCGGCGGTGACTCGGCCGTCGAGGAGGCGACCTTCCTGACCCGCTTCGGCTCCAAGGTCTACCTGATCCACCGACGCGACGAGCTGCGCGCCTCCAAGATCATGCAGGAGCGGGCGTTCGCGGACCCCAAGCTGGAGATGGTCTGGAACTCCGAGATCGCCACCATCAACGGCGACGACCGCCTCGAGTCGCTCACGCTGCGTGACACGGTCACCGGCGAGGAGCGCCAGCTCGACGTCACCGGCCTGTTCATCGCGATCGGCCACGACCCACGATCTGAGCTGCTGACCGGTCAGGTCGACCTCGACGACGACGGCTACGTGCTGGTCGACCACCCCTCGACCGCGACCAACCTGCCCGGTGTCTTCGCCGCGGGCGACCTCGTCGACCACATCTACCGCCAGGCCATCACCGCTGCCGGCACCGGCTGCGCGGCCGCGCTCGACGCGGAGCGCTACATCGCCGCCCTCGACCACGCCGCCCTGGTCGACGCCTCGGAGCGCGAGACCGAGGAGATCATCACCGCGACCACAGCGGTCTCGGGCTGAGAGCCGCCCCGCCGACACGGTCCTGAGGGGAACATCCGTCGGTGGGGTGGTGTTGAGTTCTTCGCAGACGTCATCCGATCAACGAAAGGCATCCCGTGGGCAACATCTCCGCAGTCACCGACGCCGAGTTCGAGGCGCAGGTCCTCAAGTCCGACAAGCCCGTCCTCGTCGACTTCTGGGCCGAATGGTGCGGCCCGTGTCGCCAGGTCGCCCCAATCCTCGACGAGATCAACACCGAGCACGGCGAGAAGATCACGTTCTTGAAGATGAACGTCGACGAAAACCCGGTGACGCCGGCCTCCTACCGCGTCACGGGCATCCCGACGATCAACGTCTACCAGGGCGGCGAGGTCGTGAAGTCGATCGTCGGCGCCAAGCCGAAGGCCGCGCTGCTCAAGGAGCTCGCCGACTTCATCTGAGCCCGCACCCACGAGCGCCCCGGTCCGCACGGCGGAGCGGGGCGTTCGTGCGTCTCGGGCCAGGGTTCAGCCGCGGGTGCGGTGCGACGCCTTCGGCGCCGGCTCGGGTGCCGGGCGTACGACGCCCCAGAGCCGTTCCAGCGTGGCCTCGAGTTCGGACTTCCACGAGACGGCCGAGCGCAGGTCCATCCGCATGCGCGGTGTGGTCGTGTGGGCTCGCTGGGTCTTGAAGCCAACCCGGCCCAGGAACTCGGCCGGGATCACACACCCTCTCGACCGGCCACGAGTGTCACCGAAGGCCTCCACGGCGACCACCTCGCGCTGGACGAGGTCGCGGGCCATCCCCTGCACGAGGAGACGGCCGATGCCGCCGCCGCGGGCCGACGGCTCGACGTACACCGTCGTCAGCAGCACGGCGTCGGGGGACGGTGGCGAGGTGGGGATGCCCGCCGAGCCCGGCAGGAAGACCGGCGGGGCATAGATCGCGTGCCCCACGACCTCGCCGTCGACGAGGGCGACGCGGCCGCACGACCCCCACTCGCGGAGCACCCACGAGAGCCAGGCCTCGCGGACCTCGGTCTCCTCGCCCACGGCGAGACGGGAGCGACTGACTGGGTCGGTCGACCAGAACAGGCAGGAGCGGCACGGCTCGTGCACCTGCGCCAGGTGGTCGAGCGTGAGCGGGGCTGTCCGCCGCGTCATGTCCCCATGCTAGGCCCGCGCCTAGCCTGAGAGGATGCACCATGCGCCAGATCCGGCAGAGCAAGAAGCTCCAGGGAGTTCGCTACGACGTCCGCGGCCCGATCCTGGTCGAGGCACAGCGTCTCGAGGCCGAGGGCCACCGCATCCTGAAGCTCAACATCGGCAACACGGCGCCGTTCGGCTTCGAGGCGCCCGAGGCGATCCTCGCCGACATCATCCACCACCTGCCTGACTCGCAGGGCTACAGCGACTCCCAGGGCATCTACTCCGCCCGGACCGCGGTGATGAACTACTACCAGTCGCACGGGCTGCGCGAGGTCAGCGTCGAGGACGTCTTCATCGGCAACGGCGTCTCCGAGCTCATCTCGATGGTGCTGCAGGCCTTCGTCGACGACGGCAACGAGATCCTGGTGCCCGCCCCCGACTACCCGCTCTGGACGGGCGCGATCACGCTCTCGGGAGGTACGGCGGTGCACTACCGCTGCGACGAGGAGAACGGCTGGTCCCCCGACCTCGCAGACATCGAGGCCAAGATCACCGAGAACACCCACGGCCTCGTGATCATCAACCCGAACAACCCCACCGGCGCCGTCTACAGCGCCGACGTCGTCAGGACCCTGATCGACATCGCGCGCCGGCACCAGCTGGTGGTCTTCGCCGACGAGATCTACGAGAAGATCCTGTTCGAGGACGCCCAGCACCACCACGCGGCCACCTTCGCGGGCAGCGACGTGCTGTGCCTGACCTTCAGCGGGCTCTCCAAGGCCTACCGCGTCTGCGGCTACCGGGCCGGCTGGCTGATGATCTCGGGCCCCAAGGAGATCGCCCGCGACTTCCTCGAGGGCCTGACGCTGGTCGCCAACATGCGCATGTGCGCCAATGTGCCCGCTCAGCACGCGATCCAGACCGCCCTGGGCGGCTACCAGTCGGTCGAGGAACTCATCGGGCCGGGCGGGCGCTTCTACGAGCAGTCGATGCTGGCCGACCGGTTGCTCAACGAGATCCCCGGCGTCTCCAACGTGACGCCCCGGGGCGCGCTCTACTGCTTCCCGCGCCTCGATCCGGACGTCTATCCCATCGACGACGACCAGCAGTTCGTCATCGACCTGTTGCGCGCCAAGAAGATCCTGGTCACCCACGGCACCGGGTTCAACTGGTTCGAGCCCGACCACTTCCGCCTGGTGACGCTCCCGGAGGCTGCTGTGCTCGAGGAGGCCATCGATCGCATCGGTGACTTCCTCGCGACGCGGCGGTAGCCCGCTCGTCCGAGACCGCTCTCGCAGCGGGCCCCGGGGGCGCCTAGGCTCCCCGACATGCGTGATCTCACCTACCCTCCGATCATCGTCGCCGCGAAGGCAGGCTTCCGGCTGCTCGGGCAGCGGTTCCAGCTGACCGGCACCAAGCACGTGCCCGAGTCCGGTGGGGTCCTGCTGGCGTACAACCACATCAGCTACGTCGACTTCGTGTACGGCGGGCTGGCCGCCAACCCGTCAGGTCGCCTGGTGCGGTTCATGGCGAAGAGGGAGATCTTCGACCACCCGCTCGCGGGGCCGCTGATGCGCTCGCTGCACCACATCGAGGTCGACCGGGCCTCGGGTGAGCAGTCCCTGGCCACCGCCTTGCACCACCTCGAGTCCGGCGAGGCCGTCGGGATCTTCCCCGAGGCGACCATCTCCCGGTCGATGGAGCTCAAGGACTTCAAGACCGGCACCGTGCGGATCGCCGCCGCGGCCGGGGTGCCGCTGGTGCCGGTGATCATGTGGGGCACCCAACGGATGATGACCAAGGACCACGACCGCGACTTCTCGCGCGGCAAGACGATCTCGATCACGGTGGGCGAGCCGCTCCACCCCACCGGCGACAACGCGGTGGCAGAGACGGCAGAGCTGCACGCGCGGATGTCGCAGATGCTCGACGAGACGATCGCCGCCTACCCGGCCGAGGAGCAACCGCCGGGGAGCTGGTGGGTGCCGGCACGTCTGGGCGGTACGGCGCCCACGCCGGCCGAGGCGGCAGCGCTCGACATGGCCGAGAAGCGCGCCCGAGCGCAACGACGGGCTGCCAAGCGGAGCTGACCAGTTGACGTATCGCTGTGTTGCTTTGTCGACAAAACAACAGATCGCTTTGTCGATGTCGATGTCGGTGCCGTGACGTCCTGTGCTGTGGGCCGGCGGGCCCTGAGGGGGCGACGCGGCCCTGACCGGGCGTGACGGGGCACCATCGGTCCCCTTCGGTCCGGGATCAGACGGGACGGTCGGTCCGGTTGCGCGGGTCCATCATCTCCACGATGCGGCGCAGGTCATCGAGGGAGGCGAACTCGACAGTGATCTTGCCCTTGGCCTTCCCCAGGTCGACCTTGACGCGGGTCTCGAAGCGATCGGAGAGCCGCTCGGCAAGATCCGCCAGTCCGGGGGCGGTGGGTCGGTTGCGCTGCGCCCGGGTGGAAGAGGTCTGCCCCGGACCCAGCGACACGATCTCCTCGAGACCGCGGACGCTGATGCCCTCAGCCGTCACGCGCGCGGCCAGACGGTCCTGGAGATCCGCGTCGTCGATCGTAAGAAGAGCGCGTGCGTGCCCGGCGGACAGCACTCCCGCCGCAACCCGCCGCTGGACAGCTGGCGACAGCTTCAACAGTCGCAGGGTGTTGCTGATCTGGGGTCGTGAGCGGCCGATGCGCTGGGACAGCTCGTCGTGCGTACACCCGAAGTCCTCGAGGAGCTGCCCGTAGGCGGCCGCCTCCTCGAGGGGGTTGAGCTGCGAGCGGTGCAGGTTCTCCAGCAGCGCGTCGCGCAGCATGTCGTTGTCGTCGGTCTCGCGGACGATGGCCGGGATGGTGCTGAGTCCCGCCTGCTGGGAGGCGCGCCACCGACGCTCCCCCATGATCAGCTCGAACTCGTCCGGCCCCGTCCTGCGGACGACCACCGGCTGGAGCAGGCCCACCTCGGTGATGGAGTGGACGAGCTCGGCCAGCGCCTCCTCCTCGAACACCTGCCGCGGCTGACGGGCGTTCGGCCGCACCTGGTCGATCGGGAGCTCGGCGAAGTACGCGCCCGAGACAGCTGCCGGCGAGTCCGCGCTGCCGGCGACGTCCGTCGTCGCTGACGAAGGAGCCGATCCCAGCGCCGACTGGTCGGGGCGGCCGGCCGGCGCCAGCCCTTGCCCTCCAGCCTCGGCCGCCTCCGGAGGTGAAGTGGGGATGAGCGAGCCGAGTCCCCGCCCAAGGCCTCGACGTGGCGGCTTGGCATTGTTCATCTCGGTGCTCCCTTGGTAGCGATCTCTCGGGCTGCCTCGAGATAGCTGAGCGCTCCGGCAGAAGCCGGATCGTAGGTCATGACCGTCTGTCCGTAGGACGGTGCCTCGGAGACCCGCACCGAGCGGGGTACCGCGGTCTTGAGCACCTCGGGGCCGAAGTGCTCGCGCACCTCGGCTGCGACGGCCGCAGCCAGTCGAGTGCGGGCGTCGTACATCGTCAACAAGATGGTGCTGACGACGAGGTCCGGATTGAGGTGCTTGCGGACCATGGCGACGGTCTCGAGCAGCTGGCCCAGCCCTTCCAAGGCGTAGTACTCGGCCTGGATCGGAATGAACATTTCTCGGCCGGCGACGAGGGCGTTCAAGGTCAGCAGTCCCAACGAGGGCGGGCAGTCGATGAGGACGTAGTCGAAGCGTTCGTCTCCAGCCTCGACTGCGGATCCGATCCGACCGTTCGCCGCCAGCGCGCGCTGGAGGCGGCTCTCGCGTGCGACCACGCTCACCAGCTCGATCTCGGCGCCGGCAAGGTCGATCGTCGCCGGGACTACCCACAGTCCGGGCACCTCGTCGCTCGTCGTCATCACATCAGCAAGAGGTTCTCCCTCCACCAACATGTCGTAGGTCGACGGGACTCCTCGGTGGTGTGCGACGCCCAGGGCGGTGGACGCGTTGCCTTGGGGGTCGAGATCGATGACCAGCACACGCAGCCCGAGCTGTGCCAGGGCCGCCGCGACATTGACCGTCGATGTCGTCTTGCCGACACCGCCCTTCTGGTTCGCCACCACAAGCACGCGAGTGTTGTCCGGGCGGGGCGCCTCGCGACCTCGGTGGAGCGCGCCGGTGCGTGCCAGCACCGAGTGCTCGGCGGCGTGGGCCATCGGGGTGGTCTCGTCGTCGAAGCCG
The DNA here is from genome assembly GCF_025964975.1 of Nocardioides sp. Lineage (GTDB taxonomy): Bacteria > Actinomycetota > Actinomycetes > Propionibacteriales > Nocardioidaceae > Nocardioides. Next base: position 11,790 of record NZ_JAOPXV010000077.1, read on the forward strand.
GCCGCTCCGAACTCAGCGATCTGTGCCGCGGTGCGGACTGTGAAGGACGATGTTTCACGTGAAACATCGGCCGTTGTCCCTGTTTCACGTGAAACGAGCTGACCCTCAACCTGTGGATGAACGTCACTCTTCTGTGGAGACGCACGCTCACCGTCGCCTGCGACGTCGGTGGAAAACTCGGGGAGACGCGCTGGCCCGGCAGTTCCGTCGGAACGCATGGATTCCTCGGTCACAACTAGGACCTTTCGATCGAGCGGTGGGAAATCATCGTCGGCGGTTTCGGGAGGGATGCGACGCACGAGAGGGGCGCAAACCTACCCGCGAGGGGTCCGCCCAAGCCACCCGCAGCGCATGCGTGCTGTGCACCAGGGCGTCCTGGCCCAGGACGAGGATCTCGGGTTCGCCACACCCCAGCACGCGCAGCGTGGTCCGGGATTCGACGATCTCATCCGCCACCGACGAGCCCTTCATGGCCACCAGCGCCCCATGAGGCGCCACCAGTGGCATCGACCAGCGGAGGAGGCGCTCCAGCGGAGCAACGGCGCGGGAGGTCACCACGTCGAAGCCGTGGCGCTCCTGAACGTCCTCGGCCCGACCGCGCACCACCCTCACATTGGACAAGCCGAGGTGGGCCACCGCCTCGTCTAGGAACGTCGTTCGACGGAGCAACGGCTCCACCAGGGTGATCTGCAGGTCGGGCCGCACGATCGCCAGCACCACACCGGGCAAGCCCGCTCCCGACCCGATGTCGCACACAGACGCGTCGGCCGGGATGGCTTCGGCCAGCACTGCGCAGTTGAGCAGGTGGCGCTCCCACAGACGCGGGGCCTCCCGCGGCCCGATCAGCCCCCGGACGACACCCTCGTGGGCCAGCAAGGCGGCGTACTCCTCGGCGAGCGGAAGACGGGCAGAACCGAACACCCCCCGCGCCGCCTCGGGCGTGGGGGGTGTGGGTTCGGTCGGATCGCTCACAGCCGCGGTTTCACGTGAAACATTCCCGCCGGGTCAGCCCGGCAGGATGACGACGTAACGACGTGGCTCAGCGCCTTCGGACTCCGAGGTGAGGCCTGCGGCAGCGACGGCGTCGTGCACCACCTTGCGCTCGAACGACGACATCGGCTCCAGGGAGACACTCTCGCCCGACTCCTGGACCAGGGCGATCTTCTCCGCTGCCAGCTTCACCAGACGGGTGCGCTGCTCGGCGCGGTGGCCGGAGATGTCGAGCATCAGGCGCGAGCGCTCGCCGGTCTCACGGAAGACGGCCAGACGCGTGAGCTCCTGGAGAGCGTCCAGGACCTCTCCCTTCCCACCCACCAACATGGACAGGTCGGCGCCGACGATCGAGACGGCCGCTCGGTCGCCCTCGACGTCCATGTCCAGGTCGCCGTCGAGGTCCGCGATGTCGAGGAGCTCCTCGAGGTAGTCGGCGGCGATGTCACCCTCGTTCTCCAGGCGCTCGACCTTGGACGGGCGACCCGGCTGCTCACCCGCTGTTGCCTCGTCTGTGGAGTTGAGGTCGTGCGCCACGCCCTCGTCCTCGGTCTGCTCGGTCGTGGTGTCGGTGGACTCAGTCACGTGCCATCTCCTGCTGTCTGCTGCGGATTCGCGGCTGTACCGCGGGGAAAATATGGGGAGAGCTACTTCTTGCTCGGCGGCTTTCGCTTCTGCTGCCGCTGTGCCTTCGTCTGCCGCTTGGGCTGGGTCCGCGGCGCCACGGCCGGTTCCTCGACCTCCGTGGCGACGGCCGCCGTGGACCCGCTCGGCTCGATGCTCAGACCCTTGCGCTCGGCCTTGGCCTTGTCCCGCTCCTGCTTGGCCTTGAACGCCTCGGTGTTGGGGGCCGGGTTGTTGCGGATGACGTAGAACTGCTGACCCATGGTCCACAGGTTCGAGGTGGTCCAGTAGAACAGGACACCGACCGGGAAGGCGATGCCGCCGACGGCGAAGACGACGGGCAGGACGTAGAGCAGCATCTTCTGCTGCTGGGCATAGGGACCGGTCAGGGCATCGGCCGGCATGTTCTTGCTCATCAGCTGCCGCTGCGTCAAGAACGTAGTGGCCGTCATCCCGAGCACGAGGATGGCGGCGAGGACCCGCACCCCCATGTCGTCGGTCTTGAGGAACGTGTCGGAGATCTTCGCTCCGAGGAAGATGGCGTCGCCGAACTGGACGTTCAGCTTCTCGGTCATCAAGCCCTTGGGCTGATGCGGGTTCTTCGCCGCTTGGTCGATCAGGCGGAAGAGCGCCAGGAAGATCGGCATCTGCAAGATGATCGGCAGGCACGAGGCGAACGGGTTGGTGCCGGTCTCCTTGTAGAGCTTCATCGTCTCCTGGGCGAGACGCTCCCGGTCATGGCCGTACTTCTTCTGCAGCTCCTTGACCTTGGGCTGGATCAGCTGCATGTTGCGGCTGGACTTGATCTGCTTGACGAACAGCGGGATCAACGCCATCCGGATCACCAGCGTCAGGCCGATGATCGACAACACCCACGCCACGCCCGATTCCGCACCGAACAGGTTGCCGAAGACCTTGTGGAAGCCCACCAGCACCGCGGAGATGACGAAGTACAGCGGCGCCATGATGAAGCTGCCGATTTCGCCGAAGAAGTTGAGCACTCATGCTCCCTGGGTCGGGGTCGGTCCCGCACTCGTGGTGCGGGATGGAACGGGGTCGTATCCGCCAGCCGCCCACGGGTGGCACCGAGAGAGGCGGCGAGCAGTGAGCCAGGAGCCCCGGACCGCGCCGTACTCGGTCACGGCCTCGAGTGCGTAGGCCGAGCAGGACGGGTGATACCGGCAGACCTGGCCGTAGAGCGGACTGATCAGCGCGCGGTAGGCCTTGAGGAACTGGATCAGCAGGAATCTCACGGGGTCACCTTCGAGGCCACCTCGGAGGTCACCTTGACCAGACAACGCCGCAGGTCGGCGGCGAGTTCCGCGCCGGTGGCGATGGCCGAAGGAGGCAGCGCTCGCACCACGAGCACGGCAGAACCCGGCAACCCCGCCAGGACAGGCAGGTGCTCCCGGGTCAGGTGTCGGAGTCGGCGCTTCACGCGGTTGCGGACCACGGCGTTGCCGACGGCCTTGCTCACCACGAAGCCCACCTGCGCCGGGTCACCCGGCGAGTGGAGGGCGAGGTGGACCACGAGGGTGCGTGACCCGCAGCGACGACCGGATCGGACAGTGACGCGGAAGGCGTCACTGCTGACGAGTCGGTGCGCAGCGGGCAGCACGAGCGTGGTAGCCGCCGGCGCAGTCGTCAGACGGCCAGGCTGTCGCGGCCCTTGCGGCGGCGCGCCGACAGGATCGAGCGGCCGGCGCGGGTGCGCATGCGCAAACGGAAACCGTGCACCTTGTGACGACGGCGGTTGTTCGGCTGGTAGGTGCGCTTGCTCACGAGTTTTCTCCGATACGTTTCTCTTGGCGTTGTCCACTCCACAGCGGGACTTGGTGCACTCGCCGGAGACAATGCAGGTGCACTGACGAAGGCGAGCTGGCTCTTCGGCCGGCACCGCCCACCCACGCGCGCAAACCTCAGGTGTTTGCGGAGTCGTGGACATGCGGCACCCGTCGACACGGAGTGACCGGCCAACGGTACGCGTGAGCGTGAAACATGGTCAAACTCGTGCGCCCCGGGGCACACTCCGCCAGCCTGTGGATGAAGGCTTGCCGCCGCGTTTCTGCCCTTGTTAGGTTGCGCTGGCCGAGGCCGATCGATCGGGTCCCTCGACCGTCCGTCCTGGTCGTGCTCGACCGCTGCTCCCTTGGCAATGATGTGCGCTCTGACCTGCGCCCTTACTGTTCGACTCACCTCTGGGCGGCGCCGACAGTGACCTGGGTCACGGTCCGCGGGCCGGGGTTAACAGACTGTGGACAACTCTGTGGACAGTGCACGGCACAACCAGACGCAGGAAAGGTAGGCCGGTGGACGACCAGGAGAACGACCTCGGGGACGTATGGCGAGCGATCGTCCACGACCTCCAAGCCCACCAGCGAGCGTGGCTGCGTGCCAGCGAGCCGGTCACGCTGCACGAGAGCACGGCCATCATCGCCGTGCCCAACGACTTCACCCGGGGCCAGCTCGAGGGCCGGCTGCGCGCCCAGCTGGAGGACGCGCTGAGCGAGGCCTTCGGTCGGGAGATCCGGATGGCGGTCAGCGTCAACCCGGCGCTGGAGGACGCCTCACCACAGACGTATGTCGATGAGGAGACAAGTCAATCTAATGACATGTCGACAAATACCCTGCGCGACGAGCAGCGATCGCCGTCGGGACTGATCCCGGTGTCCGGGCCAGCACCCGCCAACGACCGGCCGACCGACCCGGACCCGAGCAGCGACCGGCGCACGCACTCAGCGCTGGAGACCCGGCTCAACCCGAAGTACACCTTCGAGACCTTCGTCATCGGCTCGTCCAACCGCTTCCCGCACGCTGCGGCCGTCGCGGTCTCCGAGGCGCCCGGCAAGGCCTACAACCCGCTCCTGGTCTACGGGGAGTCCGGACTCGGCAAGACGCACCTGCTGCACGCGATCGGTCACTACGTGCGCAGCCTCTACACCAATGCCAAGGTCCGCTATGTCTCCAGCGAAGAGTTCACCAACGAGTTCATCAACGCGGTGCGCGACGACCGGCAGGACCGGTTCAAGCGGCGCTACCGCGACGTCGACGTGCTGCTGATCGACGACATCCAGTTCCTGCAGGGAAAGACGCAGACGCAGGAGGAGTTCTTCCACACCTTCAACACCCTCCACAACGCCAACAAGCAGATCGTGCTGACCTCCGACCAGGCACCGAAGAAGCTCGAAGCGCTGGAGGAGAGGTTGCGCAACCGCTTCGAGTGGGGGTTGATCACCGACGTCCAGCCACCCGAGCTCGAGACGCGGATCGCGATCCTGCGCAAGAAGGCGGCCATGGACCGGTTGACCGCGCCACCGGACGTGCTGGAGTTCATCGCCTCCAAGATCCAGACCAACATCCGTGAGCTCGAGGGGGCGCTGATCCGGGTCACGGCCTTCGCCAACCTCAACCGCCAGGACGTGGACATGAGCCTGGCCGAGATCGTGCTGCGCGACCTGATCCCCGAGGGCGCGGAACCCGAGATCACTCCCGGCCTCATCATCGCGCAGACCGCCGCCTACTTCGGCGTCTCGATCGAGGACCTCACCGGCCCCAGCCGCGGCCGGCACCTCGTGATGGCCCGCCAGATCGGCATGTACCTGTGCCGCGAGCTCACCGCGCTGTCGCTGCCCAAGATCGGCGCGCAGTTCGGCAACCGTGACCACACGACGGTGATGTACGCCGACCGCAAGATCCGCCAGCTGCTGGCCGAGCGTCGCGCCGTGTTCAACCAGGTCTCCGAGCTCACCAACCGGGTGAAGATGCACGCGCGTCAAGGCTGAGCCGAAATCTGTGGACGACGTGTGGTTCCGAGCAGCGTGTCGTACACATGGTGTGTGCACGGACCGCCACGTCGCGACACGCGCCCGGGCTGGCTGCACACACGACGCCGTCGTTGCACAGGCTCGTGCACACCCCCTGTGCAGTCCGATTGCGGCGCGTCACCTGCGCAAAGAGGAGTTGTCCACAATTTCCACCGACGCTATGACTACTACGAACCTCTAGCCGGATCGAATGTCAGAAACCTTTGAACGAGCCCCGCTCTGGGGACAGACCTGCCGCTCGGAGTAGTTCGCATGGCAGGATTCGCAATCCGCGGGCACCAGCGCCTGGTGCGCGTCCCACAGATCTGCCCCTGATCGTCCTATGAGGAGTCCGCCGTGAAGTTCCGCGTCGAACGCGACGTCTTCGCCGACGCCGTTGCCTGGGCTGCTCGTAGCCTGCCGGTTCGTCCCAGCTCGCCGGTCCTCGCGGGCCTGCTCATCGAGGCGAGCGACTCTGGCCTGGTGCTGTCCACCTTCGACTACGAGACCTCGGCGCGGGCAGACCTCACCGCCGACGTGAGCGATGAGGGCAGCGCGCTGGTGAGCGGCCGCCTGCTGGCCGACATCTGTCGCAGCCTCCCGGCCAAGCCGATCGAGATCCAGCTGGACGGCCCCCGGGTCTCGCTGACCTGCGGCTCGGCCCGCTTCAGCCTGCAGACCATGCCGGTCGACGACTATCCCAAGCTTCCCCAGATGCCGGCCGCGACGGGGACCGTCTCGAGCAACGACTTCGCCCACGCCGTCGCCCAGGCCGTCACCGCGGCCGGACGCGACGACATGCTGCCGGTCCTGACCGGCGTCAGGATCGAGATCGAGGGCTCGACCATGTCGTTGCTCGCGACCGACCGCTTCCGGCTGTCCCACCGCGAGCTCACCTGGAACCCGCAGACCCCCGACGCCTCCGTGGCCGCCCTGGTGCCGGCCAAGGTGCTGGGCGAGACGGCCAAGTCGCTGACCTCCGGAGCCGAGGTCACCATCGCGTTGAGCTCCGGCTCGGGCGGCGAGGGTCTCATCGGCTTCGAGGGCTCGGGGCTCGGTGGCGTGCGCCGTACGACGACCAGGTTGCTCGACGGCGAGTTCCCCAAGGTGCGATCGCTGTTCCCCAGCGAGCACCTCACGGTCGCCAAGGTCAAGAAGGACGAGCTCGTCGAGACCGTCAAGCGGGTCGCCCTGGTGGCGGAGCGCAACACCGCGGTGCAGCTGAAGTTCGGTGACAACCAGCTCGTGCTCGACGCCGGGACCGGCGACGAGGCCCAGGCCACCGAGGTCATCGAGGCCGAGATCACCGGCGAGGACCTCACCACGGGCTTCAACCCGCAGTTCCTGCTCGACGGCCTCACCGCCCTCGACGGCGAATACATCGACCTGTCATTCACCCAGGCCAGCAAGCCGGTCGTCATCTCGAGCACCGACGCCGGGGACGCAGACTCCTTCCGCTACCTGTTGATGCCGCGTCGCCTGCTCAGCTGATGTCTGGGCGTTAGTGTCACCTCATGGACATCGGACTCGTCGGCCTCGGCAAAATGGGCGGGAACATGCGCGAGCGCATGCGCCGCGATGGTCACACCGTGGTCGGCTACGACCGCAACCCCGAGGTGAGCGACGTCGAGTCGCTCGCGAAGCTGGTCGAGGCGCTGCCGTCGCCGAAGGTCGTCTGGGTGATGGTGCCCGCGGGCGACCCGACCCGGCAGACCGTCGCCGAGCTCGGTGAGCTGCTCTCCGACGGCGACGTCATCGTCGACGGCGGCAACTCCCGCTGGACCGACGACCTCGCCAACGCCGCGGCGCTCAAGGACAAGGGCATCGGCTTCGTCGACTGCGGAGTCTCGGGCGGTGTGTGGGGCCTGGAGAACGGTTACGCCCTGATGTACGGCGGCGACGCGGCTGACATCGAGAAGGTGCAGCCGGCCTTCGACTCGCTGAAGCCCGAGGGTGACTTCGGCGCCGTACACGCCGGAAAGGTCGGCGCCGGGCACTTCTCCAAGATGGTCCACAACGGCATCGAGTACGCGATCATGCAGGCCTACGCCGAGGGCTGGGAGCTCCTGGAGAAGGCGGAGGTGACCGACAACGTCACCGAGGTCTTCCGCTCCTGGCGCGAGGGCACCGTCATCCGCTCGTGGCTGCTCGACCTGATGGTCGCGGCACTGGACGACGACCCGGGCCTGTCGCAGGTCGCCGGCTACGCCGAGGACTCCGGTGAGGGCCGCTGGACCGTGGAGGCCGGCATCGAGAACGCCGTCGCCACCCCCGCGATCACTGCAGCGCTCTACGCCCGCTTCGTCTCCCGCCAGGACGACTCGCCGACCATGAAGGCCGTGGCGGCCATGCGCAACCAGTTCGGCGGGCACGCGGTGAAGACCGCTGCGCCCAGGGGCGGCGACGCTGCGGGCCCTCAGGCCGAGCAGGGCGGTCCGTCCCAGTCGGGCGCAGCCGAGCAGGCCGGCGCCGGCGGCGGGAACGAACCGGCGGAGAGCTAGACCTCTTGCACGTTGCGCACCTGACCCTGCACGACTTCCGTTCCTACACCGACCTCGACGTCGTCCTGGAACCGGGCGCGACTGCCTTCATCGGTCGCAACGGCCAAGGCAAGACCAACCTCATCGAGGCCATCGACTACCTCTCACGGCTCTCGTCGCACCGGGTGGCCTCGGACGCACCGCTCGTCCGGGCGGGTGCCGACCAGGCGATCGTGCGCGCCGCGGTGGTCCGCGACGGGCGTACGGCGATCCTCGAGGTCGAGCTCAACCCGGGCCGCGCCAACCGTGCGCGCATCAACAAGTCACCGCTGCCACGACCGCGGGACCTGATCGGGGTCATGCGCACCGTCGTCTTCGCCCCCGACGACCTCACCCTGGTCAAGGGGGACCCCTCCGACCGGCGCAAGTTCCTCGACGACCTGTTGACCTTGAGGACCCCGCGGCTGGCCGGGGTCCGCTCCGACTACGACCGGATCCTGCGCCAGCGCAACAGCCTGCTGAAGACGGCCGGCTTCGCCCGCGGTGAGTCTCGGGAGACGGCGCTGTCGACCCTCTCGGTCTGGGACCTGCAGCTGGCGAGCGCGGGGGCTCAGCTGCTGGCTGCGCGTCTCAAGCTCGTCGACGACCTGCGGCCCTACGTCGGCAAGGCCTATGAGGCAGTGGCGCGGGGAGCGAGACGGGACGACGCCGAGATCGACTACAAGGCGTCGTTCGACATCGACGGGGTGGACGACCTCGAGGAGGCGCTCCTCGCCGAGCTCGACCGTCGCCGCAAGGACGAGCTGGACCGCGGCGTCTCGCTGGTGGGGCCCCACCGCGACGAGCTGGTCCTGACCCTGGGCAACGGCGACCTCCGGCTGCCGGTGAAGGGCTACGCCTCGCACGGGGAGTCGTGGTCGTTCGCGCTCGCACTGCGGCTCGCGTCCTACGACCTGCTGCGCTCCGACGGCGACGACCCGATCCTCGTGCTCGACGACGTCTTCGCCGAGCTCGACACCGAGCGCCGTGCCCAGCTTGCCGACCTGGTCGCCGGCGCCGAGCAGGTCCTGGTCACCGCGGCTGTCGCCGACGACGTGCCGGAGGCGCTGCGCGGCGTCCGGTTCCTGGTAGCCGACGGGGAGGTCACCCGCGATGAGTGAGGACGAGCCCACCGAGGACGACCAGCGCGGCGCAGTACCCCCGGAGGACGAGGGGGAGCAGCACCACGACGACGGTCTCGACTTCGCCCGGTCCGCCCGGAAGGCGGCGGGGTCCGGTCCGGGGAAGGCGCCCCGCCGCAAGCCGGGCAGCGACCTGTTCCGGCGGCGCGTCGTGCCGAAGTCCTCTGGGGCCCACCCCGATGACCGCGACCCGCAGCTGCTCGACACCGCGATGTCCCGGCTCATCAGCCAGCACGGGTGGGAGCTCGACCTGCGGGTCCAGGCCGTCTTCGGCCGGTGGGCAGAGCTCGTCGGCGACGAGGTCGCCACGCACTGCACCCCGCAGTCCTTCGGCGACACACGCCTCGTCGTACGCACCGACTCCACCGCGTGGGCGACGCAGCTGAAGCTCCTGGCGCCGACGATCGTCAAGCGGCTCAACGAGGAGCTCGGCGACGGGACGGTGACGGCCATCGAGATCCTGGGCCCGCACCTGCCGAACTGGAAGAAGGGCCGCTTCACCAGCCGCGACGGACGGGGCCCTCGCGACACCTACGGTTGAGGGCCGTTCTGCCGATCTGCGCGCCGTCCGGACGTATGGGGACTCCACCGCCCCCCTGTTCGTGCGCCGATTCGGCCTCTCAAGGGCCCCTGAGGGCAAGATTTGTCCACCGGTCCCCCCAAACCCGGCAGGGCAACGTGGCTTCTGGGCCCCTGGCAGCTAGACTGAGCGTGAGGTCGCTGACTGATCGGTCGCGACCTTGCCCTATGTCACCGCACCCGCCAGGGTGAGAAGCAGAAGAGGTTTGCGTGAGCGACGCACTTGTCCCCGAGCGGCCCAACGGTGTCGACTACGACGCCTCCGCGATCCAGGTCCTCGAAGGCCTCGAAGCGGTTCGCAAGCGACCGGGCATGTACATCGGCTCCACCGGTGAGCGCGGCCTGCACCACCTGATCTGGGAGATCATCGACAACGCGGTCGACGAGTCGATGGCCGGCTACTGCGACCGCATCGTCGTCACCCTCCAGGCCGACGGCAGCGTCAAGGTCGAGGACAACGGCCGCGGTATCCCCACCGACACCGCGCCGGGCGCCGACATGCCGGCTGTGACGATGGCCCTGACCATGCTCCACGCCGGGGGCAAGTTCGGCGGCGGCGGCTACAAGGTCTCCGGCGGTCTGCACGGTGTCGGCGTCTCGGTCGTGAACGCGCTGTCGACCACGCTCGTCGTGGAGGTGCGCAACCGCGGCCACCTGTGGCGCCAGATCTTCTCCCTCGGCGTCCCCGACGCGGACCTCGAGCAGGTGCGCCCGATGGAGCCCGACGAGCAGACCGGCACCACCGTGACGTGGTGGGCCTCTGACGAGATCTTCGAGACCACGACCTACAACCTCGAGACGATCACCAGCCGGATCCGCGAGATGGCCTTCCTCAACAAGGGGCTGGAGATCGTGATCCGCGACGAACGCGAGCACGCAGACGAAGTCGCCGACGCCGTCGAGGACGGCACCGTCGACCCCTCGATCGACCAGGCCTCGTCCGATGCGATCAAGAAGACAGCCAGCGGCCTGGAACGGGTCTTCAAGTTTGAGCGCGGCCTCGTCGACTACGTCGAGCACCTCAACCGCCGCAAGGACAAGGCCAACCCGACCATCATCTCCTTCGAGGCCGAGAGCCCTGAGTCCACGGGCAACCACATGAGCCTCGAGGTGGCGATGCAGTGGAACACCTCGTTCACCGAGTCGGTGCACACCTTCGCCAACGCGATCAACACCCACGAGGGCGGCACCCACGAAGAGGGGTTCCGCTCGGCGCTCACGAGCCTGGTCAACCACTGGGGCGAGGAGTGGGGACAGATCAAGAAGAAGGAGGACCGGGTCTCCGGTGACGACATCCGCGAGGGCCTGACCGCGATCATCTCGGTCAAGCTGGAGAACCCCCAGTTCGAGGGACAGACCAAGACCAAGCTCGGCAACACCGAGGTCAAGGGTTTCACCCAGCGCATCGTCAACGACCAGCTCGGTGCCTGGTTCGAGCAGAACCCGGCCGAGGGCAAGGACATCGTCCGCAAGTCCCAGTCCGCTGCGATGGCCCGCATCGCTGCGCGCAAGGCGCGCGACCTGGCCCGCGGCCGCAAGGGCCTCCTCGGCGGCGGCGGACTCCCCGGCAAGCTCAGCGACTGCCAGTCGACCAACCCCGAGGAGTGCGAGGTCTTCGTCGTCGAGGGCGACTCGGCCGGCGGCTCGGCTCGTCAGGGGCGCGACCCGCGCGTCCAAGCGATCCTGCCGATCCGCGGCAAGATCCTCAACGTCGAGAAGGCCCGCATCGACAAGGTCCTCGGCAACGCCGAGGTCCAGGCCATCATCTCCGCGCTCGGCACCGGCATCCACGAAGAGTTCAGCATCGAGAAGCTGCGCTACCACAAGATCGTGCTGATGGCCGACGCCGACGTCGACGGACACCACATCAACACGTTGCTGCTCACGCTGCTGTTCCGCTTCATGAAACCGCTGATCGAGCACGGCTACGTCTACATGGCGCAGCCTCCGCTCTACCGCCTGCGATGGAACAAGCCGGCCGAGCACGAGTTCGTCTATTCCGACGCCGAGCGCGACGCCCTGATGCGTGACGGTCTCGAGCAGGGCAAGAAGCTGCCCAAGGAAAACCCCGTCCAGCGCTACAAGGGTCTCGGTGAGATGAACGCCGACGAGCTGTGGGACACCACGATGGACCCGGCCGGGCGGATCCTGCTCCAGGTCACCCTCGAGGACGCCGCCCAGGCCGACGAGATCTTCTCGATCCTGATGGGCGAGGACGTCGAACAACGTCGCTCGTTCATCCAGAGAAATGCGAAGGACGTTCGCTTCCTCGATATCTGACAGGAGCCACGATGAGCATCCGCTCGCTGCGTTGTCGTCGCTCGACGACCCGCTTCGCTCGAAGGTCGCCTTCGCTCCTCCGCCTTGCGATCAGACGCCCCTCGCGACTCCTGTGACTACCAAGATATCCGTCAATCTAATCGTTCTGTTAGATAAGTCTAGAAAGACGAATCATGACTGAGACCACCAGCGGCTCCGGCCACGGCGACGGCATCGACCACGGCCCCGGCGGCCGCATCGAGCCCATCGACCTCCAGGTCTCGATGCAGCGCAGCTACATCGACTACGCGATGGCTGTCATCGTCGGCCGGGCCCTGCCCGACGTCCGCGACGGGCTCAAGCCGGTGCACCGCCGGATCCTCTACGCGATGTACGACGGCGGCTACCGCCCCGACCGCGGCTTCAGCAAGTGCTCGCGCGTCGTCGGTGACGTCATGGGTCAGTACCACCCCCACGGCGACACGGCGATCTACGACACCATGGTCCGCCTCGCCCAGCCGTGGGTGCTGCGCGCTCCGCTCATCAACGGGCAGGGCAACTTCGGCTCGCCGGGCAACGACTCGGCGGCGGCCATGCGATACACCGAGTGCCGGATGGCGCCGCTGGCCATGGAGATGGTCCGCGACATCGACGAGGAGACCGTCAACTTCCAGCCCAACTACGACGGTCGCTCGCAGGAGCCGACCATCCTGCCCAGCCGCTTCCCCAACCTGCTGGTCAACGGCTCGGCCGGCATCGCGGTCGGTATGGCGACCAACATCCCGCCACACAACCTGCGCGAGGTCTCCGAGGGCGCCATCTGGGCGCTCGAGCACCCGGACGCGACCCGCGAGGAGCTCCAGGACGCCCTGATCGAGCGGATCAAGGGCCCCGACTTCCCGATGGGCTCCCTGATCGTCGGCCGCGAGGGCATCGAGCAGGCCTACCGCACCGGTCGCGGCTCCATCTCGCAGCGTGCCGTTGTCGAGATCGACGAGGACGCCAAGGGCCGCACCTGCCTGGTCATCTCCGAGCTGCCCTACATGGTCAACCCCGACAACCTCGCGCTGAAGATCGCCGAGCTCGCCGACTCCGGCCGCATCCAGGGCATCTCCGACGTCCGCGACGACACCAGCTCGCGCACCGGGCAGCGGCTGGTCATCGTGCTGCGCCGTGACGCGGTCGCCCGCGTCGTGCTCAACAACCTCTTCAAGCACACCGAGCTGCAGACCAACTTCTCGGCCAACATGCTTGCGCTGGTCGACTACGTCCCGCGCACGCTGACGATCGACCAGTTCATCAGCAACTGGGTCGCCCACCAGATCGAGGTCATCCAACGGCGGACGCGCTACCGCCTCCGCAAGGCCGAGGAGGACGCGCACATCTACCGCGGCCTCGTGAAGGCGCTCGACGCGCTCGACGACGTGATCGCGCTGATCCGCCGCTCGCCCGACGTCGACGAGGCCCGTCAGGGCCTGATGTCGATGCTCGAGATCGACGTGGACCAGGCCGACGCGATCCTGGCGATGCAGCTGCGTCGCCTCGCCGCCCTGGAACGCCAGAAGATCCTCGACCGGCTGGCCGACCTCGAGGTCATCATCGCCGACCTCGAGGACATCCTCGCCAACGAGCAGCGCCAGCGGCAGATCGTGATCGACGAGCTGACCGAGATCGTCGCGAAGTACGGCACTGATCGCCGTACCCAGATCATCGCTGCCGACGGCGACCTCTCGATGGAGGACCTGATCCCCGACGAGGAGCTCGTCGTGTCGATCACCCGCGGTGGGTACGCCAAGCGGACCCAGCGCGCGCAGTACCGCACCCAGAAGCGGGGCGGGAAGGGCGTGCGCGGTGCGACCCTGCGCGGCGACGACGTGGTGGAGCACTTCATCTCCACCACCAACCACCACTGGCTGCTGTTCTTCACCACCGCCGGTCGGGTCTACCGCACCAAGGCCTACAACCTGCCCGAGGCCGCCCGCGACGCGAAGGGCGGCCACGTCGCCGGCCTGTTGTCCTTCCAGCCCGACGAGGACATCGCACAGGTACTGGCGATCCGCGACTACGAGCAGGCGCCCTACCTCGTGCTGGCGACCCGCAACGGTCTCGTCAAGAAGACCCGCCTCGGCGACTACAACAGCCCGCGTCAGGCCGGCGTCATCGCGATCAACTTCCGCGAGGACGACGACGCCCTGATCGGCGCCGAGCTGGTCAACAGCGACGACGACATCCTGCTGGTCTCGCGGCGCGGCCAGGCGATCCGCTTCAAGGCCGACGACAGCCAGCTGCGACCCATGGGTCGCGCGACCTCCGGTGTCACTGGGATGAAGTTCCGCGACGGCGACTCCGTGTTGTCGATGTCGGTCATCCGTGCGGCCCAGGTCGCAGCCGAGGAAGCAGCCGATGCGGCTGCACCGAGCGATGTGCGCGAGGCGGAGGCGGAGGGGGCCGTGGCCTCCGACGAGGTGCAGGAGCAGTACGTCTTCACCATGACCGACGGCGGCTTCGCCAAGCGCTCGCGGATCACCGAATACCGCACCACTGGTCGCGGCGGGCTCGGGATCAAGGCGATGACCCTCACCAACGAGGACCGCGGCGGCCTGGTGGGCGCCTTCATCGTGGAGGAGGGCGACGAGATCCTCTCGATCACCCAGGGTGGACAGGTCGTCCGCAGCCCGATCAACGAGCACTTCCGCGCCACCGGCCGCTCGACCCAGGGCGTGAAGTTCGTCAGCTTCAAGTCCGGCGACGCCGTGGCAGTCGTGGCCCGCTCGGTGGAGTCCCGCGAGGAGGACGAGGTCGCCGCCCAGGAGGCCGAGGCCGAAGGCGTGGACACGCCGGCGAACGGCGAACCCACCTCTGTCGAGTCGAGCCCGGTCGACGACGAGCTGATCGACGAGCTCACCGGCGGTGCTCAAGAGGGGGCCGAGGAGGGCGTCGAGTCGCCTGATGAGGCCGACGGTGCAACAATTCAGGCTCCAGTCGAAGACGCCGAGGAGTGACGATGTCCGAGCGCACAGCTCCCCGGTCCACCGGGGGCGACGGCTCGACCGGGGGCGACGGCTCGACCGGCGGCGCCACGCCGGCCGGCGCTGCGCCCGACGCTCGCGTGTCACTCTCGGACCGGATCCAGTCGGGCCTGTCGAGTGCCAAGCCGCAGAAGCGCGCCGCCGCGTCGCGCGACACCCCGACGTCGAGCACCACCGCCAGGACGGAGACGAGGCAGACGGACCGACGCGCGAAGCCTGCTCCGAAGAAGGCACCCCGTCGTGCTCGTCTGCGGCTGACCAGGATTGACCCGTGGTCGGTGATGAAGACGTCCTTCCTGCTGTCGGTCGCCTTCGGCGTCGTCACGTTCGTCGCCGTCTTCATGGTGTGGACCGTGCTCGGCGCGGCAGGTGTCTGGGACTCGATCAACGCGACCGTGGCCAGCGTCATCGAGGCGGACGACGACGGCTCCAGCTTCGACGTCACCAACTATCTCGGCACGGGGCGGGTGCTCGGCTTCACCCTGCTCGTCAGCGTCATCGACGTCATCCTGCTGACCGCGATCGCCACCCTCACCGCGTTCCTCTACAACATGGCGGCGGCCCTGCTCGGCGGCATCGAGGTCACCCTCGCCGAGGACGACCGCTAGCCCGACCACCGTTTTGTTGCCCTGCTTCAGCGTGCGGTAATGTCCCCCTCGGTCACCGGCGGTGACCAGTGTTGCGTTCCGGCTCGTGCTGGGAGCGATGCGGGCCTATAGCTCAGACGGTTAGAGCGCTTCCCTGATAAGGAAGAGGTCAGAGGTTCAAGTCCTCTTAGGCCCACCACCCACCTCACCGCCAGCCTCCAAGGAGCCCCAGGAATGAAGAAGATCGCCCTGATCCTGCTGGCCGCCGCCGGCGCCATGATCGCGAAGAAGAAGATGGACGAGGGCAAGTCCGAGCAGGCGCTGTGGGCCGAGGCGACGGACACGGTCCACAAGTCCTGACCCACCTGTTCTTGCTTGCCGGGGCGGTACGCCGCCCACGGGGCCTTGGCGCAATTGGTAGCGCACCTCGTTTGCAACGAGGGGGTTAGGGGTTCGAGTCCCCTAGGCTCCACCAGCACCAGCACCAGCAGGTACCGCCCGGCCGACACCCCACCCGATCGGCCCCGCCCCGGTGGCTCGGCGAGCTACCTGGCGACAGGTGCGACGACTGAGGGCCGGTTCGGGCTCTATCGGTGGGACATGGGCCCGGAGCCGGCCGGGGCGCAGCCGCACTTCCACCGGACCATCAGCGAGTCCTTCTTCGTGGTGTCTGGAACGGTGAAGCTCTTCGACGGCAGCACGTGGCTGGCAGGCCAGCCGGGCGACTTCGTCTACGTGCCCGAGGGGGGCCTGCACGGCTTCCGCAACGAGTCGGGCGAGCCTGCCTCGCTGCTCATCCTCTTCGTGCCCGGCGCTCCGCGCGAGGCCTACTTCGAGGGACTGGTCGAGCTGGCGGAGGGGCGCTGGACGCCCAGCCACGACGAGTTGCAGGCGTTCATGGGAGAGCACGACAACATCTACGTGTGACTCGGCGGCAGCGAAGACCCGAGACCGGCTACCGGGCCCCGGAAGAAACCATCTTGGGAAGAGATGCCACCGAATGGCGTCCTGCAACGTCTTTGGTTTCAGAAAGCGGTTGAGCGCCGAACGCACGTCAGGGTACTCTTGACATATAGAGGCGATCATGACCCTCTTTCGTTGCCGCGGTTTGGGCTCCACGGGGGTGTGCCCAAACCGCGGCACGGTTGTTCGCCGTCGCGCTGCGCCAGATGTGGTCCTCACCAGCGGTCAGGGCGAAGGCGGCCAAGAGCAGACCGACCTTTCCGAGGCGGCGCTAAAGTGTGCTGGACCCTCCGAGGGTCAGGTGGAGGCCGTGGTGGATCTGAGGGATGAGAGCAAGGTCTGCTCCTTCTGCGGCAGGCGAGGCAGCCAGCAGAACCGCATGGCTGGGGGCTTGGGAGCAATGATCTGCTTTGCGTGCGTCGACTACTTCCACGACATGGCCCACGACCCCGCGAAGCACAGGGACGCGGCCAGGCCGGTGTGGAACGACATGTCCGACGCCGAGTTGTTGTCGAGGCTGCCCTTGATCATCCAGTCAACCGAGCAGAGCACAGACTTCGTCAACGACTGGGTGGGCATCATTCGCACCCGCAACGTCTCCTGGGCGCAGATCGGCGCCGTTCTCGGCGTGAGCCGGCAGGCAGCATGGGAGCGGTTCGCCGGCGCCCACAAGCGCGAGGCGTCTGCGGAGACCAGCTGAACGAGTTCGCTCGACTGTGGTGCCCAGAGACGGCGACGTAGACTCTGGGTATGCAAAAGCAAACCCAGGCGATGCACGACGACACGACCGCGCCCCCGTGTTCCGGCACTACGTCGCGATCGGTGACTCTTTCAGCGAGGGGCTCGGGGACCCCGTGGGCGGTGCTCAGCTGAAGGGCTGGGCCAGCTACCTCGCCGACCAGCTGCGCGCCGTGTCGCCGGCGATGCGGTTCACCAACCTCGCCGTACGCGGACACACGACGTCCCGTGCACTGGCGACCAGCTGGACGCAGCCGTTGCGGCGGAGCCGGACCTCGTCTCGGTCTTCATCGGCGGCAACGACGTGTTGTTCTTCCCTCGCTTCGAGGCGACCCGCTTCGCGGCGGAGCTCGACCAGCTCGTCGAGCCCTTCGTGGCTCCGGGCGTGACCGTCGTGCTGTTGACCCTGCCCGACCTGACGGCCTGCAGCCTGCTCCTGCCGCCGCTGCGTGGGGCGCTGCGGCGGCGGATCATCGCAGCCAACGAGGTCATCAGGGACGCGGCCGAGCGGCACCGGACCGTGCTGCTCGACTCCTGGGCCGGCGAACGCACCCGGCGTCACGCGATGTGGAGCCTGGACCGGATCCACCCGAACGCGCAGGGGCACCGCCTCATCGCCCAGAGCGTGGCTGACCTTCTTGACGTCCCGACCGGCGGGAGCCTCGGAGAAATCGCGCGCGAGAGCGCCGCTGGCACCATGCGCCGCCACGGCCGCGAGCTCGCCTGGCTGGCCCGGCACGCGGCGCGCGGCTGAGCAGGGACGGCGCCGCTAGGGTCCGACACCATGATCATCTGGCTCAACGGCACGCAGGCGTAGGCGGCGCGCATGACGCTCCCGCTCCTAGCCGCCATCGCCGGACTGGCCGCGCTCGACTCGCTGAACCCGGCGACCCTGGTCGCGATCTCCCTCATCCTGCTCGGCTCTCGCGATCGGCCCGTCGCAGAGGCGGGAGGCGTCGTGCTCGGCGCCTTCGCCTCGGTGCTCACCGTGGGGCTGATCATCTACCTGGGAGCCGACGCAGCGGCGTCCGCGGTCGACGGTGCGCTTGCCTGGGTGCGTCGGGGTGCGTTCGGCCTGGCAGCCCTCGTGCTGCTCGTCTCCGCCGTACGAGCCCTCCGTCCCAGACGACGGTCGGCAGTGGGCCTCCCGACCTGGTTCAGCCCAGCGACCGCTGTAGTCCTGGGAGTGATGATGACGGGCGCCGACCTGCCCAACGCGTTCCCCTACTTCATCGCCATCGAGCGGCTGGTGGTGGCCGATACCTCCACCCTCGTCGCCGCCGCGGTCCTCGTCGCGTACGCCGTCGTCTACTGCATCCCGTGCCTGGTCCTGCTGGCAGTCGGCCTGAGCCATGGCGGACCCGTCCAGGTGTTGCTGCGCCTGATCCACGACAACTTCGGCACCGAGGCCGACCTGCCGGCCAACCGGTGGAAGGCCCTCGGACTGCTGGTCCTGTCGCTGCTGCTGGTAGGGATCGCAGCGAGGGTGTGAGCCGACGCCTGTCCAACTCGCCCGGCACGAGTATCGGAGAGCGCCCACATCTGCGGCCCGGGGCCTCTAGCCTGAATCATGGCGTTCACGCTGGACGACTCGAGATGGGTGGGACACACCTCTCGAGCTGCACGCCAGGCGGGGATCCTCTTCCTCCTGGCGGCTGGGTTGAGCCTGCTCGCCATCATCTCGTTCCCCGATCGCCGTGAGCCGCTGCTTCTGCTTGCCGGGCTCGAGCTTGTGATCGCAGTCCTGGCCCTCCTGCCGTGGCGCCACTTGGGGCCCGTCAGCATGACGGCCATCGCGCTGGTCGCATGGACCGTCATCGGGGCGTCGACGTGGGCCGTGGGCGGCATCGGGTCCGGCTCCGGAGCGTTCTTCGTGCTGGCCTTCGCCTGGATGGGGCTACACCTCAGCAGGCGGATGATCCTGCTGAATGCGCCGCTCGCTGCATGCGCGTACACCGTCGCCCTGGTCTTCAACGACGTGACGCGAGAGGTGCTCGCCGCCACGGTCCTGGTCATCCCCTTCGCGCTGAGCATCGGCCTGGTCATCGAGGGACGCGTACGCCGTCTCAGCGCAGCGAGGCAGATCATCGAGGACGAGCAGAGCTGGCGGGCGGCCCTGATGGCCACCTTGGCCCACGACGTGCGCTCCCCGCTGACGACCATCCAGGGCGTGCTGGAGCTGCTGACCGAGGACGCCGAGCTCCCGGCCCATCTCGAGCCCCTGGTAGCGGCCGCCGCCCGCCAGACCGCACGTCTGACCATCCTGGCGAGCTCTCTGCTCGACCTGGAGCGGGTAGAGGGCGGCAAGCTGGTGCTGGACCTCCAGCAGGTCGACGTGGACGCGCTCATGCAACAGGTGGCTGAGCTGCTGGACGACGCGTCGATCCGCGTCGAGGTCGAAGCCGGCCTGACGGCCCGCGCGGACCCCGTGCGCCTCCAGCAGATGCTGGTCAACCTCGGCACCAACGCCCTTCGTCACGGCCAGCCGCCGGTGGTCATGGGGGCTCGGATGGCGGACGGGATGGTCGAGCTCGTCGTCCGCGACTACGGACTGGGGGTCGCGACCGCCGACCGTCCCCACCTCTTCGAGCGGCTCAACCGCACCACCGACAACCCCGAGTCGGTGGGGCTGGGCCTGTGGATCGTCCGGTTGCTCGCACGCGCCCACGGTGGCGACGCGACCCACCGGCCGGCCGACGTCGGGTCTGAGTTCGTGATCACCCTGCCGCGGGCCCGGTCAGGCGAGGGCGAGACGCCCGCGCGGACCGAATCGTCCAAGGTCCCGGCGAACACTCCGACCTGATGATCCAGGCGGGGCGCGCCGCGGGGAGCCTTCCCCTAAACGAGCAACTCAGTACGTGCTCCTCCGGCTGACCCAGCCGGCGCCGTACGCCGCACGGCAAAGTCGAGCCCGTCGCTAGACTATGGTGTGGGAGCCCGACCGCTGTCGCGCGACGCAGGCCCACTCGCAAGGGAACACCGACATGACCGTCTCGCCGGACCACCACGAACGCGCCACCGCGACGCACCAGCGCCCGCACGACGTGATCCCGCTGCGCGAGGCGACCAGGGCCTGGTTCGCCATCTCGCTGCAGACCTTCGGGGGTCCGGCCGGTCAGATCGCCGTCATGCAGCGGACGCTGGTGGACGAGAAGCGCTGGATCGGCCAGCAGCGGTTCCTGTTCGCGCTGTCCTACTGCACTCTGCTGCCCGGCCCGGAGGCGCAGCAGCTGGCCACGTACGTCGGATGGCTGCTCAACGGCGTCAAGGGAGCGTTGATCGCCGGCATCCTCTTCATCCTGCCCGGAGCGGTCGCCCTGCTGGGGCTCTCCGCGATCTACGTCTCCTTCGGCGACACGACCCTCGTCGAGGCGCTCTTCCTCGGCCTGGCTCCGGCCGTCATCGCGATCGTGCTCCACGCCGTCATCCGCGTGGCCAAGAAGGGCCTCGGGCACCCGGCGCTCATCGGGCTGGCGATCGTCTCCTTCGTCGCGCTGACGTTCTTCGCGGTCCCCTTCCCGATCGTTGTGGGCCTGGCGGCACTCATCGGGTGGGGGCTCGGCAAGGCCATCCCCGACCTCACGAGGGCGAAGCCGACCACAGCGGACGACGGCCCGGCACCGCTCATCAGCGACGACGCCCTCCACACTGAGCGCCCCTCCGGCCGCCGAGCCGCAGCCATCCTGGTGATTGGCCTGGTCCTGTGGTTCGCCCCGGTCGCCCTGGCCGCGGTCGCCTTCGGCCGGTCGAGCATCTTCGTCGACCAGGGACTCTTCTTCTCGGGGGCAGCCGTTGTCACCTTCGGCGGCGCCTACGCCGTGCTGGCCTATGTCGCCCAGCAGGCGGTCAACGTCTACGGCTGGCTCCTGCCGGGCGAGATGGTCCGGGGCCTTGCGCTCGCGGAGTCCACCCCCGGGCCGCTCATCATGGTCGTCCAGTTCGTCGCCTTCGTCGGCGCCTACCGGGCGCCTGGCGACCTCAACCCATGGGTCGCAGCCCTCGTCGCCGCGCTGCTCACCACCTGGGTGACGTTCGTGCCCTGCTTCCTGTTCATCCTGCTCGGCGCGCCCTACGTCGAGCGCCTGCGCGGCAACCGCGCCCTGTCGACCGCACTGACCGGCATCACTGCCGCGGTGGTCGGCGTCATCGCCAGCCTGGCCGTGTTCTTCGCCATCCACACGCTCTTCGCCGACACCAGCAGGATCACCGGTGGACCCTTCGACTTCGAGGTCCCGGTGCTCGAGACCATCCAGTGGGCCGCACTCGCGATCACGGCGCTCGGTTGTGCGCTCGTCTTCTGGCGAAGCTGGTCGGTGCTGCGCACGCTCGGTGCCTGCGCGCTGGCGGGGATCGCCCTGGGGCTGCTGTTCTGAGCTGATCCTCCCCGCGGCGTACGTCAGTGCAGTGCGGCGTACGCCGAGGCGACCTCTGCGCCGAGCCGCGCGTTGTTGTTGACGAGAGCGATGTTGGCAGTGAGGCTCGCGCCGCCGGTGATCTCCACGATGCGGCCGAGCAGGAAGGGCGTGGCTTCCTTGCCGTGGATCTCGGCGGAATACATGTCGGCGATGGCCTGCTCGATGACGTGGTCCATCTCGCTGGCGGGGATCTCGTCCTCGGCGCGGATCGGGTTGACCAGGGAGATGCCACCGGACAGGCCGAGGCGCCACTTGGCGGACATCATCTCGGCCACCTCGCCGGGGGAGTCCAGCCGCATGGGGGACAGGTGCCCACTGTGCCGCGAGAAGAAAGCAGGGAACTCGTCGGTGCCGTAGGCCACCACCGGGACGTGGAGCGTCTCGAGCGTCTCCAGGGTCAGGCCGATGTCGAGGATCGACTTCACACCGGCAGAGATCACGATGACGTCGGTGAGCGACAGCTCGGTGAGGTCGGCGCTGACGTCGAAGCTCTGCGACGCTCCGCGGTGTACGCCGCCCAGCCCGCCGGTGACGAACACGCTGATGCCCGCCAGCGCTGACAGGCGCATCGTGGCCGCCACGGTCGTGGCTCCGTGCCCGCCGCGCGCGATGACGTAGGGCAGGTCGCGCACGCTGACCTTCGCCACGTCCGCGTCGGTCGACAGCAGCTCGAGGCCCTGGGCGTCGAGCCCGATCCGGGGACGGCCGTCCAGCACCGCGATCGTGGCGGGGACCGCGCCGCCGTCGCGGATGATCCGCTCGACCTCGGTCGCCATCTCGACGTTCTGCGGGTAGGGCATCCCGTGGCTGATGATCGTGCTCTCGAGAGCGACGACGGGCGCACCGTCGGCGAGCGCCTGGGTCACCTCGTCGGTGAGCACGAGGTCGGGATGAGGTTTGCGGATGGGGTTCATGGGTTTTCCCTGAGGTCGGTGGCGGCGTCGAGTGCGTCCTGGACCAGCCGCGGTGTGAGGTCGGGTCGGACGGTATGTGGGCTGGCGACCGTGAGCGCAGCAGCCGCGTGCCCGAAGCGGGCTGCGTGCTGCGGCGTACCGCCCGCGAGCAGGACGTGGCAGAAGGCGGCGAGCATCGCGTCGCCGGCCCCGGTGACCTCCTCGACCCTGGCGGGAAGCGCCGGGATCTCGATCGTCTCCTCGGTCGTGGCGAGCAGGGAGCCGCGGTCCCCGAGCCGGACCCAGACCAGCTCGATGCCGCGGTCGTGCAGGGACGAGACGGCGCGCCTCACCTGCCTGTCGGTGCGGGTGGGGAGGTCGGTGAGGGCGGTGAGCTCGTCGCGGTTGGGGGTGACGGCGTAGACCCGGTCATCCAGGGCGTCCCTGAGCCCGGCGGCCTTGGGCACGCTGACCGGCTCGAAGATCGTGCGCACGCCCGCCGCGAGGTCGAGGGTGTGCTCGAGGGCCTCGCGCGAGAGGTTGCCATCAAGGACGAGCACCTCGGCGCTGGCGATCAGGTCGCGGGACGAGCCGACGAGCTCGGGCCCGATCTCGCTGATGGCCTCCATGTCGGCGATGGCGACGAGGAGCTCGCCGTCCGCGTCCAGCACGGCGGTGTAGGTGCCGGTCGGCCGCTCCGTGCGGGTCACGTGCTCGACGCGGACCCCGGCGGCCACGGTCTGGCTCAGCAGGGTCTCGCCGAGCGGGTCTCGTCCCACCACACTGACGAGGTGCACGCGGTCACCGAGCCGGGCGAGGTTCTCGGCGATGTTGCGCCCGACACCACCTGGAGTCATCGAGCCGTGGCCGGGATTGCTGGTGTGGGGGGTCGCCGGTGCCCGGCTCCGCGCCTTGAGGTCGATGTTGGAGCCACCGACCACGACCGCTGCGGGGCTCTCGGCCAGGACATAGCCCCGACCGAGGATCACGCCCTTCTTGCCGAGGTTGGAGACGTGCACGTTGACCGATGCGCGGGTCGTCCCGAGGGCCCCCGCGAGCGCCTCGGCACTCATCAAGGGGTCGCGGCGGAGCAGGTCCACGATCTGTTGCTCGCGACTCGTCAGCACTTCAGCAGTCTAAAGACGACTTAGCAAGATAAGCAAGACGCCGGGGTCAGCGGCGTCGCGGCAGCAACGACGCAGGGTTGAACAACGCCCAGGCGCGCCGAAGCGGTGACGCAGACGACTTCAGCGACTCGCGCCAGGTCTTCACCTCGGTCCAGAACGTCTCGGCCGACGGCGGGTGGGCGGGTGAGAAGACGGCGACGTCGACGTCGCGCGCGAGGGCCGTGGGCAAGCCGAGAGCCGTGGCCTGAGCGGGCCTCGTGCTCCGAGGGGGTACGGCGACGCCGAGATCCCGTGCGCTGTCGAGCAGCTCGTCCCAGCCCCCGATCCACGCGGCGGTCAGCCACGCCGCCTCCCGCCGACGGCGCCGGGCCGTCTTGGCCGCGGGGATCAGCACCACGGAGAGCGGGAGCAGCAGGAGCAGCGGCCAGGTCGGCAGGGGCTCGTCCGGCTGCTGGTCGGTGACCGGCGGGTCGGGCAGCTGCTCGTCGGGGCGCTCCCGCGGCGGCTTCTGGGGGCCCGTCCGTTCCGGCGGCATGCTGACCGGGGCGAGCCTGACGTCGTCGCGTCGCGGCGACCTGTGGCTCATGAACGTCCTGGTCGGCAGGACCCGCCACGACCCGTGGGAGACACGGACCTCGACCCAGGCATCGAGGTGCTTGCCCTTGATGACTCCGTTGTTGCCGAGCACGGTGCCGACGGCCACCCGCGCGGGGATCCCGAGGCGGTTGACGAGGAGCGCCATGGCGGCGGCGTACTGCTCGTCGTTGCCCACCGTGGCCGGGGCGTTGATGAACCCCTCGTCGAGACGGATCGAGTCCTGCCCGGCCTCGAACTTGGTCTCCCAGCCGAAGGCCCCGTCGCTGTAGCGGCCCCGCTCCCGGAGCCGGTCGGCGACCTTGAAGACCCCCTCCATGGGCGTCCTCGCGTCGAGCGACCAGGCCTGGGCCGGGAGATCGAGGAAGGCGGCGGCGTCGCGGAGCGTCTCGTCGGGCCGTGGCCACGGTTTCATCCGGGGCGTCAGCCTGTCGGCGACCGGGATGGCGGTGATGACGTAGTCCTCACGGAGGTCCAGCCCGCCGGGCAGTACGGCGGTGTCGGTGGAGCGGTTGTAGCGCAGGTCGGGGAGCCGGTCCGCGGCGTAGTCGTCGTAGAACTCGAACGCCTGCATCGCGCCGATCGTCGGCACCCAGGCAAGGTCCCACCTCGCCCGCACGAAGAAGGTGTAGAGCTGCTCCTCGCCCGCGGCGTCGTTGTCGATCCGCGACGAGACGCGCAGGAACCGGTCGGAGAAGTCGGTCTCGCTGGTGTCGTTGGCGGCGTACCACCGCTCGCCGTCGTACCGGTCCATGACCGCGATCCGCACCCGCGTGCCCGCCTCCGCGCCCCGGACCCGGAAGAGCTTGGTGTCGGCCAGGTTGTTGAAGACGTCAGGGCCCTGGTCGCGGAAGCGGCGGAACGCTGACAGCGGGGTTTCGATGTAGGCGGCGTCGTAGGGCTCGACGACCTCCCGGACGACCTCCCGACGCTGGGGCTCGATCGAGTCGATGAAGGGCAGGGTGGCGGCCGCGACCACCGCGATGACCGCGACGGCCGACACGACCCGGCCGAGTGGCACGACGCCGAGAGCGACGTCGGTCGTGCGACCGGCCTCGATCCGCATGCCGCGATGACCGATCCAGAGCAACGCGGCGGCCCCGAACCCGATGCCCTGCAGCACGACCGAGAACGGCTGCGCGAAGCCGAGAAGGAGCACCAGCACGAGCATCACGAACAGCGGGAGGACCGGCAGGGCTGCGCGGCGGCTGCGCAGGGCCATGGCCGTGGCCGTACAGCACAGGAAGTAGGTCAGGGCGTAGGGGATGATCAGCACCGCCCCCGAGCTGTCCGCCGGCGGCGCCGTCTCCGCCAGCGTCCGCCAGGACGTGAAGGTGCCGGCGAGCACCCGGTTGAGGACGTCGGGGTCCGGGATGCCGAGGAAGTACCCGCCCGCCCCGAGCGCGATCCCGCCGGCCGTCAGCAGGTAGACGACCGCCATCGACTCCAGGACGATGTCCATGCCGAGGCGAACCGTGATGATCAGCAGCGCCCACCCGGCTCCGATCACCGCTCCCGCGCCGGCGACGACCAGCCAGCGGTAGCCGTCGAAGACCGGCCAGAACCCGCTGATGGCCATCGCGGTCAGCACTGAGATCGCCAACAGGTCGATGCCCGCGTAGGGGGGCAACGGGCGGGTGCGGGATCGCTTGGGAGTGCTCGTGACGGTGCTCATGAGGAGGCCACCAGCATCCCGGACAGCTCGGCCAGCGAGCCCACGGTGCCGAGGTCGTGGCCGTGCAGCCGCGCCATCGAGGAGGTCTCCCCGATCGCTGCTCGCAGCACGACGCAGCGCGTCTCCGCAGGCACCATGACGAGTCCGGCCGGGACGTCCTCGAGGTCGTCGGCACCCGCGCCCGTCACCACGAACAGCAGGCTGGTCTCGGGGACCAGCACCACCGCCCGGTTGATCGCCGGGGCCATCGGTTCGGCGTCGCGCTGGCGCTGCACCCGGCAGGTGCCGTCGAGAACCGTCCCTCCCGGGAGCCCGATGACCGCCTCGGTGCCGCTCACCAGGCTCACGTCGTACTCCTCGCGCGCAGCGCACATGATGAGCGACGCGGCGATCGAGACGGCGAGCTCGTACTCGTCATCCGTGCGGTAGCTGGTCGCCCGGGCGTCGAGGACGACGGTCGCGTGGTTGCGACGGGTGTCGTGGTACTGCCGCACGAGCAGCTCGCCGGCGCGGGCCGAGGAGCGCCAGTGCACGTGGCGCAGGTCGTCACCGGGGACGTACTCGCGCAGGGCGTGGAAGGCGAGGTCGCTCATCGACATCCGGTCGCTGGGCACACCCTCGAGGTCGCGCACCTGCCCGGAGCCCAGCGTGCTCAGCAGCACCATCCGCGGCCGGACGAAGAGCTCGACGGGGGCGCACCAGCGGACGGAGCGCCTCAGGAGGCCGAGCGGGTCGGAGCGTACGGCGGTCGCCGGACCCACGTCGAGGACGCCGCGCTCCAGGTCGTCGACAGCGAACTCGTGGCTGCCCTGCCCATCGGGAGGCAGGGTCGGCATCCGCAACCAGGAGTCACGCTCGCCGACCGGCATGCTGACGAGCGGCTGCCAGAGGGAGAGCCGGCCGTTGTTGGTTGCGGTCAGGGAGATCTCCACCCGCTCACCGGCCACCGCGCGCAGCGGCTGCAGCACCAGGGCGGCCCGGACGCGCATCGGGATCAGCAGCCAGGGGATCGCGAGCAGCACCGTGAGGCCGCACATGATCGCGATAGTGCGGAGCTCGACGATCTGGGTGTAGGCGGCACCGATCCAGGCAGCGTTGCCGAGCGCGATCACGGCGCGCCCGGTCGGGGAGGGCACGCGCAGCAGTGCCCGCGCTCCCCGTAGCAGGGCCCTCATGGATCAGGCGCGCGCGGTCGGGGGCGTGACGGAGCCCAGGAGGCGCTCGATCACGTCGTCGACCGTCACGCCGCTGAACTGCGCCTGGGGGTCGAGCAGCAGCCGGTGGCACAGGACCGGGGAGGCCAGCGTGGTGATGTCGGAGGGGACCACGGTCGTCCGCCCATCGGCGGCTGCCCACGTCTTGGCGACGCGGACCAGGGCCAGGCAACCACGCGCCGAGAGGCCCATCTTCACGTGCTGGAGCTCACGGCTCGACTCGGCCAGCTCGCGGACGTAGCGCACGACCGCCCGGTCGACGTACACCTGGCCGGCCATCCGGGTCAGGTCGGTGATGAGCTTGCGGCTCGCGACCGCGGTGACGAGCGAGGCCCGGTCGCGCACCGCGGAGCCGAGCAGCAGCTCCTCGGTGGCGTTGGCGTCGGGATAGCCCACCGAGGTCTTCATCAGGAAGCGGTCGAGCTGCGCCTCCGGCAACCGGTAGGTGCCGGACTGCTCGATCGGGTTCTGCGTCGCGATGACCATGAAGGGGTGCGGCACGTCGTGGGTGATGCCGTCGACGGTGACGTGGCCCTCCTCCATCACCTCGAGGAGGGCGGCCTGCGTCTTGGGCGA
>NZ_JAOPXV010000117.1 GCF_025964975.1 Nocardioides sp.
GATCGCGATCGTGACCTGGATCGAGAGGACCTATCACCGCCGCCGCAGACAAGACTCCCTGGGTCGATTGACCCCCGTTGAAGTTCGGGACGATCATGACCGCACCGGCCACTCAGGCCCCGTGACCCAACCTGTCACCTGATCGTGCAGCAGACCCGTACCTCCTGTGAGTGGTCTACGTACGGCTTCAGAGCCCTCAAGGAGTGAGCAAATCAGTCAGAACGTCAGTCAAAGTCCCTGACATGCAGAAAACCGCTTCCCTCGGGGAGAGGAAAACGGCTTCTGACCTGCGATTTCACTTGTAGCGGGGGCAGGATTTGAACCTGCGACCTCTGGGTTATGAGCCCAGCGAGCTACCGAACTGCTCCACCCCGCGCCGGTGATCAGAACCTTACGTGATCGGCGGGCGCGACCTCAAATCGAGGATGAATCTCGAAAGAAGGGCGCCGGCGCTGGACGTGCCCAACAGTGCGGTCAGTTGTCGCGCTCTTCGGCCAGCGCCACCGCTTCGTTGATTAGGTCCCGACCCTCCTCCATCAACCGGGCCCAGCCGACCGAGTTGCCGCGGCTCTGGGCTTGATCCGCAGCAGCGAACTTCTCCTCGGCCTCCAGGAGGAGCGCACGGATCTGGTCGTCGACCGAGCCCGACGGCTTCGGGTCGGGGTTCTCCGTGCCCGGGTCCGGATCGGGCTCGGGGTCCGGGTCCGGGTCCGGGTCGGTCGAGGAGCCACCCAGCAGCACGTCGGCGATCGCCTCGGTCAGCGTTCGGCCGATGCCGATCTTCTCGCCGTACGACACCAGCACGAAGCGCAGGATGGGAAAGCTGGTCTCGGTGTCGCTCGACCTCTGCGTGTAGACCGGCTGGACGTACATCAGCCCTTCGCCCACCGGCAGCGTGAGCAGGTTGCCGTAGATCGGCTCCACCCCACCTTGGGTGAAGCCGAGCAGCTCCTCGCGGACACCTTCGTCGGCCTGGAGCTCGTTGGCGATCTGGCTCGGGCCCGGGGCACCTGAGTTGGCCAGCTCGAGCACCCGGATCTTGCCGTAGTCGTCGCTCGTGGCGTCGCTGTTGACCGACACGAAGGACGCCAGGCTGCTCCTGCGCTTCTGGGGGACGTAGACCGACGTGAGCGCCCAGGTGTCGTCGACGAAGAGCCGGTAGGGAGGCTGCTTGGTGGCGTCGTTCTGCGGGTCGCTGGGGACCTCCCAGCGGTCGTCGCCGGCGTACCAGTCGCTCGGGTCGGTGAGGTGGTAGCGCGCGAACTGGTGGCGCTGCACCTTGAACAGGTCATCGGGATAGCGCAGGTGCTCCCGCAGCGAGTCGGGGATCGCCGACTTGGGCTGGACCACGCCGGGGAAGACCTCGCTCCACACCTTGAGGATCGGGTCCTCCTCGTCCCAGCCGTAGATGTTCACCGTGCAGTCGTAGGCGTCGACCGTCGCCTTGACCGCGTTGCGCATGTAGTTGATCTCGTCGGTGGGCAGGGTCTGGAAGCCCGGCGGGTCGGTGAGGGAGTCCTTCGTCATGTCGGTGAGGGACTCGCGTTGCGAGAGCGGGAACCTGTCGGTGACGGTGTAGCCGTCCAGGATCCACTGGATCCGACCGTCGATCACGGCCGGGTAGGGAGCCGAGTCCACGGTCAGCCACGGGGCGATCTTCTCCACCATCGCACGGGGTTCGCGGTCGTAGAGGATCTTGCTGTTGTCGTGCACCTGCTCCGAGAGCACCAGGTTGGGCTCACCGAACTTCACCGCGTAGAGCGTCTTCTCGAAGATGTTGTCGATCGGCACGCCGCCAGCGCCGGTGTAGGTCGTCCGCTGCTCTTCCTCCTCACCCTTCGACAGGTCGAGCTCGATCGGCGCCGCCCCCTCGCGGGCACCGACGATGGAGTAGACCGGGCTCTTCTCGCCGAAGTAGACCCGCGACTCGTAGCCGCCCTCGCTGAGGTCGGTCAGTGCTCTCTCGTTGTCCTCCGACCCCTCGGCCCACTGGATCGTGTCCGACTGCTCGTCGCCGGCGTCCTGGCGCTGGTTGGCGTACGCCGCGATGATCCCGTTGCCGTGGGTGTAGACCGTGTGCAGGTTGGACCAGTTCTTGTCGGCGTCGGCCACGCCGTCCTGGTCGAGCTCGCGCACACCCAGCACCATCGCTCGGTCCTGGCCGTCGATCTCGTAGCGGTCGACGTCCAGCACGTCGGCCACCGAGTAGTAGCCGCGCACCTGCTGCTGCTGCTCGAAGGTCTGGCTGACGATCTTCGGGTCGACCAGGGGCACGGTCGAGGTCGCAGCGTCCAGAGCGGCGAGGTCGCCGCCGTCGCTGTTCGGGTTGGACGAGTAGGGCTCGACCTCGACGTCGTCGAGGTTGTAGGCCGCACGCGTCGCCTCGATGTTCTCCTTGATGTAGGGCCGCTCCTTCTCGCGGACGTTGGGGTTGACCTCGAACTGCTGGACCACACCGGGCACGACCAGCCCCAGCAGCACGGCCGACAGGACGAGCAGCGCGATGCCCATCGAGGGAAGCAACCAGGTGCGGCGCCAGACGTTGAGGAAGAACAGGACGGCACAGATCAGTGCGATCCCGGTGAGGATCTCCTTGGCGGGCAGCACCGCCTTCTCGCCGGTGTAGGTCATCCCGTCGATCAGCGAACCAGAGCCGGTCACGAGATCGAAGCGGTCGAGCCAGTAGTCGGCCGCCTTGGCCAGCACGAAGACGCCGAGCAGCACGGACAGGTGGGCCTGCGCGGCAGGGCTGAGGCGATCGCGGGGCACGGAGAGCCGGATGCCGCCGTACAGGTAGTGCACGAGCGCGGCCGCCATCAGGCCGATGACTGCCGCGGCCATGACGAAGTCGGTGATGTAGTGCCACCACGGCAGCTCGAAGACGTAGAAGCTCACGTCGCGGTCGAAGTAGGGGTCCGTGAGGTTGAACGGGGACGAGTGCCGCCACAGGGAGTACTCCCGCCACTGACCAGAGGCGGACGCGCCGGCGAAGAATCCCATCAGGGCCGACAGCCCACCGAGCAGCCATCCGGTGACGGGAGCGACGGCGTCGCGGTAGCGGTTGAGGTTCGGGTCGCCGCCGTTGACCAGCAGCGGCCGGGCGCGGTAGGCGAGCGCCAGGTTGAGCGCCACGACCGCCGCCATCACACCGCCGAAGACGAGGAACAGGCCGATGCGCGTCCACAGGAGGGTGGTGAAGACACTGGAGTAGTCGACCGACTCGAACCACAGGCGCTCGGTCCAGAAGGAGGCGAAGGCGCTGAGGAACAGGAACAGGGCGACCAGCACCGTCGCAGTGATGACCAGCGTGCGTGAGCGGCCGGTCCGAGCCGGTGGCTCCTCCTGGCGGGCCGATTCGGCACCGAACATCGAGCTCATACCTCTACCTCCATCGTGCTTCGCAGCAGGGCGAGCAGGCCCGGCACGAGCTCGGTGCCATCCACGACCGACGAGTCGTCGTCGTGGGCTCTCAGACGCAGGGCACAGTATGTCGCCCCGGCGCGCGTCACGCCGGCGACGATGCGCACCTCTTGGCGAAGAGGGTGCTCGCGAGCGAACTCCTCGGCGGCAGCCGGGTCGTCGGGGATCTCGTCGTCGACCCCGGGCGGGAGCACCAGTCGTTCGACCACCGCTGCGCACCCGTTGACCTCCGGGGGCCAGGCGATCGACTCCAGGGTCACCTCGAGCGTCTGGTCGGGCAGCGCGTCCTGCTCCACCGGGGTGAAGGATCCGTCCGCCGCGGCGGAGTCGAGTCCCATCTGCGAGGCCAGCACGGGTTCCTGCTCGACGATCCGGGCGGTGTCGACGAGGGCGTACAGCCGTGACGGCTGGTCCCACCCGGCCTCCGCGACGTGCGCCTCGATCTCGAGGACCGCGGTCGCCAGGGCCGGGTCTTGCGGGAGGGAGATCTCGGTCATGGGTTGTCCTCACACGTTGGCAGGTCGGCGTCGCGGTCCTCGGTCCAGGCGGAGATCGCCTCGACGGCGTCGTGCATGGTCTCGACCCGCACCAGGCGCATGTCGCCGGTGTCGAGCTCGAGGGTGTCGGGGCAGTTGTCGGCAGCCACCATGAAAAGTGCGGCACTGGCGTCCCGCGCGCCGGCGATCTTCTGCTGGATGCCGCCGATGGCGCCGGTCTGTCCCTCGGCATCGATGGTGCCGCTCCCCGCCACCACCGCGCCCCCGGTGAGGGGGCCTGGGGTGAGGGTGTCGTAGATGGCCAGCGACAGCATGAGCCCGGCGCTGGGTCCACCGATGTTGTCCCCGATGTCGACGGAGACGTCGAACGGGAAGGTGAAGCCGGGCCCCAGCTGGATCCCGATGCGCCGGTCGCCGTCCACCACCTCAGGAGTCACCGCAACCGTGACCTCTCGGTCCTTGCGCCGGACGACGAAGGAGACGGGTTGGCCCGCCGGAGCGCTGTCGATGGCGTCGATGACGTCCTGGCTCGACCTGATCTCGTCGCCCTCGATGGACACCACGATGTCGCGCACCTCCAGCTTCCCGTGCGCGGGCCGGTCCTTGTCGACGTAGAGCACCTCGACCTCAGGCTCCACCTCGTAGCCCAGCTCGGTCAGCGCGGCCGCGACGGCCGAGTCCTGGGAAGACACCATCTGGACCGACGACTCCGCATCGCTCGACTCGTCGGTCTCGTCCGGCGCATAGACCGAGTCGTAGGGATAGACGGCTCTGGTCGGATCGATCCAGGCGCCCATCAGCTCGTCCAGGGTCACTTCATCCTGCGGCTGGGTGACGTAGATCGTCGTGAGCCGGAGCTCCCCGACGGTCGGATAGACCCTCTCACCCGAGACCTGGATGATCTCCTCGCCGTCTCGCGAGCCGAGGATGTCGACGCTCGGCCCGGGACTGTAGGTGACGTACGGCAGCGGCTGCGTGCCGACCACCACGAAGAGCCCGATCAGCAAGGGTATGGCCAGCAACGCCGCCATCGTCCGCTGACTCATGGCGTCAGCCTCTCAAACAGGTGCAACTAGGACGCGCGACGGGTCTCGGGGCCGGCACCGGAACCGGCACCTGAGCTGCCACCCCGGCCAGACCGCGTCGGGCGTACGGCGATCCCGGTGCTGCGGTCCGCCACGCGCGCCGGGCGAAGGGGCGGGACTCGCCGATGGTCCTTCTCGAGCGCCTTGGCCAGGCGCTGGACGGCGACATCGCGATCGACCTCGCCCCGACCCTCCCGCGCCAGCCAGCTGACCCACACCGCGGCGCCAGCGGTCGCCAGGGCGGCCGGCACGAGCCACAGCAGGATCTCCATGGGGTCAGGGTAGGCCGACCCACTCCTCGCCACCGTCCGCGAAACGCTGGTGCTTCCAGATGGGTACTTCCGCCTTGAGCGTGTCGATGAGGGCGCGGGACGCCTCGAAGGCCACATCACGGTGACTTGCGGTCGTCGCCACGATCACCGCGACATCGCCGATCTCCAGGTGCCCGACCCGGTGCACCGCGGCCAGCCCGTGCACGTCGTGCTCCCCGGCGATCCGGGCGCAGACGTCCGCCAACCGCTCGTAGGCGCTCGGGTGGGCGCTGTAGTCGAGGGACATCACCCCCTGCCCGCCGTCGTGGTCACGGACGCGGCCCACGAACAGCGTCAGCCCCCCTGCCGCCACGTCGTCGAGCGCGTCGATGACCTCGTTGAGGTCCAGGGCACTGTCGCGGATCGCGACGAGCCGGACGGCGCGGTGCTGGGGGGGCTGCGTCATGGGCAGAGTGTAGGTAACCGGCTGGGTGCCGGTGAGTAACGTGGAGCCATGAGCGACAACCTCGGAGACGCACCGGACGAGCAGAACCCGTTCAAGGGCACTCCCTTCGAGCAGATCTTCGGTGCGCTCGGCAGTGCCCTGGGCGGCGGTCCGGGAGGCGGCTTCGGCGGCACGGGTCAGGGCGCAGCCGGCATGCCCGACCTCGGGGGCCTGATGAGCCAGATGCAGGCCTTCATGCAGCCGCACGACGGCCCGGTCAACTGGGCGGTGGTCACGGACGTGGCTCGCAAGGCTGCAGCGCAGGCTCCGGACCCGACACCCACGCAGGCCCAGCGCGACGCGATTGCGGACGCCGTGCGCCTGGCCGACCACTGGCTCGACGCGACCACGGACTTCCCTTCGGGCGTCACCACGACTGCCGCGTGGAGCCGCGCCGAGTGGATCGTGGAGACGACCGACGTGTGGAAGCGGCTGGTCGAGCCCCTAGCCGGTTCGGCCGTCAGCGCTCTGAGCAACGCGCTGCCCGAGGACGCGCGGGCGATGGCGGGCCCGCTCATCGGCATGCTCGGCAAGATCACCGGCGCGATGGTCGCGACCCAGGTCGGCCAGGGCGTGGGGGCCCTGTCCGGTGAGGTGCTGGGAGCCTCCGACATCGGCCTCCCCCTCGGTCCGGACGGCAAGGCCGCGCTCCTGCCCGGCAACGTGGACGCCTTCGCCGGCGAGCTCGACGTCAGCGCTGACGACGTCCTCCTCTACCTCGCCCTCCGCGAAGCCGCGCACCAGCGCCTCTTCGCCAACGTGCCCTGGTTGCGCAAGCACCTGATCGGCGCCGTGGCCGACTACGGCCGCGGCATGGAGATCAACGTCTCCGGCATGGAGGACAAGCTCCGCGAGATCGACCCGATGAACCCGATGGCGATGCAGTCCGCCCTTGAGGGCGGACTCTTCGACCTCGCGAAGTCGCCGGCCCAGCAGGCCGCGCTCGAGCGGCTGGAGATCACCCTCGCCCTGGTCGAGGGCTGGGTCGACGAGATCGTCGGCCAGGCCACCCAGGAACGGATGCCGACCGCGAGCAAGCTGCAGGAGTCCGTACGCCGCCGCCGGGCAGCCGGTGGTCCGGCGGAGCAGACCTTCGCCTCCCTCGTCGGCCTCGAGCTCCGGCCCCGCCGACTTCGCGACGCCTCGACCCTGTGGGGGTCGCTGCGGAGCCGTCAGGGCACCGAGGGCCGAGACGGCGTGTGGATGCACCCCGACCTCCTGCCCACTGCTGCCGACCTTGACGACCCGCTCGGCTTCCGCGAGGACGCGACGGCTCCCCGGTCGCTGTCCGAGGAGGACTTCGACGCCGGGTTGCGCGAGCTCCTGGACGGTCCCGACCCCGACCAGTCCCGCGACCAGCCCACCCAGGAGTGAGCCGGCTGCACGCGGACGCCCTTGCGACCCTGCGGGGGTGGGCCCCACCGACGAACGACCAGGCGCTGCTGCGCGACCGCTACGTCGGGCTCTTGGAGGCGCGCGCGGATGCGATGACGCGTGACTGCCTGCCCGACCACCTCACTGCCTCGACCCTGGTCCTCGACGAGGACAGGCGCCGCGTGCTGCTGACCCATCACGCGAAGGCACGCCGCTGGTTCCAGTTCGGCGGGCACCCCGAGGCGGAGGACACCACCCTGGCGGGCGCGGCTCTCCGGGAAGCTGTGGAGGAGTCCGGACTCCAACCGTCCGACCTGTCGCTCGACCCCGTTCCCGTTGAGCTCGACGCCCATGCTGTGCCGTTCTGCGCTCCCGGCACGGCTGTCCACCACTTCGACGTGATGTTCGTGGCGACCGCCCGTGCCGGGGCTCGCCACGCGGTCAGCGAGGAGTCGCTGGACGTCGCGTGGTGGCCGATCGACGACCTGCCCAACCCCGACCTGGCGTCGCGCATCGCGCCGGCGCTCGCTCGCCTGGGTCACTCCCCCTCGTCGTAGCCCTCCGGGAGCTCCATCTTCGCGGCGGTCGACCAGCCGGCGAGGTAGCCCTTGGCGCGTTCTGCCTTGGGATAGCGATCGACCCAGGCCCAGAACTTCGCGTCGTGGCCCGGCTCGATGAGGTGCGCCAGCTCGTGGACCAGCACGTAGTCCACCACCCACGACGGCATCTGCTGCAGCCGCTCGGAGAGACGGACCGACCTGTCGCCGGGCGTGCACGACCCCCACCGGGACTTCTGGTTGGAGACCCACCGCACGCTCGACGGAGTCGCCAGCCCACCCAGCCAGGTGTCGTTGAGGACCGCTGCCCGTGCCAGCAGTTGCTCGTCGCTGGGCTTGCGGCTCTTCTCCTGTCGCTCGAGGCGCGCCACCATGTCGGTCACCCATCTCGCCTCGTCGCGCTTGCTCATCGAGGCGGGGATCAGCACGATGACGCGGTCGCCGTCGCGGTAGGCAGACACGGTGCGCCGGCGCCGCTTGGAGCGCCTGACCTCGACGATGGGCGCCTCAGTCACGATCAGCCCATTCGAGCAGCCGGTCCCTGGGCCAGGTGTTGATGATCCGGTCGGCGTCGATGCCGGCCTCCTCCGCACGTGCGCAGCCGTAGTCGAGCATGTCGAGCTGGCCCGGCGCGTGCGCATCGGAGTCGATCGAGAAGAGACAGCCGAGGTCGCGCGCGAGCTCGAGCAGGTCCGTCGGGGGGTCGCGGCGCTCGGGACGCGAGTTGATCTCGACGGCGGTGTCGTTGTCGCGGCAGGCCTCGAACACCGCTCGGGCGTCGAACTGGCTCTGCTTGCGGACCCCGCGGTTGCCGGTGACGAGCCGTCCGGTGCAGTGCCCGAGCACGTTGGTGAACGGGTTGCGCACGGCCGCGATCATGCGGCGCGTCATCGCGTCGGCCTCCATCGCCAGCTTGGAGTGGACGCTGGCCACCCGGACGTCGAGCTGAGCCAGCAGCTCGTCGGTCTGGTCCAGCGAGCCGTCGTCGAGGATGTCGACCTCGATCCCGCGCAGCAGCGTGAAGGTCTCCGTCGTCGCGTCCGGCGAGACCAGGTGGGCATTGATGGCCGCAACCACGTCGAGCTGCCGGGTCAACCTCTCGGCGCTGAGGCCGCGGGCGATCTTGAGCCGGGGCGAGTGGTCAGTGAGCACGAGGTATTCGTGGCCCAGCTCCATGGCTGTCATCGCCATCTCCTCGATGGGCGAGCCACCGTCGGACCAGTCCGAGTGGGAGTGGCAGTCGCCGCGGAGCTTGGCGCGCAGGCCCTGCCCTGCCGTGGCCAGGGGTCCGGCGTGCTCGGCCTCGAGCTTGGCCAGCCGCTCGGGGATGCGTCCGCGACAGGCGTCGACGATGACGGCAGCCGTGCTGGGGCCGATGCCGGGCAGCTCGGTCAGGGTGCCGGCCTCGGCACGCCGGCTCACCTCGTCGTCTGGCAGCGGTAGGATCACTGCTGCCGCAGTGCGGAAGGCCTGGACCCGTCGCGTGTCCTCCCGCGCCCGCTCGAGCAGGAACGCGATGCGGCGCAGCGCGGCCACCGGCCCTGCGGCGTACTCGCTCATCGCGTCTCCTCCCGAACATCGGTCAACGCCTCATTTTGCTCCACAGGGACTCGCACACATTGTGGCTGGTCACGGGGTTGCCCGGTGGTCCGCCCGGGCGTGTCCCACACAACCTCGTCCCCGTCGCTGGTCGGGTTCTCCCCCGCCGCAGGACATTCGTCCACAAGTTGTCCACAGGTTTGTGCACAGGCGTGGAGAGACCCCCATTGACCCCGCGATCAGCCATCTCGTAGGTTTGCGACAGATGATGCCCTCGGCCCGTCGGGCACGACCAGCGTGGGGAAGCGCTCGGTCGGACGCCAGCGGATCGAGGGCCTCGTCTTCATCTCCCCTGAAACGCCGGTGCCCGCTTCTCGCGACTGGCGCGGACGCCCTCCTGCAGGTCCGAGGTGGCCAGGGTCATCGGCTGCGCCAGCGACTCCCACTGCAGGGCGCTCTCGAAGTCGCCGTGGCCGCCGTCCGCGAGGGCGATCTTGGTGAGGCGGGTGGCGATCGGTGCCGTGGTGGCGATGTCGCGCGCGATGTCGAGCACCTCGTCGGCGAACGTCGAGCCTTCCATCACCCGCGAGACCAGGCCGATGCGCAGCGCCTCGTCGCTGTCGACCACGCGCCCGGTCAGCAGCAGGTCTCGTGCGTGCGCGGGCCCCACCACGTTGGGCAGCAGGTAGGTACCGGCCATCCCCGCGTGCATGCCGAGCCTGACGAAGGGGACACCGAGCTTGGCGCCCCGCGCGGCATAGCGGATGTCACAGGCGAGGGCAAGGCAGAGCCCGGCGCCGATCGCGTGGCCGTTGACGGCCGCGATGGTGGGCACCTCGAGCCTGCGGATCGAGAGCCAGGCCCGGTAGAAGGGCACCATCCGGGCGCGGAGGTGGTCGACGCTGGCGTCCGGCTCGCTCGAGATCCAGCTGGTGTCCCCTCCTGAGCAGAACGCCGAGCCTTCGCCGGTGACCACGACGACCCGCACCGAGCGATCACCCGCGAGGTCGTCGATGGCACGCACCCACGACGCGGTCATCTCCTCGCTCATGGCGTTGCGCATGTCGGGGTTGTCCAAGGTGAGACGGACGACCCCGTCAGCGGGGCGATCGAGGCGCAGGTGCGCGTATTCGGGTGTGGTCTCGCGGCGCTCTTCAGACATGGCCTCACCCTACTGATGAAGCGTGTTGCGCCGTGCGTGAGCGCTCGTGGCGTAGGGTCGCTGACGGACAGCGGTCAGCCGCGTGTCCCCGACGGGCTTCCCCATCCTCCCCGTCGTGACGAGGCGAGAACCAAGCAAGGAGGCCCCCATGGCGGAAACCTGGAGTGGCGAGTTCTACTGCGTCAAGTGCAAGGAGAAGCGCGAGGCGGAGGGCGAGGTCAAGGTCAACGACAAGGGCACCCGGATGGCGAAGGCCGTCTGCCCCGTCTGCAGCACCAACCTCAACCGCATCCTCGGCAAGGCGTGAGATTCGCCTACCCACGCTCAGCCGGCGACGTCACCCCAGCGGTGACGTCGCCGCTGGCATTTTCGGGCCTGTGGACGGCCGGATGCGAGCGGTCGCGCTCGCTGCTTGAGTGTCGGCATGGAACAGGTCCGGGCGCAGGTGCACGCGCCACCGGCGTACGCCGACCGCATCACCGAGCTCGTGACACTGGCCGGGCTCCGACCGAGCTCTTCGATCGACCTCGCGCTCCTCGTGACCGCCCAGGACGACCCGTCCGCCACTGATCGGTGGCTGGTCGACTCCGTGCCCCACCTGGTCATGCGCCTGGGTGCTGAGTCGATCCGGCTCGGTCCTTTCGTCCAGCCGGGCGTCACGGCGTGCCTGCGTTGCGTGCAGGTGGCGGGTCCGACAGCTGCGCCCGCTGGGCCTGCCCTGGCACCCGGGGAGCAGCCGGATGCGGCGCTGCTGATGGCGGGAGTCGGTTGGGCGGTGCGCGACCTGACGACGTGGCACTCCGGCGGGTTGCCCCTGACGTGGTCGTCCTCCATCACGTTGACCAGCCACCTGCAGCCCGACGTGGAGCGCTGGCTCCGGCACCCGCACTGCGGGTGCTCGTGGGGCCTGCCAGACCACCTGGCTGATCGCCGGGTCGGGTGACGCCCGCCGCTGAAAGATCAGCGGCTACCACCAGGCAGCGTCGAGCTTGCCCTCGATGGCCCGCAGGTGGGTGCGCGAACAGTCGTCGCAGTAGGTACGGCGCCGACCGTTCTCCACTGAGGTCGTCCACGACAATGTCTGGGCCTCCTCGGCCGTCTTGCCGCAGAAGTCACAGGTCCTCATGGCTGCACGCTACCGGCCGAAATCGCCAGAGCCGGCACGACAAGGTCAACCTTGTCGGGCCGGCTCTGCTTGCATCACCCGCGATCAGGGTGGGCTGGTCCTCAGATCGCGCGAGCGAGGGCGAGGCGTGCCTGCTGCGCGGCCAGTTCAGCCTTGCGGCTCAAGCGACGGGCCAGGGCCAGCTGGTGGCCACGCCGCAGCTGCTGCGCCTCTCCCAGGCGCGCGGACATCTGCGCCCGCGCCAGGTCTTCGTGCATCGTGTTCATGTCGTGTCCTTTGAAAGTACGGAAGTACGGGGTCTTGTTCATGGTGCTGAGGTGCTCCGTTGGTTCGTGAGAAGGAGTGCGGCCCGGATCAGGCCGCAGCGTCGTTCTTGCGGGGTCGACCGCGGGGACGCTTGCGCGGGATCACCACGCCCTGAAGGAAGAGCTCGCCGCCCCAGACGCCCCACGGCTCACGCCGTTCAAGGGCCCCGTCGAGGCACATCGCCTGGACAGGACACGCCTGGCACAGGGTCTTGGCGAACTCGACATCGGACGGGGACTCGGCAAACCACAGCTCCGACTCGTTGGTACGGCAGGGCAGCAGCTCGTCATCCACCTGGGCAGCCGCGTCGTGGAGGCCGCCCAGGTCCGCCTGGACGACATCACCGGCTCGGTTGCGGTCGAGAACACTGATGGTCATGTGTTTCACCTCCTTCTCGTTGACCTGATCGCTGGTGCAAAATTCGTGTGGATCGGCGTCCGCGAGCTCTTCGTCTCCGGGGAAACGAAAAGGCCACGGATCCCGGTGGGGATCCGCGGCCTGGAGGTGAGCCGTTCAGTTGATTGTCAACTGATCAGCGGACTCCAGACGGGAGATCCCGGGAAGACGCCCTTGATGCGAACTGCATCGAGGCGCAGGTCGCCCATAACGGCTCCGGCCACCGGCGCCGTGACGCCGCACGTGTGCGGCCGGGCGTAAGCGGAGGTGGAGGCGTCGATGGACAGGGCGGAGCTCGGCTTGGTTGCCGGCTGCTGCCATGTGGTGAAGATCTTCATTGCGGTCCACCTCCTCAGGTGATCGGGCGCTGATCGGTGTCAGGGATCGTGTGCGCGTGGCTTGTGGGAGTAAAAGTAGCGGCTGCCTCATGTCATGGGCAAACGATTTTATGGGTATTTCTTCACTTCTCTTCGGCAGCCAGCACGGCCAGCACGTCATCGCCGTACTTCGTCAGCTTGGAGGCACCGACGCCGCTGATCTTGAGGAGCCCGCGCTCGTCGCTGGGACGGTGTTCGGCGATGAGCTGGAGGGTCGCATCGGTGAAGACCACAAAGGCCGGCACGCTGTCGTTGGCGGCTCGAGCCAGGCGCCACTCGCGAAGGCGCTCGAAAAGTCCCTCGTCGTACGACGCCGGGCAGTCGCTGCACCGACCGATCTTCTTCTCCGAGGGAGACCCGAGAGCCCCACCGCACTCGCGGCAGTGTCGGGCCTTGCGGTTGCGAGCCGACGCCGGGGTCGCCGCCGCGGAGCGCTCGACCTCGGCCACCCCGTCCAGGAACCTCGAGGGCTTGCGGCTGCCGCGACCGCCTGGGTTGCGCGCCAGCGCCCAGGAGATCGCCAGAGTCCTGCTTGCCCGGGTCATGCCGACGTAGAGCAGGCGCCGCTCCTCCTCGATCTCGGCCGGAGTCTCGGCGTAGACGATCGGGAGCGTGCCGTCCTGCATCCCGCACAGGAAGACCGCGTCCCACTCCAGCCCCTTGGCGGTGTGCAGGGTGGCGAGCGTGACGCCGTCGGCGAGCGGTGCGTGCTGCTCGGAGGCGCGTCGGTCGAGGTCGTCGACCAAGGCACCGAGGTCGACGCCGGGGTGCTCGCGGACGAACTCGGCCGCCTGGTCGACGAGCGCCTGTAGTGACTCCCACCGGTTGCGCGTCTCCCCGCGCGTGCCCGGGGGCTCGCGGGTCCAACCCATCCCGGACAGCGTGGCCTCCACGAGGTCGCCCACGGAGCCCTCGCCCTGCCCGGAGCGGGCGGTGCCGCGCAACAGGGTCACCGCCTGGCGCACCTCGGGTCGGTCGAAGAACCGGGCGGCACCCCGCACGACGTAGGGGATCTTGCGTCGGCTCAGGGCGTCCTCGAAGGTCTCGGACTGGGCGTTGATCCGGAAGAGGATCGCGATCTCCCCGGCCGCGGTGCCGGCGGAGCGCAGCGCGGCGATCTTGTCGGCCGCCGCCGAGGCCTCGGCGACCTCGTCGGGATGGGCGCTGTAGGTCACCTCTGGGCCTGCCGGCTGCTGCGCGACGAGCTGGACGCCCTTGCTGGGACTTCCGGCGAGCATCTGGTTGGCCGCGCCGACGATCTGTGGCGTCGACCGGTAGTTCCGGACGAGCTCGACCGAGGTGGTGGCGGGGTATTTCTTGGGGAAGTCGCGCAGGTAGGAGGCATTGGCCCCGGCGAACGAGTAGATCGTCTGCGCGGGGTCGCCGACGACGCAGATCTCGTCGCGGCCGCCGAGCCAGAGGTCGAGCAGCGCCGACTGGAGGGGCGAGACGTCCTGGAACTCGTCGACGACCAGCCACTTGTACTGCCGTCTGACCTGTGCCGCCACGGCTTCCTCGTCCGCCAGCAGCCCGGCGGCGAACAGCAGGACGTCCTCCATGTCCATGCGGGTCTGGCCGCGCTTGATCTCCTCGTAGCCCTCGTAGATCCGAGCGACCGACTCGGCGTCCAGCTTGGCCACGGAGCGACCGCGCTGATCGGCCACCCGGGCATAGTCGTCGGGCGAGACGTTGCTGACCTTGGCCCACTCGACCTCGCTGGCGAGGTCGCGCAGCAGTGCCTGGTCGGTCTGGACGCGCTGACGCCGGGCGGCCCCTGCCAGCAGTCCGATCTTGGACTCGATCAGCTCGGGCAGCTCGTGCCCGTGCACCCGGGGCCAGAAGTAGCGCAGCTGTCGCAGCGCCGCGGAGTGGAAGGTCCGGGCCTGCACTCCCCCGGCGCCGAGGCCCCGGAGCCGTCCCCGCATCTCCCCGGCAGCCCGCGTCGTGAAGGTGACGGCAAGGACCTCGGTGGGCGCATAGACACCTGTCGCGACGCCGTAGGCGATCCGGTGCGTGATCGCCCGGGTCTTGCCGGTGCCGGCCCCGGCCAGCACGCGGACGGGCCCGCGGATGGCCTCCGCGACCTGGCGCTGGTCGGGGTCGAGGGCGGCCAGCAGCTCGTCGGGCGTGGGCATGGGTGCGGAACAACTCCGGAGGATGAGAGGTTGAGGCTGACGGACACCGAAACCCTAGACGGCAGGACCGACATGAGCTCCTTCACGATGTACAGCACTCCTTGGTGTGGCTACTGCCACCGGCTGCGGAGCCAGCTCGACCGCGAGGGCATCACCTACGACGTCATCGACATCGAGCAGCACCCCGAGGCCGCCGTGACCGTGCAGGAGGTCAACAACGGCAACCAGACCGTTCCGACGCTGGTCTACTCCGACGGCTCCGCCCAGACCAACCCCTCGCTCGCCCAGGTGAAGGCCAAACTCGCTTCCCTCCCCGGCTGAGCGACAGCACGACCAGCGCGCGCAACGTCGCTCACCAGCCGCCCTCGAGGGTCGCGCCCAGCCAGCTCCCGATCAGCGACGACGAGATCGAGATCCCCCGCGGAACGGCGATGCTGTTCTCGGTCTCCCCACGGAGGTCCGCCCTGCTGAACCACCTCGCTTCGGCGACCTCCGTGCCGTCGACCTCGATCTGCTCGGTGAGCGCTCGTGCGGTGAACCCGAGCATCAGGCTCGCCGGCAGCGGCCACGGCTGGTTGCCGAAGTAGGTCACGTCGCCGACGAGCACGCCCGTCTCCTCGAGCACCTCGCGGCGTACGGCGTCCTCGAGCGTCTCGCCGGGCTCACAGAAGCCCGCCAGCGTGGAGAAGCGTCCCTCCGGCCACGTCACCTGGCGACCCAGCAGGATCCGCTCGTCGTCGCTGCCCGGCTCGCCCATCGTGACCGCCATGATGACCGCAGGGTCGGTCCGCGGGAACTGAGGCTTGCCGCAGGCTGAGCAGTCCAGCTGGTGTCCTGCATGGCTCGCTTCCAGCGAACCACCGCAGCGCGGACAGAAGCGGGTCACCCAGTGCCACTCGGCCAGCCCGACCGCGTGGAAGAGCCACGGCACCTCCACTGCTACGGCCAGATCGCCGGTCACCAGCGCCGGGAAGAGCGCGCGCAGCGCTACCCACTCGTCGCGGTCACCCTCGACGTCACCGGGCTGAGCGATCACCGCGAAGCGGGTCACGCCCTCGGCATGGCCCAGCAGGACACGCCTCCCCTGTGGTGCTTCCGCGGGGCTGCCCCAGTGCACCGCACCGTCGACCGGACGCAACCGAGTCCCGGCCAGCACCAGGACCCGGGTCGCCTCGTCAGCCCACCGCTCGGCCAGCCAGTCCTCGTCGGTGCGCCGCATCCCTACGCGGTCGTGAGCGCCGTCGGACAGGGCCACGTGGGGAAGTTCGCGGTTCACGCGCACAGGCTACGGCCGCGCCTCCGTCGCCGTACGACCCCCTCTAGGCTCCCGTCGTGAGCACCCACATCGGCGCAGCGCCCGGAGACATCGCCCCCGTCGTCCTGATGCCGGGCGACCCCTTGCGCGCCAAGTGGATCGCCGAGACGTTCCTCGACGACGCGAAGTGCTACCACGAGGTCCGCGGGATGTACGGCTACACCGGGACCTGGCACGGCCAGCGCGTGTCCGTGCAGGGATCCGGCATGGGCCAGCCGTCCCTCGCGATCTATGTCAACGAGCTCTTCACCGATTACGACGTCCAGTCCGTCATTCGCGTCGGGTCCTGCGGGGCCCTGACCGAGAAGGTCGCCATCCGCGACGTCGTCCTGGCCAGCGGTGCCTGCACGGACTCCTCGATGAACCGGCTCCGCTTCGGCGGGCTCGACTACGCGCCGGTCGCCGACTTCGGGCTGCTGAGCCGGGCGTACGCCGCCGCGCAGGCGACCGACGGCGTCACGGCCCACGTCGGTCTCATCATGTCGAGCGACTCGTTCTACTCCCCTCGCCCCGAGCTGATGACGCCGATGACCGACCACGGGGTGCTCGCAGTGGAGATGGAGGCGAGTGCGTTGTACACGCTCGCTGCGGCGTACGACCGCAAGGCACTGGTCGTGTGCACGGTCAGCGACCACATCGTCACCGGCGAGCAGACGACGTCGGCCGAGCGCGAGCAGACCTTCGACGCGATGGTCCACATCGCGCTGACAGCAGCGCTCGGCGCCTGAGAGCAGTGCCGGCCCACCCGTACGCTCAGCCGGGCGGCACCGCCGGGGATCAGCCGACGACGATCTGTTCCAGCTGCTCGCGCCCCGGCAGGTGGTCAGGCGCCACGGTCCGGCCGGTGCGGACGTAGTGGAACACCGCGCGCACGGAGGAGAGGGGCACCTCGTTGATCTCGGCCCACGCGAGGCGGTAGATGGCGAGCTGCAGCGGGTCGGCGGTCTCGGCCCTGTTGGTCTTCCAGTCGACCACCAGGAAGGACCCGTCGTCCTCGCGGTAGACGGCGTCGATCCGGCCCCGGACCACCTGGCCGGCCAGCACGAGCGCGAACGGGGCCTCCACACGATGAGGGGCTCGGTCGGCGAAGGGACCGCGCTCGAAGCTGCGGATCACGTCGTGCAGCTCACCGGAGTCCTCGATGTCCGCGTCGGCTCGCCCCCAGAGCTCATCGGGCTCCAGCAGCGCCTGCTGGCCGA
This sequence comes from Nocardioides sp., assembly GCF_025964975.1. Lineage (GTDB taxonomy): Bacteria > Actinomycetota > Actinomycetes > Propionibacteriales > Nocardioidaceae > Nocardioides. The sequence continues at coordinate 17,245 of NZ_JAOPXV010000117.1, forward strand.
AGCGCGCCTCGACCCAGGCGTGGAAGTCGGTGCCGAAACGGGCCTGTGGCGACGGGGCGCGCGGCATGGGTCGGGCGAGCTCGCGGGCCAGGGCATCGGGATCGTCGTGCAGCTTCGCGAGCGCGGTCGCCGAGAGGCTCGACGGCATCGGCACCGCCACGTCCGTGGCGCGGGCGGCGCGCGCCTCGGCGACGAGCTGGGCGAGGTCGTCGTCCCAGGCCGCCACCCGAGCGGACTCGACCAGGTCGAGGTCGTCGTCGGGGACGGTGGGGTCGGCCGCGCGCACGAGCTCCGCGGCGGCGAGCCGTCGACGTGCCTCCTCCCCCGGGCCGGGCACCGGCCACGGCCTCGAGGGGTCGACGTCGTCGTTGGGGTTGGGCGCCTTGCCCGTCGGCCGGTCCAGCCAGGCACCGACCGGTGCGCCCCAGAGCTCGAGCTGTCCGCGCACCACGCGCTGGTAGGCGGACGGTCCGAACGGAGTCGCCCGCTGCGCCCAGAGGTAGGACGTGACGGCGAGGTGGTGGGCCGCCCGGGTGAAGGCGACGTAGCCGAGGCGGAGCTCCTCCTCCGCATCGTGCTCGCGGGTGGCGGCACGGTAGGCGTCGAGCGCGGCCTTGTCGTGACCGTGCAGCTGGGGCTGGTCTGCCCGGTCGCCGCGCAGGGGTGCAGGCAGCACCGCCGGCGACGACGTCCACAGGGTCCGTGACCGGTTGCTGGGGAACCGCGTCTCACCCACCCCGACACAGAAGACCGAGGACCACTCCAGGCCCTTGGCCCGGTGGACGGTCAGGAGCTTGACCGAGTCGGCAGCGGTCGGGGTGGCGACGTCCAGACCGTTGCCGTCGTCGTCCTCGGCCGTCAGGTAGGCCAGCAGGGCGGGGAGCGTCACGTCGCCGTCCACCGACTGGAACTCGGCCACGGCCTTGACGAAGAGATCGAGGTTGTCGCGTCGCGCCGCGGCGGACGCAGAGGTGGCGGAGGCCAGCTCGACGTCGACGCCCGTGGTGTCGATGACGCGGCGTACGACATCGAGGAGCGGGTCACCGACGTGGCTGCGCAGGCGCCGCAGCTCTCCGGCCAGGAGCCCGAAGCGCTCCCGCGCCTCCGGCGAGAACGGAGCCTCGCCCGGATCCTCGAGAGCGTCGCTGAGGGCGGGGAGCTCGGAGACGTCGATGCCGTCGGCGATGCGGAGGAGCTGCTGGCCGATCGACGCCGCCTCGCTGCGCTCGCGGCCACCGCCGATCTCGGCGGCGCGCTCGGCCAGGAGACGCAGGTCGCGCGGCCCGATCGCCCAGCGAGGCCCCGCCAGCAGTGTCAGCACCGCGGCATTGGCAGTGACGTCGTGCAGCAGGGAGAGCGTCGCCACCACCTCGGCGACCTCGGGCAGTCGGACCAGTCCCGACAGGCCCACGATCTCGACCGGCACGCCGGCCCCGGTCAGGGCGTCATAGACCTCGGCCGCGTGGGCGTTGTCCCGGCACAGCACCCCGACGTCCGCCCAGGGCGTGCCTGCGTCGTGAACCTCCGTCACCGAGCGGGTGAGCCAGCCGAGCTCGTCGACTGCGCGCTCGAAGACGTGCGTCTCCACGACGCCGTCAGGAGTCCCCTCTGGCGCCCGGAGCCGGGCGACCTTGTCGCCGTACGCCGCAAGGAGGGGCTCGGCCAAGCGGTTGGCCACGTCGAGGATGCGCCGGTCGGAGCGCCGGTTGACGGTGAGCGGGAGCCGGCCGGGCTCCCCGTCGGCCGCCGGGAAGGTCTCGGCGAAGTTGAGGATGTTGGAGACCGAAGCGCCCCGCCAGCCGTAGATCGCCTGGTTGGGGTCGCCGACCGCCATGACCGGGTGGCCGAGGCCGGTGTCCGGGGAGGGGCCCGAGAAGAGCCGGGCCAGCATGGTGGCCTGGGCGACGGAGGTGTCCTGGTATTCGTCGAGGAGGACGACCTTGAACCGGGCGCGCTCGGCTACTCCGACGTCGGGTTGCTCCGCGACGAGCCGCGCCGCCAGGGCGATCTGGTCGCCGAAATCCATGAGTCCCAGGTCTGCCTTGAGCCGGCGATAGCCGGCCACGAGCTCCAGGAGCTCGACTCGCCGGTCCAGCGCGTTGATGGCCTTGTCGATGGCTTCGAGGTAGGTCTTGCGGGCCTTGCCCTGGACCTCTTCCGCACGGGCGCCCTCGAAGCCCCGTCGGGCCTCGCCGTCCACCCGACGGACGTCGTCGGCCGTGACGAGGTGCTCACTCATCGCGCCGTCCAGGGCCAGGAGGTTCTGGATGACGGTCGCCGGATGGTCGGACAGCAGCTCGATGTGGCCGGTGAACCGGTCGATCACCCGCGCGCCGAGCTGGTAGCGGGAGGCGTCCGAGACCACGCGGGTGTCGGGCTCGTGCCCGATCCGCAGCCCGTGATCGGTCAGGAGGCTGCCGGCGTAGGCGTGGTAGGTGGCGACGGTGGGTTCGAGGACGTCTTCGCCCTCGGCGGCCGCCGAGCGCAGGCCGGCGTTGGTGAGGGCGAGCGCGACCCGGCTGCGCAGCTCGGCAGCGGCCTTGGTCGTGAAGGTGAGACCGAGGACCTCCTCGGGCCGCACCTTCCCGGTCGCGACGAGGTAGACGACGCGCTGGGCCATCAGGGTGGTCTTGCCGCTGCCGGCGCCCGCCACCACAACGGTCGGACGCAGCTCGGCGGTGATCGCCTCCCACTGCTCCGGACTCGGCGCGTGTCCCCCCATGAGTGCCTGGAGGTCGGCCGGGGTGTCGAGGCGGATCGGGGTCGAGGGGATCACTGGACGGTCACCGACCCTGCGCCCCGTGCCGGGCAGATCGGCACGAACGAGCAGTCGCGGCAGTGCGGTCCCGGGACCGCCGGGAAGGTCTCGTGCCTGATCAGCGTCGCGGCCTGCGCGAGCCCGGCTCGCAACAGCTCCCGCTCCGGCCCGCCGTCGACGTGCGCGTCCTGGACCTGCACCTTGGCGAGCTCCGTGTCGTCCTGGATGCCGAGCTGGACCAGCTCCGCACCACCGGACCTGGTGGGTCGGCCGACCAGCTCGTCGAGCGCCCCCGCGTCGACGGCGTACTGGTACAGCGCGAGCTGCAGGTTGGACTTGACGGCCGGAGCGGACGGGGCACTCCGGCTGGTCTTGAAGTCGACCACGACCACCTCGCCGTCCTGCGTCAGCTCCAGGCGGTCGGCCGTGCCGTTGAGGGTGATCTCCTGTCCCTGGACCTGCACCACCGTCTTGAAGCGGGTCTCCGCCGCGACGAACTCCCGTGGGTTGGACTCGTGCCAGGCGACGAAGCGTTCGATCGCCCTACGGATGCGGTCGTGCTCCCGCTTGCGGGACCAGGGCGTGCGGAACGCGAGCCTCCCCCACACTGCGTCCACCTCGCTCATGAGCACCTCGACGTCGGCGGCCAGCTCGGACGTGGCCACCCGCTCGGCGAGTGCGTGCACGATCTGACCGACGTTGACCGCTTGGTGCGCTGCGGTCAGTCCACCTGCCTCGCGCGCCAGGAACCACTGGGCGGGGCACGTCATCAGCGCGTCGAGCATGCTCGCGGAGACCGGGACCGGGCGTTCGGGGTCGCGCACCGGCCGGGGCGACCGTGTGGCCGCGCGGGTGCCCCACCAGGAGGACGGATCGGCCTGCGGCACCAGTGGGCGCCCGCCGACCTCCTCAGCCGCCAGAGCCGCCAGGCGTCGGGCTGCCGCGTGCCGGAGGGGCTGCGAGGTGTCCGGGTCGGCGACGGTACGCCGCAGGTCCGCCACCAGACCGCCGAGGGACAACGGGCGTGGCGGGCGTCCGTCGTGGTGGGCTGCGACGAGCTCCAGCTCTGCCAGGAACCTCGACGGTTGCTCGCCCTCGTCGTCGTCGGACCTCACTGCCGTGACGACCAGGCGTCTGCGGGCACGGGTGCACGCGACGTAGAACAGCCGGCGTTCCTCCATGAGCAGGGCGCGGGCGGTGACCGGTGGCACGAGGTCGGGCCCGCCCGAGCCGTCGAGGCCGATCCGATCAGCTCCCAGCAGGCTGGACCGGCGGCGCAGGTCCGGCCAGCCCTCCTGCTGCACGTGCGCCACGACCACGAGCTCCCACTCCAGCCCCTTGGAGCGGTGGGCGGTGAGCAGCCGGACGGCAGACCCCCGCACCCCCTTCTCGGCGAGGGTGTCGCCGGGAATCTGTTGGGCGACGAGGCTGGCGAAGAAGGCGCCGACACCGACGTGGTCGCGGTGCTCGACCGCGCGAGCCGTGACCTCGAACAGTGCGCAGATCGAGTCGAGGTCCTTGTGGGCCCGGCGTGCCGCTGCAGCGCCCTGGTCGACCTGACGGCGGAGGCGGTCGGGCCAGCTCGTGCCGGACCACAGGTGCCACAACACCTCCTCGACGCTGGCTCGCTCGTCGAGCAGGACGGATGCGGAGCGCAGGAGGGACGCCAGCGCGCCGCAGCGGTCAACCTCGGGTCCGTCCAGACCGGCGAGGAAGTCGTCGGCGACGACGGCGAGACGCAGCAGCTCCCGACTGGTGCGGGGTGCGTCGCTGGTCTTCTCCCGCATGCGTAGGCGGCGCACGAGGGCGCGGAGGTCACTGGCGTCGAGCCCGCCCAGCGGTGAGAGCAACAGCGACTCGATGCGCCCGGGGTCGAGGAAGTCGGCCGAGTCCGGGTCGTCGTTGTCGAGGTTGACCACGGCACGCAGGGCGTCGAGCAGCGGCACCACCGCAGGGTCGCGCACCAGCGGCACCTCGTCGCTGGCCACCTCGACCGGAACACCGGCGGCGGCGAGCGCCCGTCGCAGTGGGGGGATCGACGCCTGGCCAGAACGGACGAGCACCGCCATCTCCGACCACTCGATGCCGTCCTCGAGGTGGGCTCGCCGCAGGAGGTCGGCGAGGTGCTCGGACTCGGCGCGATCGGTGTCGAAGGTGTGGACCTCGACCCGGCCCTCCCCGTGCGCCCCGGGGACGGCTTGCGGGGACAGGAAAGCGTCTCGGGCCTCGGGACCGATGCTGCCCGTCAGCGGAAGCCGCGCGGCGATCCGGCCCGCTGCCAGCAGCATGCGCGGACCGAAGCGGCGGGTGCGTCGGAGCACGAGAACCGGGGCTCGCTGGCCCGAGGACGTGGGGAACTGGTCAGGGAAGTCGAGGATGCCCCGGACGTCGGCGCCCCGGAAGCCGTAGATCGACTGGTGCGGGTCGCCCACCACGGTGAGGTTGCGTCCGTCGCCCGCCAGTGCACGCAGCAGGGCGACCTGGCCGGGATCGGTGTCCTGGTATTCGTCGACGAAGACATGGGTGAACCTGGCTCGCAGCTCCTCGCGGTGCGCCTCGGCGGTGATCACCGCCCGACGGATGAGGTCGGCGTGGTCGGTGGCTCCCAGGTTGTCCAGGACCGTCAGGTATTGCTCCAGGAACAGACCGGCAGCGACGAACTCGGGCACCCCGTTGGCCGCGCCAAGCGCTGCGAGGCCGGCGGGGTCCAGACCCTTCTCGCGTGCCCGCGACAGGACGGCATGCACCTCGCGGGTGAAGCCGCGGGTGCCGAGGGCGCTGTTGAGCGCCTCGGGCCACGCGACCGACTCGGGGTTGTCCATCAGCAGCTCGCGCAGCACGACGTCGGCCTCGGGAGCTGACAGCAGCCGCAGCGGGGCGTCGTAGAGATCGAGGGGGCTGTAGGCGCGGATCAGTGAGTAGGCGAAGGAGTGGAAGGTCGAGCACGTCGCCGCTGACGTGGTGCGTCCCACGCGTGCGCTCACGCGGTCGCGCAGCTGCTGGGCGGCCTTGCGGGAGAAGGTGAGGGCCAGGACCTGGTCGGGGTGGACACCACGTCGCTCGATGAGCTCGGCGATGGCCTCGACCATGGTCGTGGTCTTCCCCGTGCCGGGACCGGCGAGCACCAGGAGCGGGCCGCCGGCGTGGTCGACGACCTCCTGCTGGTGCTCGTCGAGCGTCGGACGCGAGGGCGCCGTCGCCGTCGCCCGGACGAGGCGATAGCGCGTGGTGGGCGGGGAGGTCGCGGCCATGGCTGCACTCAAACAGACGACACCGACAGCGTGCGCCCGGCCCTCATCCGTCGGCCGGCCGCTCGTTGTAGACCCCGGCGACCTCCTGTCCGCTGAGCTCGGCGATCGCTGCCATGACCCGGTCGGTGAGCTCGCGACGGGCGCGGCCCGGCGGCACGCCGGTATAGCTCGTGGGCAGGATCGGCGGCCCGAAGGCCACGCTCAACAGGCTCACCGGCGAGAGCCGCGGCACGCGCGCTCCCACCGGCTGGAGGTCCTGGGTGCCCCGCAACCCGACCGGCACGATCGGGGTGCCGGCGCTGAGCGCGAGATGCGCCACCCCGGTGCGACCGCGGTAGAGGCGGCCGTCCTGCGACCTCGTGCCCTCGGGATAGATGCCGAAGGCCTCGCCTCGGCCGAGCACCTCCAGCGCCTTGTCGAGGCTGGCCAGTGCTGACGAGTTGTTGTCGCGGTCCACCGGCAGCATGCCGAGACCCTCGAACCACGCACGAACCAACGCGCCCTTGATCCCGGTCCCCTCGAAGTAGTCGGACTTCGCCAGGAACACCACCTTGCGCGGCACCACCACCGGGATCACGGTGCTGTCGATGAAGCTGAGGTGGTTGCTGGCCAGGATCACGGCGCCCGTGCGCGGGACGTGCTCGAGTCCGGTCACCTTCGGTCGCCACATGGCCTTGGCGACGGGCGGGACGACTCGGTGGACCGCGGCGAAGAACATATCGCACATCTTCCCTGAGGGCCGCGGCACATAGACGAAGGGCCCTTGCAAGTATGAGTTGCAAGGGCCCTTCTGGTGACCGGATCGTGGTGACGCCTCCAGTCGACAGCTCTTCGCCTTCGGATCCCAGCGGATTCGTCACCCAGCCGCTGCGACGGGTTGCCCCGTCGGATGGATCTTCACTTCCGAGCCGTCCCGCTCTCCCCGAGGGGAGTGCGTGGGAGTAGTTCTATGCCGTCGGCCGCGCGCCGCACAAGGGTTTGGCAGAACCATTTCCACCCGTTTCTGGTTGACCCGCGTGTCCTCCACAAAGCATGGATGTTCTCCACATCAGGACCCGCTCCTGTCCACAGATTTCCGTCGGGGCTGTGGAGAGACGGGGGCGGGTTAATCGCGGAATCGCAGGCCGATCGTCAGCGAGGCGACCACGAGGAGAGCGACCGCGACCGGCCACATCAGCGGCTGGTCCGGGACGCCGTCCAGGCTCGCGACAGCCAGATAGGCCACCGGGGCGGCGAGGAACGACAGCGCCCCCCGGCGCACCCGGATGCGGACCAGGCGTGGGTGGATCGCTGCGCGAGCGGGGGCGTACGCCGCAAGCAGCGCCCCCACGTGAGCGGTGTGCACGAGGCCGGCCGCCACCAGGACGCGCGGTTGGACCGGGTCCGGGACGACCAGGGCCCACCAGCCCATGACCAGCAGCAGCACCACCGGTCCAGCCGACAGCTCGGGCCAGGCCGCCCAGAGCAGCGAGAGAGCGAAAGCGAGCACCAGGACGGAAGCGTTCAGTCGCACGGGTGCCACCAGCACGGCCAGGACCGGCAGCAGGGCCACGAGGACTCGACAGCCCACCTGGCTGCGGCTCCAGGTCCGCCAACTGGTCATCGGCTCCGCACCCGCGGGAGCTGTTGGCGACGCTGGTGCTGGCGCAGCACCTCATCGACCGTGATAGCTCCCCGCCACGGCACGACGGGACACCCCAGGGCCGCCAGGCGATCAAGCAGCGTCGTCCGCTCCAGCATGCGCATCCGCCACGCCAGCCCGGCCGCCGAAGTGGACCCGCCGATCTCGTCCATGGCTCGCTCCCCCAGCGTGTCGATGACCACGACGGAGATGCCTCGGGCCGAGAGCAGCGCGGTTGCGGCGACGAGCGGAGCGTGCAGCATCGTGGACAGCACGTAGACGACGCAGTCCCCCATGACTCCCAGCTCGAGGCTGTCCGTCTTCATGGGGAGGTGTCCGGCAGCACGCGCGCCAGCGTGCCGGTGAGCCGGTGCAGGTGCCGAGGGCCACTGCCCAGGGGCACGCGCAGGTCGCTGGAACCCACCACACGCAGGCCGACGCGGTCGCCTCGTCGGATGTGGTGCTCACTCAGCGCCGACGCCGCCCGGACGGTCAGGTCGAGGCTGCTGGCACGGCCGTCCACCCCGCCCGAGACGCCGATGTGGCGCAGAGCGTCCACCACGACCAGGACCGACGCGTCCTGCTCGGCCCGCGTCGTCACGACCTGCAGCTCCCCGGTTCGCAGGGACACCGGCCAGCTGATCCGGCGCAGCCGATCCCCCGGCGCGAAGGGACGGATGCCGGAGAACTCGGTCCCGCTGCCCACCCGGCGTGAGCGGTGCGCACCGACCAGCCCGTCGGGTTGGGGTGCCTCGGCGGTCGAGTCGTAGACCGCCGCCTGGGGCCAGACGGTCAGCTGTTGGGCGGGCATCTCTCCGGACCCCAGCGGTAGCCGCACCAGGCGCTGGTCAGCGCCACCTGCTCGTCGCCGACGTTGCGTCGGCCCCACCGCCGCGGGGTGACCGCGATGACGCCGGCCTCCATGAGCCCCGACGGGTCCATCGGCACAGCGATCGCGCCGGAGGCGGGCGCGGCTGCGACGTACGGCGCCCGCTCCTGGACCCGCGTGACCGCTCGGCGGCGTCACCGTCGACGATCTCGAGCGTGGAGGTGGTGCCCTGCCCCTCGTGCGGGCGGGTGAGCCCGAGCCGAGGCACGACCCTGGGGTCGACGTCGGGCCTGCCCAGCAGCCCCATCAGGACGGGCAGGACGAACGAGGCCGCCAGCACCACGAGGACTGGCGAGCCGATCAGGGCTGCGCCGACGAGCCCACCGCCGCCGCCACGGTGGCCCGGCCGAGGGCGGGCGTGGGTGCCCACCCGGTCATGATCGCTCCAGCGCTCGGGCGCACGCACACCGCTCAGCACGGCCTTGACGACCACCGCACCGGAGGCGTGCGTCATCCACAGCTCGGGCTTCACGGTGATCCGGTGCGCCAGCACCGAGGGCGCCACTGCCTTGACGTCCTCGGGAATGACGTAGTCGCGGCCGCGGATGAGCGCCCACCCGCGAGCCGCGAGCACCAGACCGAGGCTGCCCCGGGGCGATGCCCCGATGAGTACGTCGGGGTGCGCACGCGTCGCCTCGACGAGGGCGACGCAGTAGCGACCGACACTGGCGTCGACCTGCACCCGCTCCACGGCGGCCTGCACGGCGCTCAGCCCCGCGGCGTCGGTCACCGCCTCGACGGTGATCTCCTCCTGCTGGCGAGCAATGCGACGAGCCAGCACGTCGTACTCCTCGTCCGCCGTCGGGTATCCGAAGGTGACGCGCAGCAGGAACCGGTCCAGCTGGGCCTCGGGCAGCGGGTAGGGGCCTTCGTACTCGCCGGGGTGGCGGTGGCCGGGACGTGGAAGGGCACCGGCAGCCGGTGCGTCTCCCCCTCCACCGTCACCTGGCCCTCCTGCATCGCCTCCAGCAGGGCGGCCTGGGTCTTGGGCGGCGTGCGGTTGATCTCGTCAGCCAGCAGCAGTC
>NZ_JAOPXV010000125.1 GCF_025964975.1 Nocardioides sp.
GACGCCTCAGCGCCGTACACCCCGGCCTGGCAGGAGGCCATCACCGGCGTCCCGGCGCAGGCAGCCGCGCGGATCGCCCGCGAGTTCGCCCAGAACTCCGAGGAGTCCAAGGGCCGCTCGATGATCCTGATGGGCGCCGGCACCAACCACTGGTTCCACTCCGACACGATCTACCGCGGCTTCCTCGGCCTGACCACGCTCACCGGCTGCCAGGGCGTCAACGGTGGCGGCTGGGCGCACTACGTCGGGCAGGAGAAGTGCCGGCCGGTGACCGGCTGGGCCCAGCTCGCCTTCGGTCTCGACTGGACCCGTCCGCCGCGGCAGATGATCCACACCGCCTACTGGTACCTCCACACCAACCAGTTCCGCTACGACACCTTCGGTGCGGACACGGTCTCCGCCAGGACGGGCAGCGGTCTGCTGGCCGGCATGAGCACAGCCGACGTCATCGCCAAGAGCGCACGCATGGGCTGGATGCCGTCCTACCCGACCTTCAACCGCAACCCGCTGGACCTCGCGGACGAGGCGGCGACCGCCGGCCGGCCCGTGGCGGACCACGTGGTCGAGCAGCTGAAGTCGGGTGACCTGCGCTTCGCTGCCGAGGACCCGGACTCGCCGGAGAACTTCCCGCGCGTGCTGGCGATCTGGCGGGCCAACCTCCTGGGCTCGTCGGGCAAGGGCAACGAGTACTTCCTCAAGCACCTGCTCGGCACCGACAACTCGCTGCGGGCGGGCGAGGCTGACGAGAGCCAGCGTCCCCAGGAGATCGAGTGGCACGACGAGGCACCCGAGGGGAAACTCGACCTGCTCCTCACCCTCGACTTCCGGCAGACCAGCACGACGATCTTCTCCGACGTCGTCCTGCCCGCGGCCACGTGGTACGAGAAGCACGACCTCAACACCACCGACATGCACCCGTTCATCCACTCCTTCAACCCGGCGATCGCGCCGCCGTGGCAGACGCGCACCGACTGGGACGCCTGGCAGACGATCGCCACCAAGTTCAGCGAGCTCGCGGCCGGTCGCCTCGACACCCGGACGGACGTCGTCGCCGTACCCCTGCTGCACGACACCCCCGACGCGATGGCCAACCCCCACGGCGTCGTCCGCGACTGGAAGCACGGCGAGTGCGAGCCGGTGCCGGGTGTGACGATGCCCAAGATCGTGGAGGTGGAGCGCGACTTCACCGCGGTCGGCGACAAGATGCAGGCCCTCGGGCCGCTGCTGGAGAAGCTCGGCACCACGACCAAGGGCGTCACCTACGACGTCACCAAGGCGGTCGACTACCTCTTGCACAAGAACGGACCGGTGCGGGGCGGAGCGGCCGCGGGTCGGCCCACGCTGGCCCGGGACGTCGACGCCTGCGAGGCGATCCTGGCGCTGTCCGGGACGACCAACGGGCACCTCGCCACCCAGGGCTTCAAGACCCTGGAGAAGCGGACCGGCACGCTGCTGCACGACCTCGCGTCCGAGCACGAGGGCAAGCAGATCACCTTCGCCGACACGGTCGCCGCGCCCGTGCCGGTGATCACCTCGCCGGAGTGGTCAGGGTCGGAGACCGGTGGTCGGCGCTACTCGCCGTTCACCATCAACGTCGAGCGGCTCAAGCCCTGGCACACCCTGACCGGACGCCAGCACTTCTACCTCGACCACGACTGGATGACCGAGCTCGGCGAGAGCCTGCCGATCTACCGGCCACCGCTCAACATGGGCGCCCTCTTCAGCGAGCCGGAGATCGGCGACGTCGGGGAGCTCGGGGTCACTGTCAGATACCTGACGCCCCACAACAAGTGGTCGATCCACTCCGAGTACCAGGACAACCTGTTCATGCTCTCGCTCTCACGCGGGGGCCAGACGATCTGGATGAGCGACCGCGACGCCGCCAAGGTCGGCGTCGTCGACAACGACTGGATCGAGGCGGTCAACCGCAACGGCGTCGTCGTGGCCCGCGCGATCGTCTCCCACCGCATGCCCGAAGGGACCGTCTACATGCACCACGCACAGGACCGGCTCATCGACGTCCCGCTCGCGGAGACGTCAGGAAAGCGGGGCGGCATCCACAACTCGCTGACCCGCATCCTGGTCAAGCCGAGCCACGTCATCGGCGGGTACGCCCAGCTGACGTTCGCCTTCAACTACCTGGGGCCCACGGGCAACCAGCGCGACGAGGTCACCGTCATCCGCAAGCGTTCGCAGGACGTGACCTACTGATGAAGGTCATGGCGCAGATGGCGATGGTGATGAATCTCGACAAGTGCATCGGGTGCCACACCTGCTCGGTGACGTGCAAGCAGGCGTGGACCAACCGCACGGGCACGGAGTACGTCTGGTTCAACAACGTGGAGACCCGACCGGGCCAGGGCTACCCCCGCACGTACGAGGACCAGGAGAAGTGGAAGGGCGGCTGGCAGCTCAACAAGGCCGGCCGGCTCAAGCTCAAGGGTGGCGGGCGTTTCAAGAAGCTCGCCACGATCTTCTCCAACCCCAAGATGCCCTCGATCCAGGACTACTACGAGCCGTGGACCTACGACTACGCCACGCTGACCGACGCCCCCGCCCAGGAGCACACGCCGGTCGCCCGGCCCAAGTCCCTGCTCACGGGCAAGAACATGAAGATCACCTGGTCCTCCAACTGGGACGACAACCTCGGCGGCTCGGCAGCGACCCTGGAGCACGACCCGATGCTGAAGAAGATTGCCGACAAGGTGAAGTTCGAGTTCGAGCAGACCTTCATGTTCTACCTGCCGCGGATCTGCGAGCACTGCCTCAACCCGTCGTGTGCCGCGTCGTGCCCCAGCGGGGCGATCTACAAGCGCGAGGAGGACGGCATCGTCCTCGTCGACCAGGACAAGTGCCGTGGCTGGCGCATGTGCATCTCTGGCTGCCCCTACAAGAAGATCTACTTCAACCACAAGACCGGCAAGGCCGAGAAGTGCACGTTCTGCTTCCCGCGGATCGAGGTCGGGCTGCCCACGGTCTGCGCCGAGACGTGCGTCGGCCGCCTGCGCTACATCGGCCTCATGCTCTACGACGCGGACAAGGTGCTGGCAGCTGCCACCACCGAGGACGAGCACGGCCTCTACGAGGCGCAGCGCGAGGTCTTCCTCGACCCCGACGACCCGGAGGTCCAGCGCGCGGCGGAGGCCGCAGGCATCCCGCGTGACTGGGTGCAGGCAGCCCAGCGCTCGCCGATCTACGCATTGAACAACCGGTTCAAGGTGGCACTGCCGCAGCACCCGGAATACCGGACGATGCCGATGGTCTGGTACATCCCGCCGCTCTCGCCGGTCGTCGACGTGGTCAAGGACACCGGCTACGACGCGGAGGACAAGGGCAACCTGTTCGCCGCCATCGACGCGCTCCGCATCCCCATCGAGTATCTCGCCGAGCTGTTCACCGCAGGCGAGGTCGCGCCGGTCGACCTGGTGCTCAAGAAGCTGGCCGCGATGCGCTCCTACATGCGCGACATCAACATGGGGCGCGAGCCGGACGGCTCGATCCCCGCGGCCGTGGGCATGACCGAGGAGGAGATGTACGACATGTACCGCCTCCTGGCGATCGCGAAGTACGACGACCGCTACGTCATCCCGCCGGCGCACGCCGAGCAGGCCCACTCGCTGGAGGAGCTGGGCACCGAGTGCTCGGTCTCCGAGTACGACGGCGGACAACAGGGCCTCTTCGGCGAGGGATCGGGTGTGCCGACGCCGATCGCGGTGGAGAACTTCCAGATGCTGCAGGACCGGCAGACCGCCGATTCCCTGGCCTCCCCGGCTGACAAGTCGTTGCGGGTGAACCTGCTCAACTGGGACGGCAAGGGTGCGCCGGAGGGCCTGTTCCCGCGCCGGTCCGAGGACGAGGAGAAGACCCCGTGAGCCGCACCCTGACCGGTCGGCGCCGCGTCGCCGAGCTCACCGAGCGTCAGCTCACGGTGGCCTGGCAGGCCGCGTCCCTGCTCCTGAACTATCCCGACGAGCAGCTGGTGGGGCGGCTCGACCTGATCCGGCGCGGCTCCTCGGAGCTGCCCGACCGGATCGGGGACCCCCTACGTGCCTGCGCGGATCGTCTCGGGGAGGCGAGCCTGACGGAGCTGGAGAGCGACTACGTCGTCACCTTCGACGAGCGCCGCAAGCACAACCTGTTCTTGACCTACTTCGCCCACGGCGACACCCGCAAGCGCGGGATGGCGCTGCTCCGCTTCAAGCAGACCTACCTCGCATCGGGCTTCGAGCTGACGGACACCGAGCTGCCCGACCACCTGTGCGTCGTCCTCGAGTACGCCGCAACCATCGACCACGACCGCGGACGACAACTGCTGCTGGACCACCGTGCCGGCCTCGAGATGCTCCGCATCGGGCTCGCCGAGTCCGCCTCGCCCTGGGCCGGCGCCGTCGAGGCGGTCACCGCCACGCTGCCTCCGCTGCAGGGCGACGAGTGGGAAGCGGTCCGTCGGCTCGCCGCCGCCGGGCCCCCCGAGGAGGAGGTCGGGCTCACGCCGTACGCCACGCCTGCCTTCGACCCGGGACCGTCACGCCCGGACGGCCCCACCGCACTGCCGATGCCGACCTTGCGAGGGAACCGCTGATGGACATCTTCCTGTGGGTGATCGTGCCCTACCTGTGCCTGACGACCTTCGTGGTCGGGCACTTCTGGCGCTACCGCTACGACAAGTTCGGCTGGACGACCCGGTCGTCCCAGCTGTACGAGGACCGGTTGCTGCGGTGGGGGAGCCCGTTGTTCCACTTCGGCATGCTCGGCGTCGTCGGCGGTCATGTCATCGGGCTGCTGATCCCGCGGTCCTGGACCGCGGCCGTCGGGATGGGCGATCACCTCTACCACTACGTCGCCGTGATCGGCGGGCTGCTGGCCGGGGTGATGACGGTCGTCGGGATGGCCATCCTGATCTACCGCCGTCGCACCGTCGGGCCGGTCTTCTCGGCCACCACGGTCATGGACAAGGTGATGTACCTCTTCCTGGCGCTGGCCATCGTGCTGGGGATGTGGAACACCGTCGCCGGCTCCATCTTCACCATCGGCGGCGAGTACAACTACCGCGAAGGAGTGTCGGTCTGGTTCAGGTCGTTCCTGGCCTTCCAGCCGGACGCCTCGCTGATGGGGGAGGCCCCGATCGGGTTCAAGCTGCACGCGCTGGTCGCCTTCTCTCTCTTCGCCCTGTGGCCCTTCACCCGGCTGGTGCACGTCTTCAGTGCACCCCTGGGCTACCTCACCCGGCCCTACATCGTGTACCGCAGTCGTGACGACTCCGGGCTGGGCAGCCACGCCCCCCGCCGCGGGTGGGATCGGGTCGGCTGACGTGTGTGGTCACTGCGGTTGTCACGAGGTGGACGCGATCACCGAGCTGCGCGACGAGCACGTCGCGCTCACGCAGACAGCGGACGAGGTACGCCGCGCACTGCGCGACGGCGACCGGCCGACGGTGCTCGTCCACCTGACCGGACTCGTCTCGTCCCTGTCCCGGCACGTGGAACGCGAAGAAGCAGGGATCTTCACGGCGCTGCGAGAACACGGTGAGTTCGCCGAGGAGGTGGCGTCCCTGGAGGGCGAGCACGTGTCGCTCGACACCGCGATCGCGGCCCTCGACCCGGAGGGCGACGGCTTCGACGACGCGGTGTCACGCCTGCTCGACGAGCTCGACGTGCACATCGAGCGGGAGGACCTGGGCATCTTCCCCGTCTCGGTGGTGACGCTCGGCGCCTCGGGTTGGGAGACTGTGGAGCGCGCGCACGCCGACCATCCGAGCAACCTGTCCGAAAGGACCACCAGATGAAGTCCTCGTCCCTCACGCAGCTCGTCGACGAGCAGCTCCACAAGGCCCGCGGCGCAAGCAGTGGACGCGGAGCTGTGACCGTCCATGGCCGACAGGAGCACGACCTGCGGCAGACCGTGATCGCGCTTGCAGACGGACGGTCACTGGGGGAGCACGAGTCGCCGGGGGAGGCAACGCTCCAGGTGCTCCGAGGCAAGGTCCGCCTGACATCAGGTGACGAGAGCTGGGAGGGCGTCGAAGGGGATCACCTCATCATCCCCCAGGACCGGCACGACCTCACGGCCCTGAGCGACGCGGCCGTCCTCCTCACCGTGGCCACGCGTGCCTGAGCGCCTCTCCGCCGACCTCACCGGCCCGGCGCAGACACTGCTCGACGCGGTCACGGCGATCTCGTCGGACCTCGACCTGCGCCGCGTCCTGACCCGGATCGTCGAGGCAGCCACCGAGCTGACGTCGGCGCAGTACGGCGCACTCGGCGTGATCGGCTCCGATGGCCTCCTGCTCACCG
The DNA here is from genome assembly GCF_025964975.1 of Nocardioides sp. Classification (GTDB taxonomy): domain Bacteria; phylum Actinomycetota; class Actinomycetes; order Propionibacteriales; family Nocardioidaceae; genus Nocardioides. Next base: position 6,294 of record NZ_JAOPXV010000125.1, read on the forward strand.
AGTTCGTCACGACCGGGGTCGACCCGGTCACGCACCAGCTGATCGGGGAGCTGCCGCACGGGCGGGGGATCCTGGGACTCCTGATCAAGGAGCCCCGGCCGCTCCGGTTGCACGACCTGAACGCCCACCCGCAGGCGGCCGGGTTCCCGCCGAACCACCCGCCGATGTCGAGCTTCCTCGGGGTGCCCGTCCGGATCCGGGGCACCGTCTTCGGCAACCTCTACCTCACCGAGAAGGCGGACGGCGGCGACTTCACCGAGCAGGACGAGCAGCTGGTGGAGGCGCTCGCCCGCGCGGCGGGGTTCGTGATCGAGAACGCTCGCGCCTACGGCATGAGCGAACGACGGCGACAGTGGCTCGAGGCCACGTCGGAGCTGTCGGAGGCCCTGCAGCCGCCGGTCGACCTCGACCGCGCACTCCGGAGGATTACGGCGACCGCGCGCACCGTGGCGGGAGCCCGGGCGACCGCGTTGCTCAGCTGGGGCGACGACGTCGAGGTCCTGGCCACCAGCCTCGATCCGGACGAGGACGCCGAGCGGGTCAACGCAGCGCTGGACGAGGTCGCCGCCACGACGGTGCTGGCCGAGAGTCGGGAGCTCAGCGAGATGCCAGTGGGGGGTTTCGCCGGCCTGGTGATCCCGCTGCGGGTCCACCTCGGCGGCGCCGGTGTGCTTATCGCCCTGTTCGACCCGTCCGCCTCGAAGCACGAGATCGAGGAGCGTGAGCTCCTGGCGTCCTTCGCCGACCAGGCCGGACTCGCCCTCGACCGTGCCCAGGCCGTGGCCGACCGGGCGGAGCTCGCGGTCATCTCCGACCGGGAGCGGATCGCCCGTGACCTGCACGACGTCGTCATCCAGCGGCTGTTCGCCACCGGCCTGCAGCTCCAAGGGATCTCGATGCTCGCCGGGGGCTCCGAGGTGGCAGAGCGCCTCGAGCAGGCCGTGGACGCCCTCGATCTCACCATCAAGGACATCCGCGGCACGATCTTCGAGCTCCAGCACCGGCAGGGCGCCTCGCTCCGGCAGGAGATCCGGACCCTGGTCCGCGACTATGTCCCCGTCCTCGGCTTCGCGCCGACAGTGCGCACGCTGGGTCCCGTCGACTCGGCGGTCCCACAGGACATCAGCGCGCACCTCATCGCAGTCCTGCGCGAGGCGGTGTCCAACGTGGCGCGCCACGCGCTCGCCGACCGCGCGGAGGTGGAGCTCGAGGTCACCGACCACGAGCTCGTCCTCACCGTGTCCGACGACGGGAGCGGCATGCCCCCCGATCGGGCCGAGAGCGGACTTCGCAACGTCCGTCGTCGCGCCACCGAGCTGGGCGGGACCATGCACCTGCGGCCCAACCAGCCCCGGGGCACCGTCCTGGTGTGGCGCGTTCCACTGACGCGTTGAAGCCGCCGAGGAGGTCAGTCGACCCGATTGCAGTATGGTTAGCCTGACCTAACTACGAAAGGCTGTCCATGAAGCGCGTCCCTGCTCTGGCGGGTGTTCTCCTGCTGGGTCTCCTCACCGCGGGCTGCGGCTCCGACGAGCCGAAGCTGGTCGTCTACAACGCCCAGCACGAGCCGTTGCTGGCCGAGCTGGCGCCCGCCTTCACCGAGGCCACCGGTATCGAGGTCGAGCTGCGCAACGGCAAGGACCTCGAGATGTCCAACCAGCTCGTGCAGGAGGGCGATGCCTCGCCCGCCGACGTCTTCCTGACCGAGAACTCCCCCGCGATGTCGCAGGTGGAGGCGGCAGGGCTCTTCGAGGAGCTTCCCGCCGACCTCGTCGCGCCGATCCCGGAGCAGTTCCGGCCACGCAGCGGTCTGTGGACCGGCTTCGTGGCCCGGTCGACCGTGCTGGTCTACAACACCGACCAGGTGCAGGCCTCCGATCTGCCCGCCTCGATCCTCGACCTCGCCGACCCCGAATGGGCGGGCCGCATCTCGTTCTCACCGACGGGCGCCGACTTCCAGGCCATCGTCGCCGCCGTGCTGGAGCTCGAGGGCGAGGACGCCACGCGCGCCTGGCTCGAGGGGATCAAGGCCAACGGCACCGCCTACGACGGCAACAACGTCGTGCTGGAGGCCGTCGACTCGGGCGAGTCCGAGGTCGGCATCGTCTACCACTACTACTGGGAGCGCGACCGCGCCGAGAACGGCGACGTCAGCGACAACAGTGAGCAGTACTACTTCGGTGACCAGGACCCCGGCGCCTTCGTGAGCGTGTCGGGCGCTGGGATCCTGGCGTCCAGCGACATGAAGTCCGAGGCGGAGCAGTTCGTCGAGTTCCTCGTGGACGAGCAGGGGCAGCAGGTGCTCGCCGACAGCTATGCCCTCGAGTACCCGCTCAACCCGGCCGTCCAGCTCGAGCCGCCGGTCAAGCCCTTCAGCGAGCTGCAGCCGCCCCGGGTCAACGTCTCCGACCTCGACGCGAAGCGCGTGGTGGAGCTGATGACCGAGATCGGCTTCCTCTGAGCATCGTCGAAGCACCCGCGTCGCCCCGCAGATCGCCAGGTCGTGGCTCTGCGGGTCCGGCGCCGACCGCTCTTCTCTGGGCGGGGGGCCTGATCGCCGCCGTGTCCCTGATGCCCCTCGGCTACGTCCTCGTCACCACAGCCCAGCTCGGGGCAGGTGAGGCCGCTGCGTTCCTCTGGCGCCCACGGGTGGGTGAGCTCCTGTGGAACACCGTGCGCCTGCTGGTCACCGGGGTCGCGTGCTGCCTGCTGATCGGCCTGGCGGGCGCGTGGGTCGTGGAGCGTACCGACCTGCGGGGGCGCGGCTGGTGGCACGCCCTCATGTGCGCGCCGCTGGCGGTGCCGGCCTTCGTCAACGGCTACGGCTGGGTCTCGACCACCCACGCCGTCCAGTCCTTCGCAGGCGCGGTGATGGTGACGACCCTGTCCTACTTCCCCTTCGTCTACCTGCCGACCGTGGCCGCGATGCGTCGACTCGACCCCGCGGTGGAGGAGGTGGCGACCTCCCTGGGTCACGGGCCATGGCGCGTCTTCTGGTGGGTCACCCTGCCTGCGATCAGCCCTGCCGTTCTCGGGGGTGCCCTGCTCGTCGGGCTGCACCTGCTGGCCGAGTACGGCGCCCTGCAGCTGCTCAACTACCCGACCCTGACGACCGCGATCCTCCAGCAGTACGCCACCGTCTTCAACGGTCCCGCTGCCACCCTGCTGGCCCTGGTGCTGGTGCTCTTCTGCCTCCTGCTGCTGCTGCTCGAACACCTGCTGCGTGGTCGCCGACCGCTGGCGCGCGTCGGCTCCGGCGCCAGCCGTTCAGCGGTTTGCGTGCCGCTGGGCAGGCACCGGCACACCGTCGCCATCGCTCTCGCACTGCTGGCCGTGTGGTCGCTGGCAGTGCCGCTCGTCAGTCTCGTGCGGTGGCTGGTCAAGGGCACCTCGGCCGGGATCGACGTCGCGGAGCTGATCGGTGCGATCGGCACCACCCTCGGGCTCGGTGCCGCCGGCGGCCTGCTGGCCACGGTGACCGCAGTGCCGGTCGTCTGGCTGGCCGTGCGCCACCGCAGCGCACTGAGCATGTTCGTGGAGCGGAGCGTCTACACAGCCAGTGCCATGCCCGGCATCGTGATCGGGCTGGCGCTCGTCACGATCTCGATCCGCGTGATGCCCAGCCTCTATCAGACCGTGGTCGTCCTGCTGGTCGGCTACACGGTGCTGTTCCTGCCCCGCGCGGTGGTGAGCCTCCGCGGCACCGTCGAGCTCATCCCGGCCTCCCTCGACGACGTCGCTCGCAGCCTGGGCTGTCGCGGGTCCGAGGTGATGCGGCGGGTCACGCTGCCGCTGGCACTGCCGGGCCTGGCGGCGGCGACGGCGCTGGTGGCGCTGGCCGTGTCGACCGAGCTCACCGCGACCCTCCTCCTCGCGCCGACGGGCACCGACACCCTGGCGACGAAGTTCTGGTCCGACGCGTCCTCGGTCGCGTACGGCGCCGCAGCGCCGTACGCCCTTGCCCTGATCATCCTGTCGATCCCGGCGACCTGGCTCCTGGGTCGACTGAGCACCCCCGGCGACCGGACCGAGGTGGCGCGGTGAGCGCGGCACTGGAGGTGCGCGGCCTCGCGGTCGGCTATCCCGGTCGCCCGGTCCTGCGCGGTATCGACCTCACCGTCGCAGGCGGCGTGACCGCCGTTGTCGGGCCCTCCGGCTGCGGCAAGACCACCCTGCTCAGGACGATCGCGGGCTTCCACGCGCCCGACTCGGGCACGATCTCGATCGCCGGCCGCGACGTGGCCGGCCCGGGCCGCGCCGTACCGGCGCGCAGCCGCGGACTGGGCTTCGTGCCGCAGGAGGGTGCACTGTTCCCGCACCTGTCCGTGGCCGCCAACGTGGCCTTCGGGCTGCCGCGCGGCGAGCGGCGCAGCCTGGAGCGTGCCCGCGAGCTGCTGGCCATGGTCGACCTGCCCGTCGAGCTGCTCGACCGCTACCCCCGTGACCTGTCCGGGGGACAGCAGCAGCGCGTCGCGCTGGCCCGCGCACTGGCACCCCGTCCGGCCCTGGTCCTGCTCGACGAACCCTTCTCGTCGCTCGACGCGGGCCTGAGGGAGGGCACCGGACGAGCCGTAGTGGCAGCGCTGCGCAGTGCGGGAGCGAGCGCGCTGATCGTGACCCACGACCAGGGGGAGGCGCTGTCGCTGGCCGACCAGGTCGCGGTGATGATCGAGGGCCGGTTCCTCCAGGTGAGCGCCCCGGCCCAGGTCTACCTCGCTCCGGCCGACCCGCGGGTCGCCTCCTTCATCGGTCACGCCACCCTGCTCCCCGGTGTCGCCACCTCACGCGCGGCAGCCACGTGCGCGCTCGGTGCCCTGCCGTTGAGGACGGCCGTCGCGCCGGGGCCGGTAGAGGTCGCCGTACGCGCCGAGCAGGTGCAGGTGCACCGCGCCGGTGGGCTGGGGGTGGAGGGGGTCGTCGAGGACGTCAGCTTCTACGGCCATGACGCAGCCGCCACTGTCCGCCTCCACGGGGGCGAGCGGATCGCGGCGCGGATCCCCGCGACGGGCGTGCCCGAGTCGGGCGTGCGTGTGCGGGTCGAGGTCCTGGGCGAGGTGGTCGCGTTCTCGACGGCTCCGACACCCACTGACGAGACGGGCCTGTCCGCTGGCGAAGGGACGATGGTCCCGGAGGCGACGGCATGACGATGGTGCCCGACTCCGTCCACCAGCTCCTGCCCTTCGCCGGGGCAGCCGAGGACGTCGCCCTGGTCCAGGACGGCCGGTCCCTCACCTACGCCGGTCTCGCGGCAGCGATCCGCCACGAGGCTGACCGGTTGACCCTGCTCGGTCCGCGCCGCGTGCGGGTGCTCGAGATGCGCAACGACATCGACTCCGTGGTCGCCCTGCTCGGCTCGCTCACCGCCGGTCATCCGGTCGTCGTGGTCGAGGCCGGCAACCCCACGCGGTCGGCCGACATCGAGGCCGCGTACGCCGGAGCGAGCGACCTGCACCCCGACCTCGGCCTGCTGCTGTCCACCTCCGCATCCACCGGGTCGCCCAAGCTCGTACGGCTCTCGCACGACAACATCTGGGCCAACGCGCAGAGCATCGCCGACTACCTCGGTCTGACGGCCGAGGATCGAGCGGTCATGTCCCTGCCCCTGCACTACTGCTACGGACTCTCGGTCCTGACCAGCCACCTGGTCGTGGGCGCCACGGTCGTGCTCACCGACGCGTCGGTGGCCGACGACCGCTTCTGGAGCCTGGCGCGATCGGCTGGAGCCACGAGCTTCGCCGGCGTCCCCTACACGTTCGAGCTCCTCGAGTGCCGGGGCTTCACCGGGGCCGAGCTGCCGACCCTTCGCTACCTCACCCAGGCCGGGGGACGGATGGACCCGGCTCGCGTCCGACGGTTCGCCGCACTCGGACGTGAGCGGGCCTTCGACCTGTTCGTGATGTACGGGCAGACCGAGGCCACGGCGCGGATGGCCTACCTGCCGCCGCACCTCGCGCACGACCGTCCCGAGGCCATCGGCATCCCGGTGCCGGGGGGCGACTTCCGGCTGGCGCCGGTGCCGGGGGCACCCGACGGCGCCGGCGAGCTCGTCTATACCGGACCCAACGTGATGATGGGCTACGCGCACACCGCGGCGGACCTGGCGCGCGGCCCGGAGACGACGACCCTGCACACGGGAGACCTGGCACGCCAGGCCGATGACGGGCTCTGGGAGATCTGCGGGCGCCTGGACCGCCATGCCAAGGTCCTGGGGCTGCGCCTCGACCTTGCACGGCTCGAGGCACGGATGCCCGTGGCGACGGCCGTCGTCGTCGACGCCGACGCCGTGCACGCCTTCGTCACGGCTTCGAGGATGACCGAGCGCGTACGCCGCGAGCTGAGTGCCCTGTCGGGCCTGCCAGGCCACCTCGTGCGGGTGCACGAGATCGAGACGCTGCCGACGAACAGTCGGGGCAAGACCGACTACGCGCTCCTCGCTGCCCACGCGTCGGCGAGCGCCACCGCGACCCTCGACGACCAGCACGAGCAGACCATGGAGTCCGCCAGCCCGGAGGCGTTGCGCAACCTGTTCGCCGTGGTCCTGGGTCGCCCGGACGCGGACCTCGACCACACCTTTGCCGACCTCGGCGGGGACTCGCTGTCCTTCGTCGAGGTCTCGACCCAGCTCGCCCACCGGCTCGGTCATCTCCCGGCCGGCTGGCCGAGGCTCACCCCGCGGCAGCTCGCCGCGACGGCGCGCCCTGGCTCGCGCCGGCTCCTGGCCACCGAACCCGCCGTGGTCCTGCGAGCGCTGGCCATCGTCGCGATCGTGATGTCCCACGCCGACCTGTTCATGGTCATGGGCGGGGCGCACGTGCTCCTGGCCGTGGTGGGCTTCAACCTCGCCAGGCTCTCGCTCCACACGGTCGGGCGGACCGAGCGCGCCAGGCGGCTCGTGGCCAGCACGGCAGGCTTCGCCGTCCCCGCGGCGGTGTGGATCGGCGTCACCGGCACGGTGACCGGTGACTACAGACCCGCGACGGCGCTGTTCCTCAACCAGGCCGTGGGCGGGCCGACCTGGACCGCGGACTGGCAGTTCTGGTTCCTGGAGGTCGTCGTCTGGTCCACTCTTGGCCTCGCGGCGCTGGTGCTGCTCCCGGTCCTCGACCGCGGCCTGCGACAACGGCCTTTCGCGGTCGCCGTGGGCGTCCTGGGATGTGCGCTCGCGGTGCGCTACCTCGCCGTGGGACTCGCGGCCGGCGGTACCGACAAGTACACCCTGCTCGGAACGGTGTGGTGCATCGCCATCGGGTGGGCGGCGGCCGAAGCCCGGACGCGACGACAGCGGTATCTGGTGGCCGCGGCGATCGTGGTCGGAGCCGCTGGCTACTTCTCCGACGACCTTTCGCGAACTGCCGTGCTCGTCGCGGGCATGCTGGTCCTGTTGGCCCCCGGGAACGTGCGCCTGCCCCGGCACCTCTCGCGGTCCCTCCACCTGGTCGCCGGGGCGTCGCTGTGGATCTACCTCACCCACTGGCAGGTCTATCCCGGGCTCGAGGCCGCTGGTCACCCCGTCGCCGCGGTGCTCACGTCGATCGCGGTCGGGCTCCTCGCCCACCGCGCGCACGGGTGGGTCCTCAGCCGGCTCCGTCCCCGCTGACGCGTGGATTGCCCGCCCGGATACCGAACATGGGGACTGGCGTGCACCCGGCGAGGGGAGTAGGCAGGAAGGATCCGGCAGTGCCGTTCCGAGCACTGCGACATCACCAAGGAGCAGCGATGCTGAACGATAGCGCGATCACCGCCAACGTCCCGGTCTCGGACCTTCAACGCGCACGTCGTTTCTACGCCGACACGCTCGGCTCACACCTGCCGATGAGAACCCGGGCGGGTTGGTCTACACGACCAATGGCGGGACGACCTTCTTCCTCTATCAGACCGAGTACGCAGGACAAGCAGGCCACACCATCGCGCAGTGGCACGTCGCCAACGTCGCCAACGTCGCAGACGAGGTACGTGACCTGAAGGTCAGGGGCCTGGAGTTCGAGCACGACGACATGCCAGGCGTCACCTGGGACGGAGACATCGCCCCCATGGAGGGGATGGGCCACGCCGCCTGGTTCAAGGACAGTGAGGGCAACATCATGTGCCTCGACGACTACGCCGCAAGCAGCTGAACGAGAGCGGTTTCCGAGGCGTACAGGCGTACAGCGGGGGCACACCGAGCCCACGACTGGTTGTTGAGCGATCCGCCGACGCGTCCCGCAGGGAGTTCACGCCAGACTGAATACATCATCTGATGTATGATTCGGTCATGAACACGACGGCAGTCTCGCTCGATGCACTGGCCCGCTTCGGCCACGCCCTGTCCGACCCGACCCGGGCGCGCATCCTGATGACGCTGCGCGAGGCGTCCGCGTATCCAGCTGACCTGGCCGACGAGCTCGGGGTCACGCGGCAGTCGATGTCGAACCACCTCGCCTGCTTGCGTGGGTGCGGCCTGGTCGTCGCCGTCCCCGAGGGCCGCCGGAGCCGCTACGAGCTGGCCGACCCCCGTCTGGGCCACGCCCTCCTCGACCTGCACGAGGTCGTCCTGGTCACCGACCCTGAGGCCTGCGCTGCCGCGGACACCCACGCGGTGGGCAGCTGACATGGTCACGTCCCCCCACGCGCACCCGATCGTCTCGGCCCATCGCCGCTCCGCGCTCAACCGGCGCATCCGGTTCCTGGTCGCCTTCACCATCTCCTACAACCTCATCGAGGCCGCAGCCGCGCTCTTCGCAGGAGCGGTCGCCAACTCGAGCGCGTTGATCGGCTTCGGTCTCGGCTCGGTGGTCGAGGTGTCCTCCGCGCTGGCCGTCGCCTGGCAGTTCGCGGCTCCCCGCCCCGGGGAGCGCGAGAAGACAGCGCTGCGGATCATCGCCCTGTCGTTCTTCGGCCTTGCCGCCTTCGTGGTCTACGACGCCCTCCACAGTCTCGTCAGCCAACAGGCGCCGGCGCACTCCACCCTGGGCATCGTCGTCGCGGGGCTCAGCCTGGTGATCATGCCGACGGTCTCGTTGCTCCAGCGACGGACCGGCGAGGAGATCGGGTCGCACTCTGCCGTGGCCGACTCCAAGCAGACCCTGCTGTGTTCCTACATGTCGGCGGTCCTCCTGCTGGGCCTGGCGGCCAACAGCCTGCTCGGCTGGTGGTGGGCCGACCCCGCTGCGGCGCTGGTGATCGCTGCCCTCGCCGTACGCGAAGGAATCAATGCCTGGAACGGCGACGCGTGCTGCTCGGCCGAGGCGTTGTTCGAGAAGGACGGCTGCAAGGACTAGGACGTTGAACATGGCTTCGCCACCAGCGTCAGCACGTCGAACGCCGCTACGGGCGCCCGTCCGCGTCCTGCTCGGCGCCCCAGCGTCCGAGCGCCATGATCGCCTCGCGCAGGGCCAGCCCCCGATCGGTCAGGGCGTAGGCCCGGTGTTGTGCCGCAGAGGGAGGCGGCACACGAGGCCGGCCGTCTCGAGCTCGCGCAGACGGGTCGCGAGCATGTTCGTCGGCACCCCGAGTTCGCGTTGCAGGTCGCCGTAGCGCAGCGGCCCGGCGAGGAGCCGTTCCACGATGAGCAGGGCCCACCGTGCTCCGACGATGTCGAGGGCCGCTGCCAGGTCGCTCACGCGTTCGTGTCGGTGTCCGGCTTCATCCAGAACGGCGAGTAGTGGTAGCCGTCGGGGTCGTCGAACTGGCGCTGGTACATGAAGGGGTAGTCGTCGGTGTCGCCGATACGTCCGCCGGCGACCTTCGCGCGCTCGACGATCTCGTCCACCGCCTCGCGGCTGGCGAGGTCGAACGAGACAGTGACCTTCGAGGGCGTCTCGGGCCCGCCGGTCAGCTCCTCGGCTCCACCCACGCTCGCGTACATCTCACGACTGCCGAGCATGACGTACTGCTCGGGGGCAATCGCGAAGCAGGACACGTTGTGATCGGACATCTCGGCGCTGAGGGCCCGGCCGAGGGCCGTGTAGAAGGAAGTCGCGCGTTCGACGCTCTCGACGGGACACGTGAGGAAGAGGCTCATGGGGAGACACTTGCAAAATGCAAGTGTTCCGTCACGCCCTGGGGCAGACATCGTTCGCGGCGAGATGACCGCCACCTGCGTGAACAGGCCTCACGTCACCGGCCCGGAGCCGGGACCCATCGAGCTGCTCCCCGCCGAGTGACCGGTCAGGACTAGCGAGTCTTCGCCACCAAGGTCAGCACGTCGTACGTCGCAACCGGCTCGTCGGCGCCGTTGGTGACCGTCGCGTCCCACCGGACCTCGCCGTAGTCGGCGTTGGACCGCGGGGTGATCTGCTTGACGGTCAGCTCGACCTTGATGGAGTCGCCGGCCTTGACGGGGGTCAGGAAGCGCAAGCGGTCGACGCCGAAGTTGGCCAGCACCGGGCCCGGGTCGGGATCGACGAACAGTCCGGCCGCGAGCGAGACGACGAGGTAGCCGTGCGCCACGATGCCGCCGAAGAGCGGGTTCTTGGTCGCCGCCTCCTCGTCGGTGTGGGCGTAGAACGCGTCGCCGGTGAAGTCCGCGAAGTGCTCGATGTCGTCGAGGGTGACGAGGCGGCTCCCGCTGCTGATCGTGTCGCCCACGGCCAGCTCGGCGAGGCTCTTGCGGAAGGGGTGCTCGGGGGTCACGGTCCGCGAGGAGCCGGTGATCCACTGCCCGCCGATCGCGGTGAGCATGTCGGGGGAGCCCTGGACGGCCGAGCGCTGCATGTGGTGGAGCACCGCGCGAACGCCGCCGAGCTCCTCGCCGCCGCCGGCGCGCCCCGGCCCGCCGTGCACCAGCACCGGCAGCGGAGAGCCGTGGCCGGTGGACTCGGCGGCACAGGACCGGTCGAGCACCAGCAGGCGCCCGTGCCACGGCGCCAGGCCCCGCGTCAGGGTGCGCGCCACCTCCGCGTCGTGGGTGACGATCGAGCCGACCAGGCTGCCCTGTCCGCGTGCCGCGAGCCGGACTGCGTCGTCGAGGTCGGTGTAGGTGATCACGGTGGCGACGGGTCCGAAGGGCTCGATGTCGTGCGGCTCGCTGGCGCCCGGGTAGGCACGTAGCAGGACGGGGGACATGAAGGCCCCGGTCTCGTGGTCCGCGTCGACCACCTCGACGACGTCGGGGTTGCCGAAGACGATCTCGGCAGAGGCCCGCAGCGCCTGGACGGCCTTGCGGACCTCGTCGCGCTGGGCGAGGCTCGCCAGGGCGCCCATCCGGACGCCCTCGCTGCTCGGGTGGCCGACGGTGATCTTGGCCAGGCGGGCCGAGATGGCGGCGACGACCTCGTCGGCCATGGCCTCGGGCACGATCACCCGTCGGATCGCGGTGCACTTCTGGCCGGCCTTGAGGGTCATCTCGGTGACGACGCCCTTGACGAAGAGCTCGAACTCCGGGTCGTCGGCAGCCACGTCGGTGCCGAGGATCGAGCAGTTGAGGGAGTCGGCCTCGACGCCGAGCTGCACCCCGCCGTGGAGCACCGAGGGGTGCTGGCGCAGGTGTGCGCCGGTCGAGGCGGAGCCGGTGAACGCCACCGAGTCCTGCGGTCCCAGCTCGTCGAGGAGCCCGGCCGGTGACCCGCACAGAAGCTGGAGGGTGCCCTCGGGCAGGAGGCCGGACTCGATGATGCGGCGTACCACCGCCTCGGTGACGTAGGCCGTCTGGCTGGCGGGCTTCACGATCGTCGGCAGTCCGGCGATGAAGGCGGGGGCCAGCTTCTCGAGCATGCCCCACACCGGGAAGTTGAAGGCGTTGATCTGTACGGCGACCCCGGGGCGGGACGTGTAGAGGTGCTGGCCCAGGAAGGTGCCCTCGCGGCCGAGGCGTTCGACCTGTCCGTCGAGCACGACCACGTCGTTGGGCAGCTCGCGGGTGCCCTTGGAGGCGATGGAGAAGACGGTGCCGATACCGCCGTCGATATCGACCATGGAGTCACGCAACGTGGCGCCGCTGCGGGCGGAGAGGGCGTAGAACTCGTCCTTGTGCTCGCCCAGCACCTTGGCCATCGCCTTGAGAGCGGCGGCGCGCTCGTGGAAGGTCATCGACCGCAGCGCCGGCCCGCCCACCTCGCGGGCGTAGGCCGTCATGGCACCGAGGTCGAGACCGGTCGAGGAGATCCGGGCCACCTCCTCGCTGGTGGCAGCGTCGAGGAGCGGCTCGCCCTCGTCGCTCGCGCGGAACCAGGAGCCGCACGCGAAGCTCTCCAGCAGGGGAGCCTGGGACTCGGTCTCGGAGTTCGTTGCAGAAGCGTTGGGCACCGTGTCAGACTATTACCGACCGATCGGTCTGTAAATGCCGTGCCAGGAGGAGATCAGCAGTGAGCGACACCCTGCAGACAGCGAGCCTGGAAGCCGACTTCGACCGGGTGATCGAGCGGCACGACCGCATCGAGCCGCGCGACTGGATGCCGGAGAAGTACCGCGCCACCCTCGTGCGCCAGGTCGCCCAGCACGCCCACTCCGAGATCATCGGCATGCAACCAGAGGGCAACTGGATCACCCGTGCTCCCAGCCTGCGGCGCAAGGCGATCCTGCTCGCCAAGGTGCAGGACGAGGCAGGTCACGGCCTCTACCTCTACAGCGCCTGCGAGACCCTCGGGGTCACCCGCGCCGAGCTCACCGAGAAGCTGATCGCCGGCAAGCAGAAGTACTCCTCGATCTTCAACTACCCGACGTTGTCGTATGCCGACGTCGGCACCATCGGCTGGCTGGTGGACGGCGCCGCGATCTGCAACCAGGTCCCGCTGTGCCGTACCTCTTATGGGCCCTACGGCCGAGCGATGAACCGCATCTGCAAGGAGGAGTCCTTCCACCAGCGGCAGGGCTTCGAGCTGCTGCTGACGATGATGAGCGGCACCGACGCGCAGCGCGCGATGGTCCAGGAGTCGGTCGACCGGTTCTGGTGGCCCGCGTTGATGATGTTCGGCCCGCCCGATGTCGAGTCGCCCAACACCGCGCAGTCGATGGCGTGGCGGATCAAGCGCGACACCAACGACGACCTGCGCCAGAAGTTCGTGGACATGTCGGTGCCGCAGGCGCAGGCGCTCGGCGTCACCCTGCCGGACGCGGAGCTCCGTTGGAACGAGGAGCGGGGCCACTACGACTTCACCCAGCCCGACTGGGACGAGTTCATGGCCGTGGTCAAGGGCTCCGGCCCGTGCAACGCCCAGCGGATCGCTCACCGCAAGCGCGCCCTCGACGAGGGTGCCTGGGTCCGTGAGGCCGCGACCGCCTTCGCCCGCAGCCAGAGGGAGGACGCATCATGACGACCGGTCAAAAGTTCTCCGCCGGCGGCGGGCACGGCGCCATACCTCTCGAGGGCGTGTCGACCGGCCTGGGCGAGCCGCCGCAGCCCGAGTGGCCCCTCTACGAGATCTTCGTCCGCGGCAAGCGCGGCCTCAACCACGTGCACGTCGGCTCGCTGCACGCCGCCGACGACGAGATGGCCGTACGCCACGCCCGCGACGTCTACACCCGCCGCAACGAGGGCGTCAGCATCTGGGCCGTCCGTGCCGACCTGATCGTCGCCTCCAGCCCCGACGAGAAGGACCCGTTGTTCGACCCGGCGGGCGACAAGGTCTATCGGCACCCGACCTTCTACGACATCCCCGCCAACGTCCCCCACATGTGACACCCCGGATGCTGAAGGAACTAGCCATGGATGACCTGGACCTAGACCATGAATCCGTCTACGACGGACTGCTCGGGGGCGACTCCTCCCAGTGGGCCTTCGGCACCGACTTCGAGGACCCGCTCGCGGGCGTCGACACCATGATCCCGGCAGGCGTCGACGGCGCTGCCCTGGCGGCGTACTGCCTGATGCTCGGCGACGACGCGCTGATCTATGCCCATCGGCTCTCCGAGTGGACCAGCAACGCCCCGGACCTCGAGGACGACATCGCGCTGGCCAACATCGCCCTCGACCTCCTCGGCCAGGCGCGGCTGCTGCTCGCCCGAGCGGCCGCTGCCGACGCCTCGGTGGTGCCGCAGATGCCCGAGGGCTCGCCGGTCCCGCCCGAGGACGCGCTGGCCTTCTTCCGCGACGAGCACGCCTTTCGCAACATGGGCTACGTCGAAGCGCTCAACGGCGACTTCGCCGTCACCATCGTCCGGCTGCTCCTCTTCTCCTCCCACCGCCTCGCCCTTCTGCAGCGGCTGGCCACCAGCGTCGACCCGGTCCTGTCGGCCATCGCGGCGAAGGGCGTCAAGGAGGTCACCTACCACCGTGACTATGCCGGCCGCTGGTTCGTGACCCTGGCCGGCGGCACCGAGGAGTCGCGGCGGCGTCTGGTCGCCGGGCTGCGCACGGTGTGGCCGACATACGCCGAGCTGTCGAGGTCCACGCAGGTCGAGACCCTCGCCTCCGAGCAGCGCTTCGGGGTCGACCCCGCTGTGCTCACCGAGGAGGTGGACGCGGTCGTCGACCACGTCCTCGCCATGGCCGCTCTGGAGCGCCCGGATCTTCCCCCGTCCGGCACCGGCCCGATGGGGCGCATCGGGCGTCACACCGAGGAGATGGGTCACCTGCTCGCCGAGATGCAGGTCGTCGCTCGCGCCCATCCGCTGGGGAAGTGGTGACCACCCTCGCCGCCGGGCGCACGCGCGCCCGGGAGATCGCCGGCACCGTCGTGGACCCCGAGATGCCGATGCTGACGCTGGTCGATCTCGGCGTGCTCCGCGACGTCACCGAGAGCGAGGTTGGCGTGAGCGTCACGATCACGCCGACGTACTCAGGCTGTCCGGCGATGGCGACCATGCGCGACGACCTCGTGCACGCGTTGAGCGACGCGGGATACGCCGAGGTCGAGGTGAAGGTCAGTCTGAGCCCGGCCTGGTCGAGCGACTGGATCACCGCGGAGGGACGGCGCAAGCTCCGCGCCCACGGACTCTCCGCCCCCGGCCCGAGCCCGACCGGCCCCGTGCAGCTCAGCCTGGCGCCGGTCCGCCGCGCGATCGACTGCCCGCGCTGCGGGAGTGCCGACGTGCGGCTGACGTCCGAGTTCGGTCCGACCGCGTGCAAGGCGCTCTACCAGTGCAACGACTGCCTCGAGCCCTTCGAGCACGTCAAGGAGATCTGATGCTCGACATGCCCCGACCGACGTCCCGACCCGCACGCGGCTTCCACCCGCTGACGGTCTCTTCCGTCGAGGTCCTGACCGACGACTCCGCAGCCATCACCTTCGACGTCCCCGACGACCTGCGCGAGGACTTCTCGTTCGCGGCCGGCCAGTCGCTCACGTTGCGTCGGGTGATCGACGGCACCGAGCACCGACGGTCCTACTCGATCTGCGCGCCGACCCGAGCAGCCCCTCGCATCGGCGTACGCGAGATCCCCGATGGTCTGTTCTCCCGCTGGCTGACCCGCGAGGTGCGGCCCGGCGACGTGATCGAGGTCCAGACGCCGAGCGGGTCGTTCACGGCCAGCGAGGACCTGCCCGGCCGCCACCTGTGCATCGCCGCGGGGTCGGGCGTCACCCCCATGCTGTCGATCGCGTCCACCGTGCTCCGCAACCCCGAGGCGAGC
Organism: Nocardioides sp.; assembly: GCF_025964975.1. GTDB lineage: Bacteria > Actinomycetota > Actinomycetes > Propionibacteriales > Nocardioidaceae > Nocardioides. The sequence goes on from NZ_JAOPXV010000125.1 coordinate 21,781, forward strand.
GTGACGCTGTTGTACGGCAACCGGCGGACCTCGTCGGTGATGTTCGCCGAGGAGCTGGCAGACCTGAAGAACCGCCACCGCGAACGGCTCGAGCTGGTGCACGTGCTGTCCCGCGAGCCGCGCGACGTCGAGCTGTTCTCCGGGCGCCTCGACGCGGAGCGACTGCACCGGCTGATCACCCTGCTCGTGCCGGTCGGGGCCGTGGACCACGTGTGGCTGTGCGGTCCGTTCGGGCTGATCGCCGACGCGCGTCAGGTGCTCGCCGAGCTGGGGTTGCACGAGGATCGGGTGCACTTCGAGCTTTTCTACGTCGATCAACCGCCACCCGAGCTGGACCGTCCCGAGCAGGTCGTCGAGGGCGACGTCAGCGAGGTCACGATCTCGCTCGACGGCCGGACGGCCACCTCGCCGATGCCCCGGGGGACCTCGATCCTGGACGGCGCAGCTGTCTCGCGCAGCGACCTTCCCTTCGCCTGCAAGGGCGGCGTGTGCGGCACCTGCCGGGCGCACGTGACGAGCGGCGAGGTCGACATGAGGCGCAACTACGCCCTCGGCGACGACGAAGTGGCCCGTGGCTTCGTGCTGACGTGTCAGACGTTCCCGGTCTCCGACGAAGTGGTCGTGGACTTCGACGCCTGAGCGTCCTGCTGGTCCGTCGCGAGCGGACGCTGGGACAGGCCGTCGAAGGCAATGCCGGTGATGGCGTGGGCCAGCGCCCCTGCGTCGACAGACCCGCCGGTGTGGAACCACTCGGTCGAGCTGTTGACCATGCCGAACAGCAGCCGGCTGATGAGCTCGGGCTCGATGTCGGTGCGTAGGCTGCCCTCTCGTACGGCGTCGCGGACGAGCTCGGCCAAGGCGTCGTCGATCGCCCGGCGCCGCTCGAGGGCGGCCTGCTCCACCTCGCTGTTGCCGCGGGCCCGCAGCAACAGGGTCACCGCCGCGAGGTGCGCGACGAGGATCTCGACCGAGGACCGGATGGCCGCACGGAGGCGCTCCTCCGCCGGCTTGTCGCTGGTGGCCGCAATGGTGGTGACGGTGCTGCTGAGCGCCCCCAACGCCTCGTCGAGACCGGACGCGAGCAGGTGCTCCTTGCTGGGGACGTGGTGGTAGATCGCAGACTTGGACAACCCGAGCTCGCGGGCCAGGTCGCCCATGCTGGTGGCGTCGTAACCCTGGCGGTTGAAGAGGTCGATCGCTCGACGGAGCACGGTCTCCTGGTCGTAGCCCGGCCGGCCGCGCCGCGCGGTGCTGATCTCGCCTCCCGTCGCTGGGTCGAGCTCGGAGGCGGTCATCCGCCCAGCCTGCCATGAGCGCGCCACGTGGGTGCACGCATCCGGGTGGCGTCGAGGTAGGATGGGCCTCGCCTTCGTCGCTGGACCACCCGGTTCGGTGTCGGAGCCCCGGCTCATCCAGTGCCGCACGTGACTCCTCTGTCACGTGGCGCCCGCCGGTTCTGCGTCGCCGCCATGCCGCCCAAGTCTGCTGCGACGCAGGTAGTGCTGTCTGTCGCGAGGCGCGACGGGCAACTCGAGGAGGAACTGAGTGGCTCAGCGAAGCCGGCGCACATCCACCGCACGACGCGGCGGCACCAAGGTGATCCGCAAGGACAACGAAGGCATCATCCCGGTGCTCGCCAGGTCGGTGCGCGAGGTGGAGCAGGCAGCCGAGCGCGGCAAGGTGGCGCCGCACGGCCGAGCGACCTTCCAGGTGGTCGCGTTGCTGGTGCGCGACGAGCGCCAGCGCCTCGACGCCGACACCGAGCTCGGCGAGGGCCGCAAGGCCGAGCAGCTCAAGCGCCTCGACGGCATCGCCACGATCCTGGCGCGGGCCGCAGCCCGCGACACCTCCCTGCTCCAGCTGCTGGCCGAGGATGCCGAGGTGTCCGAGGGAGCCCGAGCGCTCAAGCGCCAGATGCTCAAGTCGGCAGGGATCGAGATCCCCGAGGAGGTCGAGGGCCCCAAGCCCGAGACCGCAGCGACCACGTCCTCGCGGCGCACGACTCCGCAGTCGGTGATCTCGCGCCAGCTGGCCAACCCCTTCCTCAAGCCCGACTTCTCGGCCGCCGAGGAACATCGCGTCCAGTCCGGCCGACTGGCCAACTGGGAGCTCCTCGAGCCCCTCTTCAAGTCCTTCGAGTACGTCGGTGGCGGCGCCTCCGCGTGCATGAGAATGCCGGACTCCGTCCCCGTCCCCGGAGTTGCGCTGATGGCGCACCAGGCACAGCTCGTGGCCGCTGCCGCCGCCGGACACCGCACCTTCCTTCTCGCCGACGAGCCCGGTCTGGGCAAGACCGCGCAGGCGCTGCTCGCCGCGCAGGCTGCCCATGCGTGGCCGCTGCTCTGCGTCGTACCCAACGTCGTCAAGGCCAACTGGGCCCACGAGGCCAGCCTGTGGACCCCCAACCGCTCCGTCACGGTCATCCACGGCGACGGCGAGGAGGTCGACGGCTTCGCCGACATCATCGTCGTCAACTACGAGGTCCTCGACCGACACGTCGAGTGGCTCGGCAACCACGGCTTCCGCGGGATGGTCGTGGACGAGGCGCACTTCATCAAGAACAAGAGCTCGCAGCGATCCCAGCACGTGCTCGAGCTCTCGGAGCGCCTCCGGACCCGCGTCGCACGCCCGCTGCTGATGGCCCTCACCGGCACGCCCCTGATCAACGACATCGAGGACTTCCGGGCGATCTGGCAGTTCCTGGGCTGGATCGACGACCACAAGCCGCTGCCGGCGCTGATGAACAAGCTCGAGGACACCGGGCTGATGCCGGGGGAGCCGGGGTTCTATCCCAACGCCCGCCGATCGGTGATCGAGATGGGAATCGTCCGGCGCCGCAAGATCGACGTCGCCGCCGACATCCCGGCGCGACGCGTGGCCGACCTCCCCGTCGAGCTCGAAGGCGCCGAGGGCCGTTCCATCCGCGACGCCGAACGCAACCTGTCGCGTCGCCTCGTCTCCCGCTACGACGCCGCCCTCGAGGCGCGGACCACGAAGGTCGTCGTGGACGGCATCGACCTCGACCTCGTCCGACGCGTCGCCAAGTGGGAGCGCGAGGACATGGAGTCGGCCAAGGACGGCGAGAACGTCTTCTCGATGATGCGTCGCATCGGCCAGGCCAAGGCCGGGCTCGCCGCGGACTACACCGCGCAGCTGGCGCGCAGCGTCGGCAAGGTCGTCTTCTTCGCCAAGCACATCGACGTGATGGACGAGGCCCAGGCAAGCTTTGAGAAGCGGGGCATCAGCTTCGTCTCGATCCGGGGCGACCAGAGTGCCAAGGCACGCGCCGCGGCGATCGAGTCGTTCACCAAGGACCCCGAGACCTCGATCATCGTCTGCTCGCTGAGCGCCGCCGGCGTCGGCCTGAACCTCCAGGTCGCGTCCAACGTGGTGCTGGCGGAGCTGTCGTGGACCGACGCCGAGCAGACCCAGGCGATCGACCGGATCCACCGCATCGGTCAGTCCGAGCCCGTCACCGCGTGGCGGATCATCGCCGCGCAGACGATCGACTCGAAGATCGCCGAGCTCATCGACTCCAAGGCAGGACTCGCTGCTCGGGCGCTCGACGGGGCCGACGAGATCGCGTCGTCGGTCGACGTCCAGCTCGAGGCCCTCGTCGGGCTGCTCACCGACGCGCTCGAAGCCCGCGGCGGCCGCTGACGCTCAGCCCTGGCGGTGCGTGAGCCACCTTCGGTACGCGGAAGTGGGGCTGTGGCACCGCTGGGCCGGCGCTGCGGGCGCCGTACGGCGAGACCGCTCAGCCCATCAGCTTGCGGGCGATCGGCAGCGGCAGGTGCTCGAGCGCGAACCCGATCGGCACCCACGGCCAGGCCGGCACCCGGGCGGACGACTTCTCCTTCTCGATCGCGGCCACCATGGCGCGGACGCCGCGCTCGGTGGAGGCCACCAGCGGCGTGGTCTTCGACGTGGCGGACATCTCGGAGACGATGTAGCCCGGATAGAGCACCGTGACCTTGATCGGGGTGCCCATCACGTCGGCGCGGAAGCCCTCCGCGAGGTGGGCGACGGCGGCCTTCGTGGCGGCGTACGTCGTGATGTTCCCGGGCATCCCGCGCAGCGCCGAGACCGACGAGATCATCACGAGGTGGCCCGAGTTCTGCTCGCGGAAGATGCGTGCGGCCGCCTCGGTCTGGGCGAGGGCACCGATGAAGTTGGTCTGCGCCGTGGCCAGGTTGGCGTCGAAGCGACCGGTGCCGAGCGGTTGGCCCTTGCCGAGACCAGCGTTGACGACGACCTTGTCGAGGGTGCCGAACTCCGCCCGGAACTCCTCGAAGACCCGGAAGACCGCGTCGTGGTCGTTGACGTCGAGGGCCTTCACGCTGACTCGGACGGAGGACAAGGAGGCTGCGAGCTCGTCGAGCCGGTCGGTACGCCGCGCGCACAGGGCCAGGTCGTAGCCGAGGGCCGCGAACTGGCGCGCCATCTCGGCGCCGAGCCCGGCGGAGGCGCCGGTGATCAGGACGGTGGGCATGGAGGGTCCTATCGGTAGGTCTGGTCGGCGGGGGAGAGGTGGGTGTGCTCGTTGAAGGCGAGCAGGGTGGCACCACGCGAGCCGACGACGAAGCTCGTGACGCCGCCGTTGAGGGTCACCTGGTTGAGGCGAAGCCACAGGTCGGGATCGCTGCCGAGCGCGGCCGCGGCGGCCCAGGAAAGGGGACCCCCGCTGGTGAAGACGACGGCGGTGCCACCAGACCCCAGAGCGGCGATCGTCCGCTCGAACGCGGCGGAGACCCGCTCGCAGAAGGCGGCGAAGGACTCGTCGTAGTCGTCGTGCTCGCCGGCGGTCCAGCGAAGGGTGGCATCGGAGAACCACCGTTGGAAGGCGCGCCGGTCCACCGTCAGGTCGACGCCCTCGGGGGCTGGGTGACGGGACAGGACCTGGAGGTGGTCGAACTCGTTCCACCCGTCGTCCGTCGCGACCGGGAGCTCCCAGCCGGCGCCCTCGCAGGCCCCGACGGCGGTCTGCCGGTGCCGCCTCATCGCTCCCGAGAGGAGCACCTCGGGGGTGATCCCCTGGCCGGCGAGGGCGGCGCCGAGCGTACGCGCCTGGGACTCGCCCAGGCTCGAGAGCTGGTCGTAGTCGGCGGCTCCCCACGAGGCCTGTCCGTGGCGCACAAGCAAGATACGAGTCACGCGGGGTCCCCGCGTCGTTGTTCGGGGGAGCGGAGAGGGGGAGAAGAACGTCGTGGGGTGATCACGCGAGCAGCTCGGCGATCCGACGGTCGAGGATCTGCACGCCGGGGCCGAACAGCGCGAACATCTCGTTGCTGGTCTGGCCGTGGAAGTAGCGGTAGTAGATCTGCTGGGCGATGACCGCGTTGCGGAACAGGCCGAAGACCTCGTAGTAGCGCCACGCCTCGGGGGTCAGGTCGAACCCCATCCGCTCGCAGTAGCGCTGCACGAACTCGTCGCGGGTGATCATGCCCGGCAGGTCGGTGGGCACCCGCTTGGTCAGGCGGAGCTCCTCGGAGTCGTCGGCCTGGATCCAGAACGCCAACGCGCCACCGAGGTCCATCAACGGATCACCCAAGGTCGCCATCTCCCAGTCCAGGACGCCGATGACCCGGGTCGGGTCGTCGGCCGCGAAGACCAGGTTGTCCACCTTGAAGTCGTTGTGGATCACGCAGGTGGCCACGTCGGCGGGCTGGTGGGCGTCCAACCAGGCCATCACCTCGGTGAGCTCCGGGTTGTCGGGGGTGTGCGCGTTGCGGTAACGCGTGGACCAGCCCTCGACCTGGCGCCGGACGTAGCCCGCGCCCTTGCCGAGGTGCGTCAGGCCGGCCTTCTCCGCGTCGACGCTGTGCAGCTCGGCGTAGACCTCGACGACGTTGAGGCACACCTGCCGCGCCTGCTCGGGTGTCAGGGGGACATCAGCCGGCCAGGTGCTGCGAGGAATCAGGCCGTCGATCCGCTCCATCACGTAGAAGTCACCACCGAGGACCGACTCGTCGTCGCAGAATCCGACCATCGGGGCGACGTAGGGAAACACCGGCGCGAGCGCCGACTGGATCACGAACTCGCGACGCATGTCGTGCGCGCCCTTGGCCTTGGTGCCTTGCGGCGCCCGTCGCAGGATGAGGTCACGGTCGGGGTAGCGCAGCAGGTAGGTCAGGTTGGACGCACCTCCGGAGAACTGCCGCACCTCAGGAGTGCCTTCGAGCCCGGCCTCGCCGACGGCGGTGGCTCGCAGCCAGGAGGCGACGGCACCGACGTCGAAGGAGTCCTCCTCGCGTACCGCGCGGGCGCCGGGCACCTCGGCGTTCACGACAGGGCGTCCAGCCGTGCTGCCTGGTGCCGCATGACCTTGTCGTACGCCGCACGGTCGGCCCACTTGAGGAAGTAGGCCTGGCGCGCCGCCTCGTCGGGCACGATCACGTCCTCGCCGGCCTCGATGCCGGCAAGCACGGCTGAGGCGATGTCGTCGGCGGTGATGTCCGAACCCTCGACCAGCTCGGTGATCATGCGCGCGAGGGTCTCGTCCTGGCCCTGCATCGAGTCCAGCAGGTTGGTCCGGAAGTAGGAGGGGCAGACCGCGCTGGCGCGGATTCCGTACGCCGCAAGCTCGTGCCCGCACGTCTCGGTGAACGCCACGACGGCCGCCTTGACCGCGTTGTAGGAGCCCATCCCGGCGGGGTGGACCAGCCCGGCGAGGGAGGCGACGTTGACGATGTGGCCCGAGCGCTGCGCCTTGAGCATCGGCGTGAACGTCTGCACGCCGCGAACGACTCCGAAGAGGTTGATCTCGGTGATCCACCGCCAGTCGTCCATCGAGCACAGCTCTATCCGGCCGCCTCCGGCCACCCCGGCGTTGTTGACGAGGACGTCGAGGCCGCCCCAGCGCTCCTCGACGAGTCCGAGCGCGGCCGTCCAGTCGTCCCCGGAGGTGATGTCCAGGACCAGGTCGATGCCGTCCGCGGCGACCCGGTCGGTGGCGAGCACCTCGTCGCCCCGGATGCGCAACGTGCTGGTGAGCGCCTCACCCAAGCCGGACGCGGCGCCCGTGACCAGCACGCGGCGCGGGGTCGTGGCGTTCATGCGCTGGTCCTGGCGCCGGACTTGCCGAGCTCGATCTTGGCGATCACGTTGCGGTGCACCTCGTCGGGTCCGTCGGCGAGGCGGAGCGATCGCGCGCCGACGTAGGCGCCGGCCAGGGCGAAGTCGTCGGTCATCCCGGCACCGCCGTGGAGCTGGATCGCCATGTCGATGACGTCGAGGGCCATGTTGGGCACCTCAACCTTGATCTCGCTGACGGCCGACAGGGCCTCGATCGACATCCCCTGGTCGAGCAGCCACGCGGCATGCATGACCAGCAGGCGGGAGCGGTTGATCGCGATGCGGGCGTCCGCGATGCGCTCGCGGTTGCCGCCGAGGTTGGCGAGCGGCTTGCCGAAGGCGCTGCGGCTCAGCGCGCGGTCGCAGGCGAGCTCGAGGGCGCGCTCGGCGAGCCCGATGGCGCGCATGCAGTGGTGGACCCGACCGGGGCCAAGGCGCCCCTGGGCGATCTCGAAGGCCCGCCCCTCGCCGAGGAGGATGTTGGTGGCCGGCACCCGCACGTCGTCGAAGGTCACGTCGCCGTGGCCGAGGGGCTCGTCGTAGTAGCCCATGGTGGTGAGCATCCGCTCGACCTTCACGCCGGGTGCGTCCCGCGGCACCAGCACCATGGTGTGGCGCGAGTGGCGGTCGACGTCGGGGAAGGTCAGCCCCATGAAGACGAGGATCTTGCATTCGGGATTGCCGACGCCGGTGGAGAACCACTTGCGCCCGTTGATGACGACCTCGTCGCCGTCGCGGATCGCCGTCGCCTCCATGTTGGTCGCGTCCGAGGAGGCGACGTCGGGCTCGGTCATGCAGAAGGCGCTGCGGATCTCCGAGCGCAGGAGCGGCTCGAGCCACTGGGCTCGCTGCTCGTCGGTGCCGTAGCGCAGCAGGACCTCCATGTTGCCGGTGTCCGGCGCGTTGGAGTTGAAGATGAGCGGAGCGAGGAAGGAGCGGCCCATCGTCTCGGCGAGCGGGGCGTAGTCGATGTTGCTGAGCCCCTCGCCGCCGTCGGTGCCGAAGTCGGCGGCGTACGACCCGGCGTGCTCCGCGGGCAGGAACAGGTTCCACAGGCCCTGCGCACGTGCCTTCGCCTGCAGCTCCTTGATCCGAGGGTCGGGCGTCCAGCTGTCACCGCCGCTCTCGCGCGCCTGCTTGATGCGCTCGTGCATGTCGGCCTCGAGGGGCTCGATCTCGGTGTCCATGAACGCGCGCACGCGCGCCTGCAGGTCGGCGGCGCGGGGCGAGAGGGAGAAGTCCATGGGTTGACCCTACGCATACTGTTGAGCAATGCTCAATAGCGTGTCCGATCCATCACGTCGCCGGCTGAGTGCGGACGACCGGCGTCGTCAGTTGGTCGGCATCGGTCTCGCCATGATCATCGAGACGCCGATCCAGGACCTCTCCTTGGACCAGGTCGCCGCGGAGGCAGGGATCTCGCGCGGTCTGTTGTTCCACTACTTCCCGACCAAGACCGACTTCTACCTCGCGTGCATCTCAGCGGCGGGCCGGCGCATCTTGCGCAACACCGCCCCGGATGAATCTGCGAGCGGGGCGGACCAGGTCTGGGGGATGGTCACGGCGATGGTCGAGCAGATCGAGCGGCGCCGCTCGTTCTACCTCACGCTCGTGCACGGCAGCGGTGTCGCCGACCCCCGGGTGAGCGAGGTCTACGACTCGGTGCGTTCGGTCTCCACCGACCGGGTCGTCGGCGCGCTGGGGCTCGCCCCGGCGACCAGACCCGTCGTGCACGCGTGGTGGGCCTATGTCGAGGACCGCGCGCTGAGCTGGACGGCCGTCCCGACCGACGAGCGCACCGGGTCGTTGCCGGAGCTGGTCAGCCACTGCGAGACGGTGCTGCAGGCCGTCCTGGACGTCAGCCCCGACGCTTCGCCTTGACCGCCTTGGCGACGACCGTGAACGGCACGTTGTCATCCAGCGCAGTGCCCTGGCAGACCAGATCGGTGCCCCGACCACACCTGAAGCGCGTGGAGACGTTGGCGACCGAGACGGTCACGGCGACGATCTTGGCCGAGCTGAAGGGGGCCAGCGTCTGCGCGCGGCCGCGGCTGGTGAACCTCACCCGTCGGGTCGCCACCGTGCCGTCGACCTTGTGCACGACGAGGCGAGCGGCAGGACTCGAGCTGGGTCGGGGTCCGCTGATGTTGACGCGCAGCTTCCACCTGGGACCGCTCAGCTCGGCGGCCGGCTTGAGGTGGATGGCCTCCGCCGAGAGGTGGTCGACCTTCTTGCGCTCCACGTGCCGCTTGTCGGCTCGGCTCAGCGTCTCGTCGGCGAGCGGCAGCGGGTCCGCGTACTCCGCCACCCCGGGGGCCTCCGCATAGGTGAGCGCCGGCGTTGTGTTGGCGGCTGCGAAGTCGGCGTACACGTCGGTGAAGCTCTGCTTCTTCTTGCGCAGCACTGCCTTGACAGCATCGATGGAGTGGTTGCGGCCGTCCGTGCGCCGGGTGCCGGCGGCCAACCACGCCTTCTTGACGAATCCCGTCCCGAAGCGCTCGGTGAGGTATTCCCAGAAGATCCAGTTGCCGTACTGGAAGCCCAACGTCGTGCTGAAGGCGTCGAGATGGACGTACGGCGCCTGCAGCTGGCTCTGGCGGAGGTACTGCCTGTTGTCGTTGACGTCGTCGAAGACCTGCTCCTCCATCCACGTGGCCGTCGACTCGAGCATCCACGGGTCCTCGGCGTAGTCGTAGGAGTACTGGACCGCGTGGAAGAACTCGTGCGCCGCGGTGACCCGGAGGTTGTCCTCCGGCGTCTTGGCGGGGAACTGGGCGGGGGCGTAGTCGTTGTCGAGGACGCAGAAGCCGCTGGCCGTGCGGGCAGACTTGTCGCGCTCCGCGGCGCAGTAGCCGTAGAGCCCGGCGCCGAGGTCCTTGAGATAGACGTCGAGCCGCGCGTCGCCGCCGTCGACGCCGTCCTTGCGCGGAGCGCGGTAGCCGAGCTGGTGCACCTCGCGGTCGTAGACGGCCTCCATCGTGGACAGGGTGAGGGCGACCCACTCGGGGCTCGGGGGAGCGTCGGCCGTGGTGGTCACGTAGTGGACGCACACCTCGACGCCGCACTCCCGGGTGGCAGGGACGGTGTAGCCGTTGTCGAAGGGGTCAGCGGCGCCGTCGGTGGGACGAGCCAGCAGGGCGGTCGCCTCCACCGCCTCGGTGCCGGTGAGGTCGGGGCGTGCCATCCACAGGTCGCGCAGCGCGAGGGTGGCCGACGGGTCGGTGGCGCGGGCGTCGCCTGCCAGCACGCGACCGGCAGTGCCGAGCGGGGACACCGCCTCGCGCGACGACGGCTCGGCGGGCGGGGACGTCGGATATGCCGCGGCGAGGGTCACGCCGCCGGACATCGGGGCCAGGAACAGTCCAAGCACCACGACAAGCATGGTTGACGACCTACGCACGCAACATTCCCTTCGTCGTCGGCCCGAGCAGCCGTCTCCGCGAGGTTACGTCAGGGACGTGATCAACGGACAACCGTGACGGTCACCGCGAAGCGCTGGCGGTCGTCCAAGGGCTGTCCGTGGCACGCGAACTCCGTCTGCCGTCCGCACGCGTAGCGGGTGGAGGCGTTGACGAGCAGCAGGACGACTCGACGGACGCGCGATCGGCCGAAGGCGACGAACCTCTGACCGGTGCCGCGGTCGTCCAGCAGGATGGGCGCCCGGGCCACCTTCCCGGACTTCAGGAAGACCAGCGTGGTGGCGATCGCTCCGCGGGGTCGCTCGGCGTCCACGGTGATCCGGAGCCGAGATCCGCCCCGGTGGCCGGAAAGGGCTCGTACGTCGATGGCACGCGAGCTCAGGTGCGGAGCAGCAATCCGACGAGCTCGCCAGGAGCGCTGGCGAGCGCCCATGCGGACGGTCCGGTCGGCTGCCGCGGCCCGGTAGCTGGACCCTTCGTCGTAGGAACGGCGCGGCACCATGTTGGCGGCGGCGAACGCCGCGTAGACCCGGGTCATGCTCCTCCCGCGGCTCTCCACGAAGCGGCGCACGGCCTGCGCCGAGAAGTGATCCGGTGCGCCGGGCCCGGCACCGGCCAGGGCCCAGATCTGCCGCACCGCGTCGACGCCGTGACGCTGGGCCAGGAACTGGAAGACGATCCAGTTCCCGTAGCTACCGAGGCCGACGCCTGCATGGTCGAGTGGGGTGCTTCGCTCGGCGAGCTGTCCCGCGACGAGGAACTGCCGGTTGTCGTTGACGTCGTCGGCGACCTGCTCCTCGATCCAGGTCGCGGTGGACTCGAGGAACCAGCGGTCCTCGCCCACGTCCATGCCGAACTGCACCGCGTGGAACAGCTCGTGGGCAGCGGTGACGCGCAGGCTCTCGTCTGCCGCCATGGGGAAGCCGCGGAAGTCGTTGTCGAAGACGCAGTACGACGACGCGAGTCCCGGCGCGCCGGGGACGGGGGCCTCGGGGGCGCAGTAGCCGTAGAGACCCGCGCGGGAGATGTCGGCCAGGTAGATGTCGAACTGGGCACCGCCACCCCGGCCCTCGTCGGTGGGCGGGGAGGGATAACCGAGCTCGCTCATGCGGGCCAGCGAGAACTCGGCCACGACGAGGTTGCGGCGTACCCAGTCCGGGGTCGTGCCGTCGGTGGCCGCGAGGGGTGGAGCGTCAGAGGTGGTGGCGACGTAGTGCACGCACGCTGTCGAGCCGCACAGCCGCTCGCGCGGGGCCGCCGGGTCCCAGGACAGCTCGCCCGACCCGTTGGGCGGGTCGCTCGGGCGCGGACTGACGTCTCTTGGGCCATAGCGGGCCCCACGCTGCGAGACGTCGGAGGCGGCCTCGAGGTAGGCGTCGCGCAGGTCCAGCGTGCGGTCGCGCGCGAGCGGCGATGCATCGTCTGCGCCGTACGCCGAAGGGGCCGGCGACGAGACCGGTGCGGCTGCCACCGGTCCACTGGTGATGGTGATGGCCAGCAGCACGAGGGTGGCCAAGAGGAGCCGGACGGATCGCACGCGGTGGACTCTCTCTCAAGGGCGAGCCGTCAGCCTACAAGTGGAGATCGCTCGTGCCCTACATCTCCGCGATGTGCTCGATGATCGCGGTCGTCGAGATGGCGGGGGTCCGCGCGAGGTAGACCACCTCGCACACGTCGGAGAACTCGTCGAACTTGCCGGCCCAGTCGTCACCCATGACCAAGACGTCTGCTCCGTGCTCGATGAGGTAGTCGCGTTTGGCCTCGAGGCTGTGCTCGATGAACACCTCGTCCACGACCCGGAGTGCTGCCACGATGGCCAGCCGCTCACGCTCGCTGAAGATAGGAACGCGACCCTTCTTCTTCTCGTTCAGGGCATCCGCCGAGACGCCGACGACGAGCCTGTCGCCCAGCCCAGCAGCGCGCTCGAGCACCCGGAGATGCCCGACGTGGAAGACGTCGAAGGTGCCGAAGGTGAGCACGGTGCGCGACATGCGCGTCAATCTATCGGGCCGCCTGAGAGGATCCTCGCGTGCCCACACTGCCGCCGATGTCGATCATCACGCCCGACCCGGGTGCGGACGAGGAGCGCCGCCGGGGGCTGCGACGGATGCGCACGGTGGCCGTCTCGCTCCTGGTCTTCGCTGCCATCGTGTACGCCGCAACGCTGGACCGCGACGGCGCGTGGGGCTTCGTCAACGCCGGCGCGGAGGCCTCCATGGTCGGTGCGATCGCGGACTGGTTCGCCGTGACTGCGCTCTTCAAGCACCCGTTGGGAATCCCGATCCCACACACCGCGCTGATCCCCAAGCGCAAGGACGAGCTCGGCAAGAGCCTGGAGGAGTTCGTCGGCGAGAACTTCCTGCAGGAGGACATCATCCGCGAACGCGTGGTCGCGGCCGCGATCTCGCAGCGCGTGGGCGACTGGCTCTCCGACCCCGCCAACGCCCGTCGGGTCGTCGACGAGGTCTCCGAGGTGGCCGCCATCGCCCTGGGGAAGATCCGTGACGAGCACATCGCCGACCTGGTCACCGAGGCGTTCGTGCCGCGCTTCCGCGAGGAGCCGATCGCGCCCCTCCTCGGCACCCTGCTCACCGAGCTGGTCAGCGACGACCTGCACCACGGCGTGGTCGACCTGGCGCTCGAGGAGCTCCACCGGTGGCTGGTGCACAACGGGGACACCTTCATCGACGTGCTCGCCGAGCGTGCGCCGTGGTGGGCGCCCCCGCGGCTCAACGAGGCTGTGACCCAGCGGCTCCACCTCGAGGCCATCCGCTGGGTCGCCGACATCCGGGACAACCCCGACCACCACGCGCGCGAGGCGCTGGACTCCATGCTCCGGCAGCTCGCCCATGACCTCCTGACCGATGCCGCCACCCAGGACCGCGCCGAACGGTTCAAGGACAGGCTTCTCGACCACCCCCAGGTCGTCACCACCGCCATCTCGCTGTGGAAGGCGATGCGCTCGGCGCTCCTGAGCTCGATGCGCGATCGCGAGGGCGCCGTCCGCAAGCGCCTGCTCGTCGAGCTCAAGGCCTTCGCCGACCTCATCGCGAGCGACGCCGCGCTCCGCAGCAAGCTCGACAAGGCAGCCGCAGACGTGGCCGTCTTCACCGTGTCCCGCTACGGCGCCGAGCTGACGGCGGTGATCACCCACACCATCGAGCGCTGGGACGGCAAGGAGGCCGCGCGCAAGATCGAGCTCCACGTGGGGCGAGACCTGCAGTTCATCCGCATCAACGGCACGATTGTGGGCGGGCTCGTCGGCGTACTGATCCACACGATCTCGCTGGTGGTTCACTGAGCGCGTGACCGACCCAACGACCGACCCCGTCCCTGTGCCCGTCGACGTCCCGATCCGCGACGAGGCGATCCGGCTCGGACAGTTCCTCAAGCTGGCCAACCTGATCGACGCGGGCTCCGACGCCAAGCCGCTGCTCGCCGACGGTCAGGTCAGTGTCAACGGCGACGTCGAGACGCGACGAGGCCGCCAGCTCGTCGCTGGCGACGTCGTCGCGTTGGCCGGTCAGGCGGCGCGCGTCGCGTCGGGGGAGACGGAGATCGACGTCCCCTGGTGACGCGTCAGGTGACTCCGACCGTGCGGGCTCAGCTGACCGCGAGCAGGTCCACGACGAAGATCAGCGTCTCGCCGGGCTTGATGGCGCCGCCGGCTCCGCGGTTGCCGTAGCCGAGGTGCGGCGGGATGACGAGGCGCCGGCGGCCACCCACCTTCATGCCCTGGACGCCGGTGTCCCAGCCCGAGATCACCTGGCCGATGCCGAGCCGGAACTTGAGCGGGTCGCCGCGGTTGTAGGACGCGTCGAACTCCTCGCCGGTGGAGTGGGCCACGCCGACGTAGTGGACGGAGACGTTGGAGCCTTCCTTCGCCTCGGCACCGTCACCCTCGACGAGGTCGGTGATTTCCAGGTCGGCGGGGGCGTCTCCGATGTGCGGGTCGACGTCTGGCTTGTCCATGGTGGTGCCTTCCGATAGGTCTGGTTTGTGCCTGTTCACACCAGATGTTCTGGTCAGGTCTGGTGGAGGTAGGTGTCCAGCTGGTCGCGCTCGAACTCGAGCTCGCCGATGCGATTCTTCACCACGTCGCCGATGCTGATGATCCCGGTCAGCTTGCCCCCGGTCAGCACGGGCACGTGTCGCACACGGTGCTCGGTCATCACCCGCATGAGGTCGGTCAGGGCCGCATCGGCCTCGCACGTGCGCACGTCGGTGGTCATGATCTCGGAGACCTGCGCGTCGAGCACGTCGGGACGGCCGTTGAGGTGGCGTACGACGTCCCGCTCGCTGATGATCCCGTCCACGGACTCGCCGTCTGCGCTGACGATCAGGGCGCCCACGTTGTGCTCGGTCAGCAGGGCGACCAGGTCACGGATGGATGCGTCCGGACCGATCGTGATCACGTCGCGACTGGACTTCGCGTTGAGAACGTCGTTGATGCGCATGGCTTCCTCCGCAGTTTTTGAATTCTGCTGCCACGCTAGCGCTAGGACGATGCTGGTGGAAACAAGCGGCCCATCAGTCGGTCTGCGGGGCCTGCCGAGCGCGGAGGTCGTGCACCGAGCCGGCGCCGTCCGGCCGCGAGTCAGGGTCCGTGTCGTCGTGCGGCAGGGACCCCAGGAACGCCAGCGCGGACTCGTGGAGGTGCCCGTTGCTGGCGATCGCGTTGCCGCCGTAGGGCCCGGCAGTGCCGTCGAGGGAGGTGAACCTGCCCCCGGCCTCGCGGACGATGACGTCGAGGGCGGCCATGTCGTAGAGCTCTAGTTCCGGCTCGGCCGCCAGGTCGAGGGCGCCCTCGGCCACCAGCATGTTGGACCAGAAGTCGCCATACGCGCGGGTGCGCCAGCAGCGCCGGGACAGCGAGATGAAGTCCTGCAGGCGGTCGCGCTCGTCCCACCCGGAGAGCGAGCTGTAGGACAGGGAGGCGTCCTCCAGGCGGCGTACGTCGGAGACCTCGCACTTCGTCGCTTTCAGCAACGAGCGGCCCGTCCACGCGCCGTGGCCCTTGGACGCCCACCAGCGTCGCTGCAGCGCCGGCGCGGAGACGACGCCGAGCACCACCTCGTCGTCCACTGCCAAGGCGATCAGGGTGGCCCAGACCGGGACGCCGCGGACGAAGTTCTTGGTGCCGTCGATCGGGTCGACGATCCATCGCCGCTGGCTGTGGCCGCTGGATCCCTGCTCCTCGCCCAGGACGGCGTCGCGGGACCGGGCGCGCGAGAGGGTGCGCCGGATCCCCTCCTCGACAGCCTGGTCGGCGTCGGACACCGGCGTCAGGTCGGGCTTGCTCATCACGTGCAGGTCGAGCGCCTTGAACCGCGCCATCGTGAGGGAGTCGGCGTCGTCGGCGAGCACGTGGGCGAGACGCAGGTCGTCGGTGTAGTCGGACGGACCGGAGATGGGCATGACCCACAGGCTATGGCCAGCGGGTGCCACTACGGTGCATCCATGGAGATCAACGGTCTGCCGCTGCACTTCCTCGTCGTCCACGTCGTCGTCGTCCTCGCCCCTCTCGCCGCACTGACGGGTCTCGTCTACGCCGCGATCCCGAAGTGGCGCTGGTTGCTCCGGTGGCCGCTGGTGGTCCTCGGCGTTGTAGTCGCGATCACTGCCGTCGTGGCGGTGCAGGCGGGCGGGGCGTTCCTCGACTCGCGCCCGGCGCTGGGTCCGCTCGTCGAGGAGCACGAGGACTGGGGAGAGCTGTTCCGCAACGTGTCCCTGATGTTCGTGGTCGCAGCGATGATGGGGGCGTGGGCCCTGGGCGGCCCCTCCGCCCTCGCCTCGGGCCGCGGTGCCCAGGTCTCCCGTGGCGCGCTCGGCTGGGTGGCCGTGGTGCTGCTCGTCGCCGTGTCGGTGGCCCTGCTCGTGCTGGTGTTCCTCGCCGGCGACTCCGGGTCACGCGCCGTCTGGGGCTAGCTCACCACTCGTGCGCGCCCTCGCGTGCGGTGAGGAGCCGACGGAAGGACTCGACGCGGTCGGGGTCCGACTGGCCGGCGGCGACGGCGACGTCGAGGCCGCACTCGGGCTCGTCCGTGCCGTGGGTGCACCCCCGCGGGCAGTCCTCGGTCACCTCCTCGAGGTCGGGGAACGCGCTGATCAGGTCTTCCGGCTGCACGTGCGCGAGCCCGAACGACCGGATACCGGGGGTGTCGATGATCCAGCCGTCGCCCTTGCCGTCCGGACCGGGGAGCTCCAGCAGGTAGGCCGAGGTCGAGGTGTGGCGGCCTCGACCGGTGACCGCGTTGACCACGCCTACGCGGAGGTTGGCGTCGGGGATGAGCGCGTTGACCAGGGTGGACTTGCCGACACCGGAGTGCCCGACGAGCACGCTCGTCCGCCCGCGGAGCCGTTCACGCACCTCGGCCAGGTCGCCGCCGCGCTCGGTCACCACCCACGGCACACCGAGGGAGCGGTAGGTGGACAGGAGCACCTCCGGGTCCGCGAGATCGGCCTTGGTGAGGCACAGCAGCGGGGCCATCCCGGCGTCGAAGGCCGCCACGAGCGCGCGGTCGATGAGTCGCGGCCGGGGCTCAGGGTCGGCGAGGGCGGTGACCACGACGAGCTGGTCGGCATTCGAGACGATGACGCGCTCGACGGGGTCGTCGTCATCGGCAGTACGGCGCAGCGTCGTCGTCCGCGGCACGACCTCGACGATGCGTGCCAGTGAACCGTCTGCACCGGAGACGTCGCCGACGACGCGCACGCGATCCCCGACGACGACGCCCTTGCGGCCCAGCGGCCTCGACTTCATCGCCATCACCCGGGCGCCGTCGATCAGGAGCGTGAAGCGGCCACGGTCGACGGTGACCACGACGCCGTCCACTGCGTCGTCGTAGGTGGGCCGGTCCTTGGTCCGCGGCCGGGTGCGACGGCGCGGGCGCTCGTAGTGCTCCTGGTCGTGGTCGGTGTAGCGGTTGTTCACGGGGTCCCCGTCAGGTCCGGACGGGACTGGTCGGCGCCCACCACGCCGAGCCAGGCAGCGGCGAAGTCGGGGAAGGTCTTCGACGTGGTCGCGATGTCCTCCACCAGCACCCCGTCGACGGCCGAGCCGATGATCACCCCGGCGTGGGCCATGCGGTGGTCGGCATACGTCCTGAAGACGCCGCCGTGCAAGGGGGCGGGCCGGATCGAGAGACCGTCGGCGCGCTCGGTCACGTCGGCACCCAGGGCGCCGAGCTCGGCTGCGAGCGCCGCCAACCGGTCGGTCTCGTGGGCCCGGATGTGGCCCACGCCGCGCAAGTGGGAGGGCGAGTCGGCCAGGGCGCACAGGGCAGCGATCGCCGGGGTGAGCTCGCCGATGTCGTGCAGGTCGAGGTCGACGCCGTGGATCTGCCCGGTCCCACGGACGGTCAGTCCGAGGTCGTCGAGCGACACCTCGCACCCCATCTGCTTCAGGACCTCGCGCAGGTCGGCGCCCGGCTGGGTCGTGCTCGCCGGCCAGTCGCGGATGGTGATGGTGCCACCCGTCGTCGCGGCCAGGGCCAGGAACGGCGCGGCGTTGGACAGGTCCGGCTCGATGGCCTCGTCGAGTGCTGCGATCGACCCGGGGACCACGGCCCAGCGGTTGGCGTCGGCGTCGTCGACCTCGACCCCGCGTGACCGCAGCATCGCGAGAGTCATCTCGATGTGCGGCAACGAGGGCACCGGCTTGCCGTCGTGGCGGACGTCGACGCCACGGTCGTAGCGCGCGCCCGCCAGCAGCAGGGCGGAGATGAACTGCGACGAGGCGCTGGCGTCGATCACCACGGTGCCGCCCCGGACCGATCCCGTGCCGCGCACCGAGAAGGGCAGCGCTCCTCGCCCGCCGTCGTCGATGCTCATCCCGAGCGAGGCCAAGGCGCCGAGCACCTCCCCGACGGGACGCCGGCGCATGTGCGGGTCGCCGTCGAAGGCGACGGTGCCCGTCGACAGCCCGGCGACGGGCGGCACGAACCGCATGACCGTCCCGGCCAGTCCGCAGTCCACGTCGGCGTCGCGGATGAGTGCGGCCGGGGTGATCTTCCAGTCGTCACCGTCGTCGGCCACGCCGACGCCCATGGCGGCCAGCCCGGCAGCCATCAGCACCGTGTCGCGCGAGCGCAGCGGTCGGCGTACGACGCTCGGACCCTCGGCGAGGGCGGCGAGGACCAGCGCCCGGTTGGTCAACGACTTGCTGCCCGGCAGCGAGACGATCGCCCTGACCGGCGCGGCCGGGCGAGGGGCCGGCCACAGGTCGGCAGGGGACGAGGTCACCCGGACGACCTTAACGGTGCCGGGTGCTCCATCGTCTGTGCGTTCAGCTGAGGTGGGCCTTGGCGAGCTTGGCCTCGTTGCGTGCTGCCTTCGCGAGCTGACGACCCTCACGCTTCGCGTCCTTCGCCGCACGACGTGCCCGCCAGGCGAGGCCGGGCTTGCCGTCGGTGTCGACGCCTGCCAGGAGGAGGCCCCCCAGCATCGAGAGGTTCTTGGCGAAGTGGACCTTCTGGTCGGCCTTGACGGCGGGGTCGCCCTCCTCCCAGAAACGGTGTCGCGCTGCCGTGGTGGGGAGGAGTGTCGCCGCCAGCAGGGAGGCGGAGAGCCTCGGAGCCCGGCCCGTCGCCAGCGCTGCGCCGGCCAGGATCTGGGCGGCGGCGTTGATGCGGACCAGCGTCGTGGCGTCGGTGGGGATCGGCAGCTGCGGCATCGCCTTCTGGGCCAGCGGCACCACCTTGTCGGTGACCGGCTTGGCAGCCACGGCGTGTGCCTCGGCGTTCTTGAGGGCGCTGACACCGCCCACCACGAACACGGAGGCCAACATGGGTCGGGCGAGCATTCTGGTGACGGTCATGTGTCCTTCCTACACGATGCGGCGAATCCCGCGTCCACCCCTGTGGACCCCGGCACCGCCGGCCCCGTCGCGCGCCGTACCGCGATCCCCGCCCCGACATGACGCCGTTCACTAGGGTGGCCACATGTGCGGCCGCTACGCCTCGTCTCGAAGCTCCGACGACCTCATCGAGGAGTTCGAGGTCATCGAGGACCGCACGCCTGCGCCACTGGCCGCTGACTACAACGTGGCACCCACCAAGGAGGTCTACGCCGTGGTGGAGAGGTCGCCGGGCAAGTACAGTCCCGTCCCTCCCCAACGGCAGCTCCGCGTCCTGACCTGGTGCCTGGTCCCGTCCTGGGCGAAGGACCCGAGCATCGGCAACCGGATGATCAACGCCCGGATGGAGACCGTGGCCGAGAAGCCCGCCTTCAAACGAGCCTTCGCCGTCCGCCGCTGCCTGCTCCCCGCCGACGGCTACTTCGAGTGGTACCCCACCTCGCTGACCAACGCCAAGGGCAAGCCGGTCAAGCAGCCCTACTTCATCCGTCCCGCCGACGGCGGCGTCCTCGCCATGGCTGGTCTGTACGAGATCTGGCGCGACCCCACCCGGTCCGAAGACGATTCCGAGCGCTTCCGCTGGAGCTGCACCGTGCTGACGACCCAGGCGGAGGACTCGCTCGGCCACATCCACGACCGGATGCCGCTCATGGTCGAACGCGACCGCTGGAGGGAGTGGCTCGACCCCCGAGTCGGCGGTGAGTTGTCGCTCCTCGTGCCCGCCGCCCCCGGGAGCCTCGAGGCCTATCCGGTCGCCAGCCTGGTGAGCAACGTGCGCAACAACGGTCCCGAACTCGTCGAGCCGCTGCCCCTGGAGGAGGTCTCCTCATGATCAAGCCGGTGCTCCGCAGCGTTGCGACGCCGTACGGCGAAGGGCGGCTCCACGTCCGTCGTGCGACCCGGCCGATCGCCACCCTGCTCCTCAGTCATGGCGCCGGCCGCGGCGTGGACGCCCCGGACCTGCTGGCGCTCGCGGGTACCCTTCCTCAGCAGGGCGTCAGCGTGATGCTCTTCGAGCAGCCGTGGCACGTGGCTGGTCGCAAGGTGGCGACGCCCCCGCCCACCCTGGACGCCGGGCTGGTGGCGGCGGCCAACGCCTTGCGCGGTCGCACCCCGCTGGTGGTGGGCGGGCGGTCGGCGGGTGCCAGGTCGGGCACGCGCTGTGCCAAGGGGCTGGGGGCACGCGGTGTGCTGGCGCTGTCCTTCCCGCTGCATCCGCCGGGAAGCCCTGAGAAGACACGCGTGGCGGAGCTCCGCGGGGCCGGGCTACCCATGCTCGTGGTGCAGGGTGAGTGCGATCCCATGGGTCGACCCGGGGAGTTCCCCGCCGACGTCCCGGGTCTCGACATGGTCATCGTGCCCGAGGCCGATCATGGTCTGAAGGTGCCGAAACGCGCGGCGCTCTCGCAGGACGAGGCGCTCGGGATCGTGGTCGAGTCCACGCTGGAGTGGCTGGTCCTGCACATCGTCGGTTCGCCGTGAGACGACGGTCGGCGCCGGCGGCGGGAATCATCGCCGGCAAGGCGATGTTAAGATTGACGTGCTGGCAATGCGATCACGCCCCGTGGACATCGACGACGAGGATGCGGCGGTAGTCTGGAAGATGATGACTGACTCTTTCTCCGACGACCTCCTCGAGACCGAGACCGCCGACGAGCGCTCGGCGCGGTTCGAGCGCGACGCCCTGCCCTTCCTCGATCAGCTGTATGGCGCAGCGATGCGGATGACCCGCAACCCGGCCGACGCGGAGGACCTCGTGCAGGAAACCTTCGCGAAGGCCTACTCCGCCTTCCACCAGTTCAAGCCGGGCACCAACCTCAAGGCGTGGCTCTACCGGATCCTGACGAACACCTACATCAACACCTACCGCAAGAAGCAGCGTCAGCCGCAGCAGTCCATGGCGGAGGACGTCGAGGACTGGCAGCTCGCGCGGGCCGAGTCGCACAGCTCGACCGGCTTGAAGTCGGCGGTGATGGTGGCGCTCGAGCACCTCCCCGACTCCGAGGTCAAGGAAGCGCTCCAGCGCCTGCCCGAGGAGTTCAGGCTCGCGGTCTACCTCGCCGACGTCGAGGGTTTCCCCTACAAGGAGATCGCCGAGATCATGAACACCCCGATCGGCACCGTGATGTCCCGGCTGCACCGTGGGCGGCGACAGCTGCGCGACATGCTCGCCCACCACGTGCGAGCCAACGACCTCCTCCCGTCCGGCGCGACGGAGGGCACGTCATGAGCCAGAGCCACTCCCACGGCGACAATGGCCCCGGCGAGGCCGAGTGCGCCGACTACCTCGAGCGCATCGTCTTCTTCCTCGACAACGAGCTCGACGAGGCCGACTGCTCCGAGGTCCGGGTGCATCTCGACGAGTGCGGACCCTGCCTGGAGAAGTACGACCTGCAGCGTGTCGTCAAACAGGTGGTCGCCCGGTCCTGCTCGGAGTCGGCCCCTGACGACCTCCGCGAGCGGGTGCGGATCCGGATCCGCGAAGTGCAGATTCGCATCACCGAGTCCTGACTCGCTGCCAGTGATTCGCACTGGGGCCCGGGATTTGAGAAGATGGCTGATGCCCTGCATGGGCACCCGCCAGGGCAATCGATCCACGGAGGACCATCATGGGCAAGACTGGACGTAAGCGTCGCGCGCGCAAGAAGAAGGCCGCCAACCACGGCAAGCGCCCCAACGCCTGAGCATCGCGCTCACGCATCACCGAACCCCCGGCCATCGGCCCGGGGGTTCGTTGCGTCTGGACGCGGTGTCGGGGACTCAGACCCGAGCCAGGAACCTCTCGGCGTCCACGACGACCCGGGTGACCTCGCCGGTCGCCACCACCTTGGTGTCCTTCGCCGCACCCCCTGCGTGTCGGGCTGCCACCGAGAAGCGGTGGAGCCGCCCGTCGACGTACACACTCGTCGCCGTGACCTCGAGCGCTGCGCCGACGGGGCTGGCCGCCAGGTGCTCAAGGGAGATGCGCGTGCCGACGCTGGTCGACCCCTCCGGCAGTGACGCCTCGATGGCTCGGCACGTCGCGGCCTCGCACCACGCCAGCATCCGGGGAGTGCCCAGGACGGGCAGCGAGCCACTGCCCATCGCGATGGCAGTGTCCTCCTGGGTCACCACGAAGCTCAACGTCGCGTCGCTCACGACATCTCCTTGGCGTAGGCGATCAGGTGGACGCCCGGAGCGGGATCCCAGTCGAGTCCAGGCGCTCGGCGGTAGCCCAGCCGTTCATAGAGGCGGTGGGCCGCACCCATCGACTCCAGCGTCGAGATCGTCATCTCGGTAGCTCCCGTCTTCGTCGAGAGGGACTCGCACAGACCGATGAGGGCTTCGCCGACGCCACGGCCCCGGGCAGTGCGAGCAACAGCCAGCATGCGGAACTCGCCTTGTTCGGGCGTGGAGATCTCGCGCCATCGGGACCCGGGCGGGCACCACGTGACGCAGCCGAGGAGCTCACCGTCCTCGTCCTCGGCCACCCACACCTCGGCCTCCCGGTCGCGGCGCGCGACGTCGCGGAGCCGTTCGACGTAGAAGTCCTCCGCGCCACCCGTGAACTCCTCGTAGGCCGCCACCGTGAGCTCTCCCAGGGCGTCGTGCTCCTCGGACCTCGCTCGCCGCAGCTGCATCAGATGCCGAACGTGCTGCGCGGGTAGGCCGCGTCGACGTCGGTGATGATGTTGACGAGGTACGGCACGCCGGAGTCGAATGCCCGGTCGAGGGCGGGGCCGATCTGCTGGGGGTCACTGACCTTCTCGCCGGCGCCGCCGAGCGCCTTGACCACCTCGTGGTAGGACGTCTCCTTCGCCAGGTCGGCCGCGACGTCGTAGCCGTAGAGCATCTGCATCGGACCCTTCTCGAGGCCCCAGGCCGAGTTGTTGCCCATCACCATCACGACGGGCAGGTCGTGGCGTACGAGCGTGTCGACGTCCATCAGCGAGAAGCCGGCCGCGCCGTCGCCGAGGAGGAGGGCGACCTGCGAGGAGGGGCGAGCCAGTCGGGCGGCGATGGCGGCGCCGAGACCTGCCCCGAGGCAGCCGTAGGGGCCCGGGTCGAGCCAGCCGCCCGGACGCTTGGGTTCGACGAACTTGCCGGCGAAGCTGACGAAGTCGCCGCCGTCGCCGATGACGACCGCGTCCTCGGCGAGCCGGGGGACGAGCTCACCGTAGATCCGGGCGGGATGGATCGGGTCCGCCTCCGCCGTCAGGAGCTCGTTGTCCTTGGCGATGCCCGCCCGGACCAGGTCGGCGAGCCGGTCCGACCAGTCCGACCAGTCAGGCGTGCTACGACCTGCCTGCAGGGCCGTTGCCACGCCGTCCAGGACCGAGCTGAGGTCTCCGGCAGCGGAGGCGGCGAGCTCGGCGTGCCTGGCCAGCTGGCCGGGGGAGTCCGCAACGTGCACCACGCGCGCCGGGGTGGCGCCGTCCTTGCCCCCGAAGACGCCGTAGCCGAGCCGGAAGTCCAGAGGGGTGCCCACGACGATCACGAGGTCGGCCCCGTTGATGGCTGCTCCCCGCGCCTTGGTGACCAGGAGCGGATGCCCCCCGGGGAGGATCCCGCGACCCATCCCGTTGGTCAGTGTCGGGATCCCCAGCGCCTCCACGAAGCGCAGGCCTGCTTCCTCGGCCCGGTCGGCCCACACGTCGGTGCCCAGGATCAGCAGCGGGTGGCGCGATTCGGCGAGCAGTCCGGCGATCCTCCCCAGATCGTCGGAGTCCGGCTCGACGACGGCGGCGCCCTCGCCGGCGGAGGCCGGTCCGGAGCCCGAGTTGAAGAACTCGTCCATCGGGATGTCGAGGTACACCGGGCCACGATGGGAGGACCGCGCGACGGTGAAGGCGTCGTCGAAGCCCGCCGCGACGTCGGCCGCGGCGTGGATGGTCCGCGCCTGCTTGGACACCGGGGACACGATCGGCAGGTGGTCGATCTCCTGCAGGGAGCCCGAACCCCAGCGGTTGCTCGGCGCGCGCCCCCCGACGACGACCATCGGCGAGCCGGCGAACTGGGCCTGAGCGATGGCCGACACCCCGTTCGTGACGCCGGGTCCCGCGGTGAGGACCGCCAGACCCGGTACCCGGGTGAGCTTCCCGGTGGCCTCGGCAGCGAAGGCGGCAGTCTGCTCATGGCGTACGTCGAGCAGGCGCATCGGCGGTTCGGCCTTCACCGCACCGTCGTACATCGGGAACACATGGGCGCCGGACAGGGTGAACATCGTCTCCACGCCATGGGCCCGCGCAACCGAGACTGCCAGTTCGCCGCTGTGGCCCGAAATTTCTTCGCTCATGCCCGAACGCTAGAGCATCATCCCAGAGCTGGGGGTCGGAATCAGGCGCTGGCGGCGGGGAGCGAGAGGAACGGGAAGTTCGTCGACTTCAGGGCATCGACCAGCGAGAGGATCAGGTCGGGCCGCGTGGGAGGCGGATCGCCGGCCAGGGTGAGCTGGAGGTGCAGGGAGCGCAGGAATGCCTGCGCGTTGCCGGTCAGGGCGTAGGGGTCGTCCTCGCCGCTGCTGTTGAACGGGTTGGCGGCCTGCGCGATCCGCGCCACCCAGGGCTCGAGGATCTTGAGGCTGATGACGTTGCGGCGCAGGATCTGCATGGTGGCGGCTGCCACCCGGTCGGTCTCGCCGGCCAGCAACAGGTCGCTGCCGGGCATCAGCAGCCGGTCAGCGAGCACGTCGAGCAGGACCGTCAGCTCGTTGGTGGCGAAGTGCGGGGACTGCGCCAGGATGCCGATCGCATCGGCGCCGTGGGCGATGGCGTGCGCCCAACCCTTGCCCGGAACGTATCCCCGGGTGTCGCGCTCGCGGAGGTACCAGGAGGCAATCCGGTCGCCCCACTCGAAGACACGATCGCTGGGCAGGATGTTGCGCTCGTTGTCGCGGGCGAGGCACTCGGCCAGCGCCAGCGCGGAGAAGCTGCGCCGGAAGACCGAGTCGGTGCCGCGCTCGCCGAGGCCCACCGTCAGGCCGGCAGCCATGCCGTCGCCGAGGCCCGGCAGCAGGTCGTCGTAGATCCCACGCTCGATCCACGTCGCCAGGGCTGGGTAGGCCGTGCCGTCACGCTGCTCGGGATCGGGGGATCCCAGCATGCTGGTGAGCTCGACCGTGAGATCTTCGAGATGTCGGTCCGAGGGCACCGCGAGACCCTTCGACAGGATCTCCTGCCAGTACCCAGTGGCCATGGCTCCATCTTGCCAGCCACCTGTCTCCCCGGTCGAACCCAGCGGTCACCCACGCCCGAGACGGGGACGAGTCACTAGGCTGTCGTGGTGCCCTCACTCCTCGAGCTCGTCCGGGCGCATACCGACCTCGACGATGACGACGTCGCCTGGCTCCACCGGCTGATGGCGGACTGGCAGATCATTGCCGACCTCTCGTTCGCGGACCTGGTGCTGTGGTTGCCGGACCGCGAGGGTCGCGGGTTCTGGGCGGGTGGGCAGATGCGGCCCACGACGGGGCCCACCTCGTTGGCCGACGACGTGATGGGCACGTTCGTGCCGGTCGGTCGCCGACGGATGCTGGACGAGAGCTTCGAGTTCGGTCGCCTGGTGCGCGAGGGAGATCCGGAGTGGCGCGACGACGTGCCGGTGCGTGTCGAGGTGATCCCCGTCCGCCGATCGGGTCGCATCATCGCCCTGGTCGCTCGCAACACCAACCTGCTCGGCGTACGCACCCCCAGCCGCCTCGAGCTGTCCTACCTGCAGACCGCGGCCGAGCTGACCCAGATGATCGCCGGCGGCTGGTTCCCGCCGACGGGCCAACGCAGCGGCCATGCGGACTCCCCGCGGGTCGGCGACGGATTCCTCCGTCTCGACGATGCCGGGAAGGTCGTCTATGCCAGCCCGAACGCGCTCTCGGTCTACCGACGGCTCGGACTGCACGGAGACCTCACCAACCTGGTGCTCGCCGACCTCACCCGTGAGCTCGTGCCTCCCCGTCGCCGGCCGGACGAGGAGTCCCTCAGCGCCGTCCTGGGCGGTCGTGCCGACCGCGACACGGAGGTCGCCACCGACGAGGTCGCGCTGATCGTGCGGAGCATCCCGCTACGCCCTCTCGGGGAGCGGATCGGCGCCGTCATCCTGGTGCGTGACGTCAGCGACCTCCGTCGCCGCGACCGGGAGCTGGTCACCAAGGACGCCACGATCCGCGAGATCCACCATCGGGTGAAGAACAACCTGCAGACCGTTGCTGCACTTCTCCGGTTGCAGGCCCGCCGGACCTCGCAGCCCGAGGCGCGCTCGGCGCTCGAGGAGGCCGTACGCCGCGTCGGGTCGATCGCCATCGTGCACGAGACGCTCAGCCAAGCGGTGGAGGAGACCGTCGACTTCGACGAGATCGCCGACCGGCTCGGACGCATGGTGACCGACGTCAGCGTCCTGGGTGACCGGGTGCAGGTGCTGCGCACGGGCAGCTTCGGGGTGCTGCCCTCCGAGACGGCGACTGCGCTGGCCATGGTGCTGACCGAGACGCTGCAGAACGCGGTCGAGCACGGCTACCCGGCGCCACCAGACCTGCCCGACACGGAGGCGCGGGACGGCCGCATCCTGATCGACGCGCGCAGGATCGTCGGGCGACTCCACATCAGCGTCCAGGACGACGGAGTGGGCCTGCCCAGCGGTTTCGACCTGGACGGATCCACCAGCCTCGGCCTGTCGATCGTGCGGACCCTCGTGGAGTCAGAGCTTGGAGGGCTGATCGAAATCGGTGCCGCCCCAGCTGGTCACGGAGCGAGGGTGCAGATCGACGTACCCCTGAGCTGAGGACGGGACCCGAGACGCGGGTCGCTCAGGCGGTCCGGACGCGGGCGCGAGCCGTACGTCGCTTCAGTGAGCGTCGCTCGTCCTCGCTGAGTCCGCCCCAGACGCCGTGGTCCTGACCGGCCTCAAGGGCCCACTCGAGGCACTGTTCGCGCACCTCGCACCGACGGCACACCTGCTTGGCCTCCTCGATCTGGAGGATGGCCGGACCGGTGTTGCCGATCGGGAAGAACAGCTCCGGGTCCTCATCGAGGCAGGCAGAGCGCGAGCGCCAATCCATGGAGTGGGTGATCCTCTTCGTCATACATCAGGGCTGTGTGCGGGCGGTCAGCGGAGCCCGGGCGCCGTGGTCTGGGCATACCAGTACGAACTCATCCACGAGCGCAGGTACAGCGTGACAAGAATTGGACCGATAAACAACCCCTTGTCAGGGTCACTTGTGTCACAAAGTCCCTACATCGGTGCCTGCTCACCGCATGGGGTCCGCATAGTCTGGTGTTGTGAACAACGAGACCTCGCCATCGGCTCCACCGCCCCTGGTGACGGCGGCTTCCCTGACAGGGGTCGAGGGCCTGATGATGGTCGCCCTGGCGCTGCTCGAGCTGTCCAGCCTCAGCGGCAGCCGCGTGACGATGGGGCTGACCACGGCGGTGTTCTTCGCCGTTTTCGGCGTGCTGCTGATCGCGTGCGCGTGGCTGGTGACCCGGGGTCAGACGTGGGCGCGAGGACCGATCCTGATGGCTCAGCTGATCGGCCTCGGCCTGGCCTGGAACCTCCGCGGGGGGCAGACGACGCCGGTGGCGATCGGCCTGGCCGTCGTGGCGGCCATCGTCATCGCCGGCCTGCTCCACCCGGCCAGCGTGGAGGCGCTCAACCCCGAGGGCGAACGATCCTGAGGATCAGTCCTGCGCTCGGTCCTGCACTCAGTCCTGCTCGAGGGACGCGCGCAGCTGGTTGAGGGTCTTGGTCAACAGCCGTGAGACGTGCATCTGCGAGACCCCGATCTCCTCGGCGATCTGCGACTGCGTCATGTTCTTGAAGAAGCGCAGCAGCAAGATGCGCTTCTCTCGCGGGTCGAGCCCCTCGAGAAGCGGCTTGAGGGACTCCCGAACCTCGACATGGGCCAGGTTGTGGTCCTCGACCCCGAGGACGTCCAGCATGCTGGGCGGGGAGTCGTCGGAGCCGTCGTTCGCGTCGAGGCTCAGCGTGGAGTAGGCGTTGCTCGACTCCAGGCCCTCGATGATCTCTTCCACGCTGCAGCCGAGCACCTCTGCCAGCTCTCGTGCCGTGGGTGACCGACCCAGCTTCTGCGTCAGCTCGGCCGTGGTCGCGGTGATCTGCATCCGGAGCTCCTGCAACCGGCGAGGGACCCGGATGGCCCAGCCCTTGTCGCGGAAGTAGCGCTTGATCTCGCCGATGATCGTGGGCGTGGCATAGGTGGAGAACTCGACTCCGCGGTCTGTCTCGAACCGGTCGACTGCCTTGATGAGGCCAATCGTCCCCACCTGGACCAGGTCGTCGTGCGGCTCACCCCGGTTGCGGAACCGACGCGCACAGTGCTGCACCAGGGGGAGGTGCAGGTGCACGAGGTCCTCGCGCGCGGTCGTGCGCACAGCAGCGGAGAGCTCCTCGTCGCGGACGATGACGAACAGCTCCGCGCTGAGCTTGCGCGTGACCTCGATCTTGGTGAGCTCCACCGGCGCCAGTTCGTCGACAGCCTCCGCGCCGTCCACGATCGCGCCGTCCCCCGTCGCGTGTTGCGTCATCTCAGTGGTCTGCACCTGCCGGGCCCATGGCCGCCCCTGCGGCCAGCTGGGAGGTCATCGAGAAGGTCACTCGGAAGACGCCGTCGACCGACTCCACGAGTGCATCGCTGGTCAAGGTGTCGAGCACCTGCCAGGCGAAGCTCTCGCGATCGGGCTCCGGGTTGTCGATGGCTGCGGTCTCGACCTCGATCGTCATCGTGCCCAGACCGAGGTGGAAGCGTGCCACCACATCGGCATTCGGGTCCGCCTCGGGCAGGATCAGCGCGCTTGCCTCGCCCACGGCGATGCGGAGGTCCTCGATGTCGTCGATGGTGAAGTCGAGGCGGGCGTCCAGTGCTGCAGTGGTCGTCCGGAGCACCGACGCGTAGGCCCCATCGGCCGGCAACCTCAGCTCGAC
>NZ_JAOPXV010000132.1 GCF_025964975.1 Nocardioides sp.
TGGACGTTCATCTGGCACCCGTAGGTCCGGACCTCGTAGGTACGCGGGTGGGTCTCGGCGGGGGTGCTCATGGCGTGGTCAAGAGTACGGCGCCGCGCGGGGACCGCCCGAATCGCAGTCCTGACGCGCGTCGGCCTCCGAAGGTAAAGGCCAGTTTGAGGCAATTTCCACAAAAGCCCACGTGAGCCACAAAACACCCACAGAATGGTAACAACTTCCAGTCGGCCCCCCCAGTTCAACTTCCTGGAAGTCAGCCCCGGTCCCACTGGTGGGACCGCTCCTACCCCCCGGGAGTCACGATGAGCGCACGGTTCTTGCGGACAGGCCTGTTCCTCGGCCTCGCCGTCGCCCTGGCACTCCCGATGGCCCCTGCCCAGGCCGAGAAGGGCGAGCAGTCGAAGCGGAAGTCCTCCGACCAGACGATCGTCGTCCGCGGTGGCACCCTCGTGGCCCTGCCGCCCGTCGTGCAGCCGGGCAGCTCGCCCGCCGCTCCGTCCAACACCGGCCAGGTCGTCGCGACCTTCGACCCGGCCCGCCTCGGCCGCGCGGTCCTGCTGGAGCGCAAGGTCGGTGGCGACTGGCGCCAGGTGGCCCGCAAGCGCCAGGACGCCTGGGGCTCCGCAGCCTTCGCAACGCAGCCGGGGACCTACCGGGCCCGCACCGAGACCGACAAGGGTCACGAGCTCGTCACCGGCTCCGTCGTCTCCCGCACCTGGGCACCCACGTTCGAGGACACCTTCACCGACGCGGCCGTGAGCTCCAGCATCTGGAACGACCAGAAGCGCGAGCACGAGAGCGTCTACGCCCCCCGGACGTGCGCTCGAACGGACCCCGCTGCCCACCGCGTCGAGGGTGGCGTCATGAAGCTCGGCGTCGCGCTGGACCCCACGCTTGTCGACCAGCGCTGCCAGTACACGACCGACACCGGTGCCGGCGAGCAGTCCTTCCTCATCACCAGCCAGATCGCCACCGAGAACTCCTACGCCTTCAGCCACGGCATCGCTGCGGTCCGGATGAAGCCCCAGCAGGCGCGGGGCATGCACTCCGGCTTCTGGATGCTGCCGGAGGGCAGCAAGTTCACCGACGGCGACCCGGCGGCCGGCACCGAGATCGACATCATGGAGTTCTTCGGCGAGACCCCCAACGGACGCGAGACGATCGGCTCGTTCGTCTACTACTACGAGGCCGACTGGGTCGCGATGAAGCACGGCGGCCTCTTCAAGGACGCCCGCCAGTCGCTGAGCGACGGCGCCAGCTGGTGGGACGAGTTCCACGTCTTCTCCGTGGAGTGGACCCCCGAGGCCTACGTCTTCCGGGTCGACGGCCGCGAGTACTACCGCGAGACCAACGCCGTCTCCCAGGCCCGCCAGTACCTCGTCCTGTCGATGCTCGCCTCCGACTACGAGCTGGCCGAGCTGACGGCGGACGAGATCGGCGACACCGCCCAGGTCGACTGGGTCCGGGTCTGGGACGGTACGTCGATGGCCGCTCGCAAGGCATCACGCAAGGGCTGATCGCCCTCGTCGGTCTGACGGCCGGTCTCCCCGCGTGGCTAGCCTCGCACCATGCCCCGCCTCCACGCCTTCGAGCTCCTGCCTGACGACGAAGGGCGAGACGCCGTCCTCCGCGACTGGCAGGCGCTGAGGGAGGCCGGCCTCCCCTCGCAGCTCGACCACCAGGGCATGACCAACACGCCCCACGTCACCGTCCTGACCGCCGAGACCTTGGCTGACGACCAGGACGAGCACGCAGTACGGCACCTGGGTCCGGTGCTGCCGGTCGTGGCCCGTGCCTCAGGGTTGGCGCTGCTCGGCGGCAGCCGGGTCTCCCTGGTTCGGATCCTCGATGTCCCCGACGAGCTCATCAGCGCCGTACTCACGTTGCGTGCCGCAGTGCCGCACCGGCAGCACCCGGGGTGGCTGCCGCACGTGACCCTCGCCAGACGAGTGCCGCGTGCCGACGTCCCCACGGCCCTGCGCGTCCTGGGGCACGACGCCGTGCCCCTGCGGCTCGTCGAGCTGCGTCGCTGGGACCCCGACGCAGGCACGGTCCGGACCCTCTGAGCGAATCTCGCGCTGGTCACGATTGGCACAAGGTGACCATGGGTGATGGCCCGAACGGGCTACGTGCGGATAGGTTGCGGACATGACCGCGCTGGAGCATGAACCCCGCACTGCGGGTCGAGGTGAGCCGCTCGTCGTCCTGAGTCGGGTGCAGAAGCACTTCGGACAGCTGCACGCCCTCAAGGACATCGAGCTGAGCGTTGCCAAGGGCGAGGTGGTCGTCGTCATCGGCCCGTCCGGCTCCGGGAAGTCGACCTTGTGCCGCGCGATCAACCGGCTCGAGACGATCGATGAGGGCACCATCACCCTCGACGGACAGCCGCTGCCCCAGGAGGGCAAGCAGCTGGCCAACCTCCGCGCCGAGGTCGGCATGGTCTTCCAGAGCTTCAACCTCTTCGCCCACAAGACCATCCTCCAGAACGTCACGCTCGGCCCGATCAAGGTCCGGGGGATGAACAAGGCGGACGCGGAGAAGAAGGCCCTCGAGCTGCTCGAGCGCGTCGGCATCGAGCACCAGGCGGAGAAGTACCCCTCCCAGCTCTCCGGCGGCCAGCAGCAGCGCGTGGCCATCGCCCGCGCGCTGGCCATGGAGCCCAAGGTGATGCTCTTCGACGAGCCGACCTCGGCGCTGGACCCGGAGATGATCAAGGAAGTCCTCGACGTCATGGTGGACCTCGCCAAGCAGGGCATGACCATGGTCGTGGTCACCCACGAGATGGGTTTCGCGCGCACCGCCGCCGACCGGGTCGTCTTCATGGCTGACGGCGCAATCGTCGAGGAGGGCACCCCTGAGGAGTTCTTCACCAACCCGAAGTCGGATCGCGCCAAGGACTTCCTCGGCAAGATCCTCAAGCACTGAGCTCGTTCATCTCGGAAGCGACACAACACAAGGAGATACAGATGCGATTGATCCGTACGAAGGCAGTAGTCGCCGGCCTCGGGCTGGCGCTCAGCCTCGTGGCTTGCGGCGACGCGGGCTCCGACAGTGAAGGCGCGGACGTCGAGGTCAAGGAGGACGCCGCCTCGGAGTTCGACGACGGCACGCGCATGAAGGAGCTGGCCGACGCCGGCAAGGTCAAGATCGGCGTCAAGTTCGACCAGCCCGGCCTCGGCTTCAAGGACGCCGCCGACGACATCCCCACTGGCTTCGACGTCGAGATGGCCAAGATCCTTGCCGCGGACCTCGGCATCGCCGAGGACGAGGTCGAGTGGATCGAGACGATCTCCGACAACCGCGAGCCGTTCCTCCAGGACGGCACCGTGGACCTCGTGCTGGCGTCGTACTCCATCAACGAGGAGCGTCGCGCGGTCGTCGGTCAGGCGGGTCCCTACCTCGTCACCGGCCAGCAGCTGCTCGTACCCGAGGACAGCGACGTCGAGAGCACGGACGACCTGCAGGGCAAGGAGGTCTGCTCGGTCACGGGCTCGACGTCACTCGACAACGCCGAGGCTGAGGGCATGAAGCCCGTCGGCTTCGACACCTACTCCGAGTGCGTGGAGAAGGTGCTCGACGGAACGGTCGAGGCCATGACCACCGACGGCACGATCCTGGCCGGTTACGCCGCGCAGAACGAGGGCGAGCTCAAGGTCGTCGGCGAGGAGTTCTCCGAGGAGAACATCGGCGTCGGCTACTCGAAGGACCACCCCGAGATGTGCCAGTGGATCGTCGACACGATCACGCAGGCGCACGAGGACGGCCTCTACGACGACGCCTTCAAGGCCACTCTCGGGCCCTCGGGCGTCGACACCCCGGAGCTCCCCGAGATGGACGCCTGCGAATCCTGATCACCAGTGAGTGACGGTCCGGGCCCTTCGGCGACGGCGGGCCCGGACTGTCGCTGTCCCACCGAGTGCAACACCGAGAGAGGAGCCGCGTGGACGCCGTCCTGGACAACGTCGACCTGTACCTGAAGGGCTTCGGCTACACGATCTTCCTTTTCCTGGTCTCGGCAGCGATCTCCCTCGTGCTCGGCACGCTCCTCGCCGCTGCCCGGGTCGGGCCGGTGGCGGTGCTGCGCACCTTCGCCAGCGCCTACGTCGCGCTCGTGCGGAACACCCCCCTCGTCATCATCTTCCTGTTCTTCCAGCTCGGCGCCGGCAAGATCTTCGACTGGTTGCGCTTCGGATGGGTCGACATCCACATCGGCCCCTTCGACTTCACGTCCTTCTTCACCGCAGCTGTCGCCGCGCTGAGCCTCTATTCCTCGGCCTTCGTCTGCGAGTCGATCCGGGCCGGCGTCAACTCCGTCGGTCTCGGCCAGGCCGAGGCTGCCCGGGCCATCGGCCTACCCTTCAGCGGCGTGATGTCCCAGGTCGTGCTCCCCCAGGCGTTCCGGGCCTCGGTGCCGCCACTGGCCAGCACCTTCATCGCGCTCCTCAAGAACACCTCGGTGGCGGGGGTGTTCGGCGTCCTTGACGCCGCCGCCCGGATGAAGGGCTTCACCAATGACCACGCCGACCAGCGCTGGGGCATCTTCATCGCCTTCGCGCTCGGCTACATGTTCCTCGTGGCGATCGTCTCGGCGATCGCCTCCGTTCTCGAGCGCCGATGGAGGGTGGTCTGATGAGCGCCAGCGTCCTCTTCGACACCGCCGGCCCGGTCACCCGCGCACGG
Organism: Nocardioides sp.; assembly: GCF_025964975.1. Taxonomy (GTDB): domain Bacteria; phylum Actinomycetota; class Actinomycetes; order Propionibacteriales; family Nocardioidaceae; genus Nocardioides. The sequence goes on from NZ_JAOPXV010000132.1 coordinate 4,678, forward strand.
CACCGCATCTACAGCATCGTTGCTGGGGTGGCCCTGCTCGCCGTCATCGCGTTCCTCGTCTACCGCATGCAGGTCACCGGCCAGTTCCAGTACGCCAGGTGGGAGCCGTTCGTCACCCCGAAGTACATCGAGGCGATCCTCGTGGACGGCCTGCTGGTCACGCTGCAGATGGCGTTCATCGCCATCATCGGCGCGGTCGCCTTCGGGTTGCTCTTCGGCGTCGGCAAGCTCTCGAACCACGCGTACATCCGCTGGCCGTGCTGGCTGGTCGTGGAGTTCTTCCGCGCCGTCCCGGTCATCCTGCTGATCGTCTTCTGCTTCTACGCCGTCTTCGGAGGCACCGACGAGCTGTCCCGGCGCACCTATTGGGCCGTCGTGACGGCGCTGACGCTCTACAACGGCGCAGTGCTCGCTGAGGTCTTCCGCGCCGGGATCAACGCCGTGCCGAAGGGACAGTCCGAGGCGGCGTACGCCATCGGCATGCGCAAGACCCAGGTCATGACGGTGGTCCTGCTGCCCCAGGCGGTCAAGATCATGATCCCTGCCATCATCAGCCAGATGGTCGTCGCGCTGAAGGACACCAGCCTCGGGTACGTCGTTGCCGGAGCCGGCCTGACCCGCGTGGCGAAGCCGATCTACACGCAGTTCGGCAACCACATACCGACCATCATCGTCATCGGCGCGATGTACGTGCTGGTCAACCTGCTCCTCACTTGGTTGGCCACCTACCTGCAGCGACGCCTCGTCGGAGAGAAGCGGGTGCTCGACGTGGGGATGGTCGGGGAGGCCAAGCACGGCACGTCGGTGCCCTTCTACAAGGGCGACACCGGCGGCGGCGGCGGTCCCGTTTAGCCGTCAGCAGAACTTCAGACGTCGATCCCCGTTACTTCTTCTCGGTCACCCAGAGCTTGATGACGCCCTCGATCACCACGACGCCGTCCTCGCGCTCACCGCGGACCCGGACGTGGAGGTCGGGGTTGTCGCTCGTCCACTGCTCGGCGTCGGTCTCGGCGATGCAGGTGATGTCGCT
>NZ_JAOPXV010000144.1 GCF_025964975.1 Nocardioides sp.
TCCTGGCTCCCCTCGAGGGTCAGCCCGGCGACCTGCTGCACACGCTCACGACGTACCTCGACGAGGAGTCGTCGGTGTCGGAGACCGCCGCAATCCTGGGGATCCACCGCAACACGGTGTCCCAGCGACTGTCCCGCATCCGGTCGTTGCTCGCTGTCGACCTCGCCGACCCGTCCGAGAGGCTGGCGCTCCACCTGGCCTGCCGGACGATCTGGATGCCACCCTCAGACGTGGGATAGGCGCCCGTTCTGCGAGGGGGTGGCGTCGAAGCGGATCGGGTCGAGCTCGTAGCCGAAGTAGCGAGGTCCCACCAGCTTGATGCCGGCCGGCGTGTGCCAGCGCTCGTCCATCGGGGCGGAGACGACCGCGACGCGATGCCCGAAGCGGAGGGTCTCGGTCGTGATCGGCTCCCCGGTCTCGGCGTCGACGACGACGATCAGGTCCGGCGTCGTCACCAGCACCTCCCCGTCGAGCTCGGCGATGAGGTGCTCGTTCTGGAACTTCAGGACCATCTTGCTCCCGGCCGCGTCGTCCAGCCCGGTCACGACGGCCTCACCGCGAGCGAATCCGGTGACCGTACGACGGGTGACGTCGACGACCTTCCCGGTGTGGACGAGCTTGCCGCCCAGCGCCCCGACCAGCGCGTGCACCGGGTCCAGGTTGTTCGCCCGGGCGCTCTCGATGGCGGACCCTATGGAGAGGCAGAGGCTGAGGGTGCCGGGCACGAAGCAGTCGCGCACCTCGGCGCCCGACATCGCGTACAGCGAGACGATCGGGGCGCACCCCATGTCGATGGTCGCGGACCTGGCCAGCCGCTCGGCCCAGTTGTTGTCGATCGTGTCGAAGACGCCCCGGTTGCCCTTGTCGTCGACGATCGACATCGGGGTCGCCGAGACGCCGGACATGGTGGGCAGCACCATCTGCAGCTCGGGGAAGGCGCGGCCCATGGCATCCCCGTCGATCAGCGGCAGCCCGAGGTGGGCGGCGGCCACGAACGGCACCATGGAGTTCACGCCCCCCGCCTCCATGCAGGCGACGTGGGTCGGCGTCCGCCCCAGGTAGCGGGCGAGGGTCTCCAGCGCCAGGGAGATCTGGCCGGCCGTGGGGATCTTCTCCACCATCACCGTCGGGGCCCCCATCATCGCGATCGGCAGCACGAACGCGTCGGCGGGAACTGTGTCGGGGGACACGATCTCGACGTCGCCGAACTCGCGCATGGCGCTGTCGGCGAGCAGGCGGCCGATGTGGGGGTCGCCGCCACCGCCGCCGCCGAGCACGGCCGCGCCGCGGGCCATGGGGACCAGGTCCTTGGGGGTGACACGCATGCTCATCGCTCCATCCAGAGGTCTCCGACCGCCTTGCAGCGGATACGGGTGGCGTTGCCGGGCAGGTACGGGATCGGCACCTCGTCGAAGTCCGCGATCGAGACCGTCGTCGGGTCGGCACCTGCCGCAACGGCGCGGTCCTGCGCCTCCTGCCGGGCCTCGTCGCAGATCGCCTCGCGCTGCCCGGGCGCGATGGTGTAGATGCGGTCGACCATGCCACCGACCTGGGCGATGGCCGCTCCGATCGCGTTAGCGACGGAGAAGTGCTCGGGGCGGTGGACGTCGCCACAGCCCTCAAGCCGGTCGGGCAGCAGGATCGAGCCGCCACCGACGGCTACCACGGGCAGGGAGTCCGCCGAGGTGCGCATGCGCTCCACCGCGTCGGCGACGTCCGTGCCGATCCGGGCCAGGGCCGCCTCGATCATCGACTTGTCGAGGTGGGCCACGAGCGAGCGGTCGCCGATGTCGGCGCGTCCGGACGCGACGGCGATGTCGGTGGCCGTCACGGTGCTGCCGCCGAAGACCAGTGCTTCCTGCGTCAGCCGGTAGCCCACCGAGTCGGGGCCCACGGTCACCCCGGCCTCGTTGCCGCGGACCAGGCTGCCGCCCCCGATGCCGATGCTCAACACGTCGGGCATCCGGAAGTTGGTGCGTACGCCCGCCACCGTGACCTCGGTCGTCGCCTCGCGGGGGAACCCGTTGGTCAGGACGCCGACGTCGCTCGTCGTACCACCGACGTCGACCACCGCGCAGTCCTTGAGGCCCGAGAGGATGGCGGCGCCGCGCATGGAGTTGGTGGGTCCGGAGGCGAAGGTCGCCACCGGGTAGCGGCGGGCGAACTCCATGTCCATCAGCGTGCCGTCGTTCTGGCTCAGATAGAGCGGCGACTCGATGCCCAGGCCCGCCAGCGTGTCCGCAAGCCCGCCCACGATGCCCAGGGCCAGCTCGCGCAGGGCGGCGTTGATGATCGTGGCGTTCTCGCGCTCGAGCAGTCCGACGCGGCCGATCTCGTGGGACATGGAGATCGCCATGTCCGCCCCGACCTCCTCGGCGACGATCTCGGCGGCACGGAGCTCGAACTCGGAGTTGATGGGAGAGAACACCGACGAGATCGCCAGCGACCGGATGCCGTGCGCGGCCATGTCCTGGACGTGGCGGCGCAGCTCGCCCTCGTCGATCTCCGCGATGTGCCGGCCGTCGAACTCGTGGCCACCGTGCGCCAGGTAGGCCCGGCCGCTGATGGCCTGCACGAGCCGCTCCGGCCAGTCGACGAGAGGCGGCAGCGAGCTCGTCGCGGGCAGCCCCAGCCGCAGCACGGCCGTGGGCGCCAGCTGCCGGGCCTCGATGAGCGCGTTGATGAAGTGGGTGGTGCCGATCATGACGGCCCGGATGTCGCTCGGCGCGAACGGGCTCTGCTCCCGGAGGCTTTCGAGGGTGGCCTTGATGCCCGAGGAGACGTCAGGCTGCGTGGCCGACTTCACCGCGCCCATTACCTGATGGCCGTCCATCAGGACGGCATCGGTGTTCGTGCCTCCCACATCGATCCCGATGCGCATGTGCCACTGCCTTTCCGAGCTGAGAATGTGAGTCGAGGTCAGGAGTTCCGCTGCGGGCGGACCTCACATGCGGCGTTCCTTGGGCGGCGGGGGCATGTAGGTGGCCCGGCTGGGACGGACTCCCAGGCGGATCTGCGACTCCAGCCAGAGGATGGCGGCGCCCGTCGGGTCGATGACGGGCACGAAGACACCGTCGGCCTCGAGCCGCTTCTGCACCGCGGCGGCGACCCCGATCATGCCGGTGCAGCCGAGGACGATCACGTCCGCCTCGTGGCTGTCCACGAC
>NZ_JAOPXV010000163.1 GCF_025964975.1 Nocardioides sp.
CGCGGAAGAACGCCAACCAGCCGGCGCCGTCCTCGCTGGTGGTGACCTGGACGCCGAGGATCTCGCGGTGCCCGTCGGCGTTGACTCCCGTGGCAACGAGCGCGTGGACCGGCACGACGCGGCCACCCTCGCGGACCTTGACGACGAGCGCGTCAGCAGCCACGAACGTGAACGGTCCGGCCTCAGCCAAGGAGCGGGTGCGGAACTCCTCGACGTGGGCGTCGCTTGGGGATCGCGACGTCCAGGGTGCCGGCGCGGGTGTCGAAGTCACGGTGCCGGTAGCCGTTGCGACGGTTGACCCGCTCCGGTGTCACAGCGGCGTACTCGGCGCCACAGACCGCGTCGACCTCAGCCGAGAGCAGCGTGTTGATGAACGTGCCGAGCAACTCACGCAACAGATCAGGCGACGCCTGAGCCAGTTGTTCCTCGAGCATACGAGCAGGGTCGATATGGGGTTGACGGTCATCGTCGTGTCCTTCTTCGAGTCGGTTGTAGGAGATCACTCGAAGGATCACGCGGTGGCTGTCGCTACTTCTACAGCGACACCCTTACCGGTGACCCGTACCACACTCTGCTGGACGCAACTGCGTGTCTCGACTGAGGCGTTTGCCGCGAGGGTCTTGCTGACGTCCGCGCGACCTCGGGTCATCGCGACGTCCGGCTCGCCGGGGCGACGATCGCTACCCCTTCACGGCGTGCCGATCAGGTGGCAGAGTGCCAAGCAACGATTCGATCAGCGGCCGCCTGGGGGTCGGGCTGACTCTTGTCGAGATTGAGGTGTCGATGCGCGGCGAGAAGGCCATCAGCGGCCAGCACCGTCGGGTCGTCTCATTGCCCATCCCTCCCGCTCGTGCAGGTATGCGTCGGACCAGGGAAGGTTCCGCTTCGACGGCTTGGCGAGGAGCCGGTCTTCGCCGCGGTTCCGCCCCAACCAGGTCTGTAGATCGGCCGCAAGTTCGACAAACGAGACTCGAAGTCCCGCGTTGGCTAGCGCGCTACCGATCGCTCCACCCACCGGGCGTCCTCGACGCCTCCAAGGTTCCAAAGCATGGTCAGGCCCAATTGGCCTGGAACCTATCGGGGTTGACCCAAGGACAACCTATCGCCCAAGCCTGACATCGCTCGGTCGCGAGCAGGCCGCTCGAGCAGCGTCGCTGATCAGCAAAATCTGGCGGGCCGGCTCGTCACCCGCATCCTCACCGACTGGTGCTCGCAGTCGAGACTGCGGAGGTCGTGGGCATGTCCCCCGGGGCGCCGGCGGCGCTCGGCCCTCGCCTGCGTGAGCAGTACCTCGGCTGGCTCGAGGGCCGCGGATATGACGAGTCCTGAGCGGCTGCGGAGGCGCACGCCTGGTCGGACCCAGCCGTCCCGCTGGCCGGTGGGGGATCCGTCGTGAAGGTGCACGATCGGTTGCGCGCCGTACTCTGGGAGGTGGCCGAGCTTCACGCAGGCGTGGCGGTGTTGATTTCGTACGCAGACGCCGTCCGAGCGGCCGTCGCCCACCTAGCAGACGTGGCGCCAACGCTGCCAAGAACGCCCGCGCACGACCGTGGTTGGCTCGTTTCTCGCTTCGTTCAGTCTTTCGTGTGATCTCTTGGGACGAGGGGTAACCGGATCTCGAGACAAGTCCCAACGCCGGGGGTGGCGGTCAGGTTCACCTTGCCGTGATGGGCGTCGACGATTGCCTTGACGATCGGCAGACCAAGTCCGGCGCCGGGTTTTTCTGCGTTGACGGCGTGCTCCCCGCGGTAGAGCCGGTCGAAGACGTGGGCTATGTCAGCGTCGGGAATGCCTGGTCCGTTGTCGGAAATCGAGAGGGCGGCCATGTCGGCATCGCTACCGAGCTTGATGCGGACTTCACTAGCGGGCGGGGCGAACTTGAGGGCGTTGGTGAGGAGGTTGTCGATAGCTTGACTCAGCCGGTCGCGATCACCGTGAACGTAGACATCGGTGTCGTCGTACAAGACAGTGATCAGGACAGCTGCGTCGAGTGCTGCTGGTTCATTGTTCTCGACGACGTCTTGGACCACGCTTTTCAGGTCAAGCAAGTGCGGGTTGACGCCGAGGGTGCCATTGGCGATCCACGCGAGGGTGAGGAGGTCGTCGACTAGTCGGAGTTCTCTCCGGGCGCTGCGTGTGATGATGTGAACGAACTTGCGGGCGCGGTCTCCAAGCTGGGTCGGTCCGAGATCCTCGAGAAGTTCGGCGTATCCCAAGATCGAGGTGAGCGGAGTCCGAAGTTCATGGGAAACTGTCGCCAGGAACCCATCCTTGATCCGATCGGCTTCGGACTGCAACCGTTCGCGTTCGCTGACGTCTCGGACCGAAACGCAGAGTAGCAGTCCCTGCGTCGTCGAAAGGGGTGCGACCTGGACCTCCACAGGCAGAACCTCGCGACTCGCGCGAACTGCTTTGACCTCGAAGGCCGGATGAATGGTCCTGCCTGCCAGGCCAGCACAGTGACACGCACGGACTCCGTCGAGGAGTAGTTGGGCGTGGGGGCTGGGAAAGAGCAAGTCCAGCGTCTGGTCAAACATCTGGATGCGGTCCAGGCCGAACAACTGCTCCGCGTGGACATTGCTCAGGATGATACGACCTTCGGAGTTGAGGATGAGAGTCGCTTCCGGAGCAGACTCAAGAAGGCTGCGGAAGCGGATCTCGTCGAGGCTCAGGTCCTTGACATCGCGGATCGCGACCATGACCAACAGACCGTCGGGGCCACGAACAGGCGTGTTAGCAGCGTCGGCGTCATATGTGGTCCCGTCCTTACGTCGGATCGCCAGGTCGAGGCCTTGGCCGAAGCCCCGGGGGGCCGGATTGTTCAGGTAGGCAACCATCCGGGGTGCCAACTCATCTCGCAAATCCTCGGGCATGAGAGTCAACGCATGCCGGTCGATGAGCTCGTCGCGGGCGTAGCCCGTAGCGGCGAGCAACAGCTGGTTGACCGCGACGATGCGCCCATCCTCGCCGTAGACCACCACGGCGTCATGCATGAGGTGAGCAGCCATGTCAATCGCATGTTTGTCCCAGAGGATCTCTTGCGCACGGCTCGTCATTGCACCTCATCATGACCGTCGGAACGTGCCAAGCGCGTGGGGCCTCCGGGGGAAAGGGCGCCCACGCGCTCGGACACGGGACGCTGTGCCCTTCCCGCGCATAGAATTGTCTCGTCACACGCCCTAGAGCTGCACCAGCCCTGCGCGGCCGCGCACTCATGGGATAGGAATCAGCGCTGAACGGACACGGTTGCTTGCTTTGGTCTTCGCTGGGGCGCAGACGCAACCGCTAGCGTCATCAATGAAAGGACGTCTACGTGATCTGCCGGCCAGAGGTTCGCACGGCCGACACGGCACGCCCCAACGTGCTGCGCACGAGCGACCCTGCTCACGCAGAGCAAATCGTCGCGAAGACTTACCTTCCAAACACGCTCGATCTGACGTCGTCCTCAACCGCCCTCAGAATGGAACTGACGACGCTGAGACTCGGTCGCACGACGGTAGGCAAGCTGTCATACGGACGATCTGCTCGCCTCATCACCGCTGAAGCAGAGAACTTCCACGTCAACATCCCAATTAGCGGACACACGCTGTCTAGCACAGGGCGCGGACGTCCAGTGCCCATCGGCGTGGGGCAAGGTGGAGTATTCCCACCCAACGCGCCCGCTGAAATAGTCTGGTCCGCCGAAAGCTCGCAACTGTGCCTAATGGTTTCGGGGCATGTCTTGGAGACTGAACTAGAGCATCTGCTTGGTCGCAGCATCAGCCTGCCACTCGACTTGCAGTTCCAGATGACTCTAGATGGCGACCTAGGCCGTTCCTGGCGTGCGGCTCTGCAAGTCGTCCAGCACGAGCTCAACCAGCCGACAGACATCAGCACTCATCCGTCCATCGGCTGCCACCTGGAAGGTCTACTGATCGACGGCCTCCTATTACTACAGCCGCACAACTACAGTCAACTGATCACCGCATCCAGCGCCCCCGGCAGCGTCAACGCCATCGCGCTGGCCATAGAGCTGATGGAAGAAATGCCCTGCGAGCCTTGGACGACTGTGCGCCTTGCTCAGGAGG
>NZ_JAOPXV010000134.1 GCF_025964975.1 Nocardioides sp.
CTGAGCTTAAGGCGGAGCTCGCGCGCCTCGACGGCCAGCAGCACGACCTGTCGGCACACGTCGACGGGGAGAAGCGCGACTGTGGCGGGGCCGAGATGAAGGTCTTGCATCCGCACGACCACCAGCACGTGCTGGGCACCTTCAAGAACTCCACGACCGACGACGCCGAGGCCGCCCTGAAGGCCGCGAAGGCCGCCGCACTCCCGTGGCAGCGGATGCCCTTCGACGACAAGTGCTCGATCATCCTCAAGGCAGCCGACCTGCTGGCGGGCCCGTGGCGCCAGCGCATCAACGCGGCGACCATGCTGGGGCAGTCGAAGACGGCCTACCAGGCCGAGATCGACGCGGCGTGCGAGCTGATCGACTTCTGGCGCTTCAACGTCCACTACGCCAAGCAGATCCACACCGACCAGCCGATCGCCAACAGCCCCGGCATCTGGAACCGCACCGACCACCGTCCCCTCGAGGGGTTCGTCTACGCGATCACGCCGTTCAACTTCACCGCGATCGCCGGCAACCTGCCGACCGCGCCTGCGCTCATGGGCAACACGGTCATCTGGAAGCCCTCGCCGACCCAGCAGCTCGCCGCGTCGCTGACGATGGAGCTGCTCGAGGAGGCCGGGATGCCGCCCGGCGTCATCAACATGCTGCCCGGTGACGGTCTCGACGTCTCGAAGGTCGCGCTCGCCAGCCCCGACCTCGCAGGCATCCACTTCACCGGGTCGACCCCCACCTTCCAGCACCTGTGGCGCACGGTCGGGGAGAACATCGCCAACTACCGCGCCTACCCGCGGATCGTGGGGGAGACCGGTGGCAAGGACTTCATCGTCGCCCACCCCAGCGCCGACCCCGACGTGGTGCGGGTCGCGATGATGCGCGGCGCCTTCGAGTTCCAGGGCCAGAAGTGCAGTGCCGCCTCCCGCACGTACGTCGCGCGGTCGGTGTGGAACAAGCTCAAGGACCAGCTGATCGCGGACACCGAGGGCCTCGCCCAGGGCGACGTCACCGACTTCTCCAACTTCATGGGCGCCGTGATCGACGACCGCTCCTTCGCCAAGCAGGTCAAGGCCATCGAGCGGGTGAAGTCCAACGACCATCTGACGCTGCTCGCCGGTGGCCAGACCGACGACTCGGTGGGCTACTTCGTGCGACCCACGATCGTGGAGTCGACCGACCCGACCGACGAGATCTTCTCCGAGGAATACTTCGGCCCGATCCTGGCCGTCTACGTCTACGAGGACGACGCCTTCGAGTCGGTCGTGGCGCAGATGGAGTCGTTTGCGCCGTACGCCCTGACCGGGGCGATCATCTCGCAGGACCGGGGCGCGATCGCGTGGGCCCGTCGCGAGCTCCGCTTCGCGGCCGGCAACTTCTACATCAACGACAAGCCGACCGGCGCCGTGGTCGGACAGCAGCCCTTCGGCGGCGGCCGGGCCTCAGGCACCAACGACAAGGCGGGCGCAGCGATCAACCTGCTCCGCTGGACGTCGCCGCGCTCGATCAAGGAGACCTTCGTGCCGCCGAAGGACTTCCGCTACCCGCACATGGATGCCGAGTGACCGCTCTCCATTTGGGTGCGATGCACCCGTATGAGCAGGCGCTCACCCTGGTCCTGGCCTTCGGCCCCTTCGTGCTGCTCGCGCTGGTGGTCTGGGTCCGGCGGCGTCAGGATGGCGCGGACGGCTGACGCGCTGGCCAGCCTGGTCGTGGGGTGCCCTGGACCGAAGTTCATTGACGTGAATGAACCTCGACGTAACGCCCGGAAGCCCACGACTTCCCGCGGCTACGTCAGGTGAAGACCGGGACCGGTGATCCGCCGAGGTCGATCAGCTCGTCCTTGGTCGGTGCGGCGCGACCTGTCCCCACACGAGCGACCCGCTCGTCCGGCCACCCGGTCAGGTCTCTGTCGAGGAGCGCCCTGACCCCTCGGCGCACCTCGGCCAGGCCCGCTGTCGACGGACCGGCAGCGGACAGGTTCGTCACCAGGTCGAGGTGGTGCAGCGTGGCCTCGACTGCCAGCGTGCTCGCCAGGTCAGTCACCGTGATCGCGTGCCCCTGGGTGGCGACGACGGACGAGGGGTCGGCTCCGGCGAGGGCAGAGGTCATGGCGCGCGCCGCCTCGAGGTAGCGGGCGCGCAGACCGCCCCACGTGAAGAGGCCCGCCTCGAGGCGGGTGAATCGCCGATTCTCCTCGTCCTTGTCGGGATCGGACCCCCAGGAGCGCCAGTAGGAGACCGCGTCAGTGTCGGTTGGTCGACCAGCGGGGGTGTGGACGGCGACCAGTCCGCGGACCGCGTCGGCGTGCAGGTCAACACCAGGTCGCGGACGGTCCACCCCAGGCAGCCCGTGGAGACCCAGGCCTCGTCGTCGCCCAGGCTCGAGACCGTCTCGACCAGCGCGCCGTACGACGCCCCGAGGGCGCCGGTCAGGCCTTCGCCAGCCACTTCACGCCCGTCGCGTGCTCCTTGTCGAGCGCGTTGGCCAGCATCTCGGCGATCAGCTTCTCGATCTTGCCGCCGACGAGGGGGATCCCCACCTTGATCGTCATGTCGACCTGCTCGACCGTGCCGCCGGCGGTAGCTTCGAGGACCGCCGTCCCGGACATGTCACCCGGCTTCCCGGGGATGGTGACGCTGATGTCCGCCCGGTCGGTGGCCCAGGTCTCTTCCTGGACGATCACGATCTCGTCGCCGACGAACTTCCTGGCGAAGGAGGGCAGGGAGTCGGACGACCAGACCTGCTCGATCGTCAGCCGGGACCCCGCGACCGCGACCGAACCACGGATCACGTGGAGGGCCTCGAGGACCTCTTCGCGGAAGGCGGGATCGTTGAGCATCGCCCTGACCTCCTCGACGCTCGCGTCGTAGGTGAGCTCCTTGTGCAGCTGGGTTGCCATGGGCGATCTCCTTGCAGCAGGTCCGGTCGGTCAGGTCCGGACATCATGGCCGAGCGTCGCCGGGCATGGCCACGGGGACCCCCGGGGCGGTCACTACTCCCGGGTACCTCCCCCGTGTTGTCCGCGTCACTCCGCGGCCCATAGTGTCGGCTTCGTGGTGAAGCTCGCGAACGACAAGGCCGACCTGCTCGAGCGTGCTGCCGAGGTGGCCCGCTCCTGCGGAGACTCCGACGGACCGCCGCCGAAGCGGGTCCGGGAGCTGCTCGAGGCCTACCTGCGACACACCCCTCCCGAGGACCTCCAGGGGCGCAGCGCCGAGGATGTGTACGGCGCACTCGCCTCCCACTATGCGAGCGCCGCGACCCGGCCCCAGGGCACCTCCACGGTTCGCGTGGTGACCCCCAGCCCGGGCGACGACGGCTGGTCGGCCCTGGGCCGCTCGGTCGTGGAGGTCGTCACCGACGACATGCCCTTCCTCGTCGACTCCGTGACGATGGAGCTGACCCGACTCGAGCACAACGTGCACGTCGTCATCCACCCGCGCTTCCAGGTCGCCCGCGACATCACCGGCCAGCTGCAGGAGGTCAACACCCTCGACGACGGCGTCGTCGCGGAGTCGACCCTCGGGGCGGTCCACGAGTCGTGGATGCGCGTGGAGATCGACCGCGTCGTGGACGAGGACGAGCTGGTCCAGATCGTCGAGGGCCTGCAGGGCGTGCTCCGTGACGTGCGCGAGTCCGTCGAGGACTGGAAGAAGATGTCCGAGCGGGCGCTGTCGGTCGTCGCGGAGATCGAGGACAACCCGCCACCGCCGATCAGCGGCAGCGAGATCAAGCAGAGCTGCGACTTCATCCGCTGGCTGGCCGACGACCACTTCACGTTCCTGGGTTACCGCGAATACCGTCTCGAGAACGTGGGTGGCGATCACGAGGAATGGGCGCTGCGCGCCGTACCCGGCTCTGGTCTCGGCATCCTGCGCGCCGACCAGAACATGTCGACGTCATTTGCCAAGCTCCCCCCGCTGGTCCAGGACAAGGCCCGCGAGAAGACGCTCCTGGTGCTGGCCAAGGCCAACTCCCGCGCGACCGTCCACCGTCCCGCCTACCTCGACTACGTGGGCGTCAAGACGTTCGACGAGAACGGCGAGGTCATCGGCGAGCGCCGCTTCCTGGGTCTCTACTCGAGCGCCGCCTACACCGAGTCGGTCAACCGGATCCCGCTCCTGCGCGAGAAGACCGACGACATCATGCGCCGGGTAGGTTTCGACCCCCGCAGCCACGCGGGCAAGGCGTTGATGGACACGCTGGAGAACTACCCGCGAGACGAGCTCTTCCACACACCGGCCGAGGAGCTGGCCCCCACCGTCGAGGCAGTGATGTTCGCGCGCGAGCGTCGCCAGCCGCGGCTCTTCGCCCGCCTCGACACCTACGGCCGCTACGTCTCGGTGCTGGTCTACCTGCCCCGCGACCGCTACAACACGACGGTCCGCGAGCGGTTCGCGCAGATTCTCAAGGAGCAGCTGAACGGCAAGCACGTCGAGTTCACCGCGCGCGTCAACGAGGCGATGACGGCCCGCGTGCACTTCGTGGTCCACCCGGAGAAGGGCGAGACGATCCCGGAGTTCGACGTCGTCGACCTCGAGCGTCGCATGGTGGAGGCGGCTCGCTCGTGGCGCGACGACTTCGTCTCGGCCGTCACGGCGGAGTACGGCGAGGAGCGCGGCTCGCGCCTCGCGCGCATCTGGTCCGCCGCCTTCCCCGAGGCGTACAAGGAGGACTTCAAGCCGCACACGGGCGCGGCCGACCTCGGTCGGTTGATGGCGATCGAGGGTGACGAGGGAATGGACCTCGACCTCTTCGAGCAGCGCCATGCCGGCCGCGGAGAGGGCCGGCTCAAGGTGTTCCGGGTCGGCTCGCCCCTGTCCCTGAGTGGCGTGCTGCCGATGCTGTCGTCGATGGGCGTGGAGGTCGTCGACGAGCGGCCCTACGAGCTCACCGGCCTGGACCGCGAGTCCTACATCTACGAGTTCGGCCTGCGCTACGGCAAGCCCCTGCCTGAGGCGGCTCGCACGCTGTTCGTCGACGCCCTGCGCGCCGTGTGGGACGGCTACAACGAGATCGACGGCTTCAACGCCCTGGTGCTCGGTGCCGGGCTCACCTGGCGGCAGGCGACCGTCCTGCGGGCCTACGCGAAGTACATGAAGCAGGGGAACTCGCCGTTCGCCCTCGACTACATCGAGGGCGCGCTGCGCAGCAACGTCGACATCACCCGGTTGCTGGTGGACCTCTTCGAGGCGCGCTTCGACCCGGGCAAGGGAGACCTGCCGGCTGATGCGGAGGCGCGCACCGCACGGATCGAGGTGGTGGAGGACAAGCTCGTCAAGGCGCTCGACGACGTGGTCAGCCTCGACCACGACCGCATCCTGCGCTCCTACCGCACCCACATCCGCAGCACGCTGCGCACCAACTACTTCCAGACGATCGACGGGTCCCTGCACCCTTACATGTCCTTCAAGCTGGAGCCCTCAGGCATTCCGGACCTGCCGGAGCCGAGGCCCAAGTTCGAGATCTTCGTCTACTCGCCGCGAGTCGAGGGCGTGCACCTGCGGTTCGGCACCGTGGCCCGTGGTGGCCTGCGCTGGTCGGATCGCCGAGACGACTTCCGCACCGAGGTCCTCGGTCTGGTCAAGGCGCAGATGGTCAAGAACACCGTCATCGTGCCCGTGGGTGCCAATGGAGGGTTCTTCTGCAAGCAGCTGCCCGACCCAGCCAACCGCGACGAGTGGCTGGCCGAAGGCATCGCCTGCTACACCACGTTCATCTCGGGCCTCCTCGACATCACCGACAACCTCGACGGCGACAAGACCGTGCCCCCGTCGCGCGTCGTCCGCCATGACGGTGACGACACCTACCTCGTGGTGGCGGCCGACAAG
>NZ_JAOPXV010000191.1 GCF_025964975.1 Nocardioides sp.
GCGCTTGATGCCGGCGCGGATGGCGCGCATGTGCCGGGTCGCCTCGACGACGTTGCCGGTCCCCGCCTCGCCCTTGGAGCGGATCATCGCCGCGCCCTCGGAGATGCGGCGCAGCGCCTCACCGAGGCCGCGGCTGACCTTGGCCACCACGTCGGCGTCGTCGAACAACGTCGTGGCCTGCACGATCGCCTCGGCGCGCTCGGCGGGGTTGCCGGACTTGAAGATGCCCGAACCGACGAACACGCCCTCGGCGCCGAGCTGCATCATCATCGCGGCGTCGGCGGGAGTCGCGATGCCACCGGCGGTGAAGAGCACGACGGGCAGCTTGCCGGCCTCGGCAACCTCCTTGACGAGGTCGTACGGCGCCTGCAGCTCCTTCGCCGCGACGTAGAGCTCGTCGGCCTCCATCGAGGAGAGCCGGCGGAGCTCGCCGTTGATGGTGCGCATGTGCATCACCGCGTTGGACACGTCACCGGTGCCGGCCTCGCCCTTGGAGCGGATCATCGCCGCGCCCTCGGTGATCCGGCGCAGCGCCTCGCCCAGGTTGGTCGCACCGCAGACGAAGGGAACGGTGAACTTCCACTTGTCGATGTGGTTGGCGTAGTCGGCCGGGGTCAGGACCTCGGACTCGTCGATGTAGTCCACTCCGAGCGACTGGAGGACCTGCGCCTCGGCGAAGTGGCCGATCCGGGCCTTGGCCATGACCGGGATGGACACGGCCTCGATGATGCTGTCGATCATGTCGGGGTCGCTCATGCGGCTGACCCCGCCCTGCGCTCGGATGTCGGCCGGGACGCGCTCGAGGGCCATGACGGCCACCGCGCCGGCGTCCTCCGCGATCTTCGCCTGGTCGGCGGTGACGACGTCCATGATCACCCCGCCCTTGAGCATCTCGGCCATGCCGCGCTTGACGCGCGAGGTACCGGTGGAGGAGGTGGACTCGGGGGCGGTGGGGGTCTGCTCAGCCATGCCCTGATTCTAGTGGCGTTCGTCCGGCTTGACGGCATCGAGGGCCTGTCGGCGTACGAGCAGGATCCGCTGGATGACGGTGACGGTGCTCGCGACCGCGAGCAGCCACAGCGTCACCTCGTAGAGGATGGGCAGGTCGAGCAGGTCACCGAGACCCGTCATGACCAGGATCGCCACCAGCCGGTCGGCCCGCTCGGCGATGCCGGTCTTGGCGTTGAAGCCGAGCCCCTCGCCGCGGCTGCGCGCATAGGACGTCACCGAGCCCATGACGAGGCACACGAGCGCGAGGCAGAGGTAGAGCTTGTCCTCGGCGACCCAGGCGAAGTAGAGAGCGAGGCCGGCGAAGATCGCGCCGTCGGCGACCCGGTCGAGGGTGGAGTCGAGGAAGGCGCCGAAGGTGTCCTTGCGACCGATCGTGCGGGCCATCGCGCCGTCGATCAGGTCGCTGAAGACGAAGGCGGTGATGAACAGGACGCCCTGCCAGAGCATCCCCTGTGGGAAGAAGATGAGCGCCCCGGCGCAGACGCCGACCGTCCCGATCACAGTGACCGTGTCGGGGCTGATCCCGAGCCGGATGAAGAGCTTGATGAAGGGTTGCAGCACGACGCCCTGCCAGAAGCCCTTGAAACGGTCGAGCACCGACTCGTTGAGCACGTTGGACCGGGGCCTGTTCTGGTTCTCCACGGCCGCGAGGCTACTCGCCGAGCAGGGCGCTGCAGACCTCGGCCACTGCCGTGGGCACCCCCGCGACGTGCCACTCGACGCCCGCCGCGGACACCACGCGGGACTCGCCGCCGACGCCACGGATGATCGCTGCCCCCGGCAGCCGGTCCCAGTCGGGGACCGAGTGCTGGAAGATCACGTCGCTGTGTCCCTGGGCGAGGGCCATGGCGTCCATCGTCCCCGAGCCCATCATCCGCAACGTGGCGACGCCCGTGACAGCGCGGACGAAGGCCGCCCCCACCTCGCCGTCGTAGAAGGGAGGGTGGAGGTACGTCGTCGCGCACGACTCGCTCAGAGGACGGTCGGTCAGCGCCGGCAGGCGCACGCCGTCGCGGGTGCTCGGCAGTCCGGGTCCGCCCAGGAACGTCGTCCCCGACGTCGGATGATGCACCGCCGACAGCACGAGACGCTCACCGTCCACTAGGGCGACCGCGCTGCACCACCAGTCGAGTCCGCGATGGAAGTTGTAGGTGCCGTCGATCGGGTCGATCACCCAGGTCCGAGCGCTCGTGCCGGCGTGGTCGGCGCCCTCCTCCCCCACGATCGAGTCGTCGGGCCGGACTCGCCGAAGGATCTCCACCACCTGGGCCTCGGCTGCGCGGTCGGCCGCGGTCACGATGTCGGAGACATTCGTCTTGGTCTCGGCTCCCAGCCCGCCTCGTCGCATCGCCGCTGCCAGGGCGCCTGCCTCCGTGACGAGCCTGGTCGCCAGCTCCGCGTCATCCACGACAGGCACGCTACCGGCGGTCGTGCGTCGGGCGGCGATACCCGGGTGGACGGGCCGCGTACCCTGACCGCATGGAGCCGTCCAGGCTCCCGACCAGGGAGCACCGATGGCCGACAAGTCGCCGCGGCAGGGCATGACCAAGAAGACCAGCAAGTCCATCAAGGAGAAGCGGGCCGACAAGCGCGACAAGGCCAGCGGGGGCAGCCCCTCGGAGAACCTGGGCACCAAGAAGAAGTGAGTCTCCTCAGCCTCGGCGTCGTCGGGACGTCGACCAAGGAGAACGAGCACCGTCTCCCCCTCCACCCCGATCACCTGCCCAGGATCGCCCCGGAGATCGCCGCACGCATCACCCTCGAGCACGGGTACGGCGAGAGGTTCGGCCGCACCGACGCGGACCTGGCCGAGCACGTGGCCGGTTTCGCCTCCCGCGACGAGATCATCACCGGCTCCGACGTCGTGGTGCTGCCCAAGCCCCAGCACGAGGACGTCGCGGCCATGCACGCCGGTCAGGTGCTGTGGGGGTGGCCGCACTGCGTCCAGGACTCCGAGATGACGCAGCTCGCCATCGACCGCGAGCTGACCCTGATCGCCTTCGAGGCGATGAACCACTGGACCGTCGACGGCTCGGTCGGCCTGCACGTCTTCCACAAGAACAACGAGCTCGCCGGCTACTGCTCGGTGCTCCAGGCGATGGAGCTCGTGGGGATCACCGGTGACTACGGCCGTCGCCTGAGTGCCGTCGTGATCGGCTTCGGCGCCACTGCTCGAGGGGCGGTGACCGCCTTGAACGCGCACGGTGTGAGCCAGGTCGCGGTGCTCACCAACCGCGGCGTCGCCGCCGTCGGGTCCCCCATCCACTCGGTGCGGATCCGTCAGTTCGACCACGACCCCGACGACCCAGCCGTCAGCCACGTGATCACCGAGCGGGGCCGGATGCCGCTGGCGCCGTACCTCGCCGAGAACGACATCGTCGTCAACTGCACGCTCCAGGACCCGAATGCCCCGCTGACCTACCTCCGGACCGAGGACCTCCCGGCGTTCCGGCAGGGCAGCCTGATCGTGGACGTGTCCTGCGACGAGGCGATGGGCTTCTCGTGGGCGGTCCCGACGTCGTTCGAGGAACCGATGTTCACCGTGGCGGACCGCGTGAACTACTACGCGGTCGACCACAGCCCGTCGTACCTCTGGAACTCCGCGACCTGGGAGAACAGTGAGGCACTGATGCCCTTCATCGAGACCGTGCTGTCGGGTCCCGAGGCGTGGCTCGGCGACGAGACGATCAGCCGGGCCATCGAGATCCGGGCCGGGCGGATCCAGAACCCCACGATCCTGGCGTTCCAGGGGCGGTCCGAGGAGCACCCGCACCCCCAGCGCTGACGGGTTGCCGGCCAGCCGGGCTGGCTGAGCCGGCTAGTTGGTCCGCCTAGTTGATCCAGGCCTCGGCCAGCAGCGCCCGGGTGTCCTCGAGCAGCTGCGGCAGGGTCTTGGTCTTGCCGATCACCGTGATGAAGTTGGCGTCGCCCGACCAGCGTGGGACGACGTGCTGGTGCAGGTGGTCTGCCAGCGAGCCGCCGGCGGGCCCACCGAGGTTGAGCCCGACGTTGAAGGCGTGCGGAGCACTGACGCTGCGGATCGCGCGGATGGCCTGCTGGGTCAGCGCCATCAGCTCGGCCGACTCCTCGGACGTCAGGTCCTCCAGCCCGGCCACGTGACGAAAGGGCAGCACCATGAGGTGGCCCGGGTTGTAGGGGTGCAGGTTGAGGACCGCGTAGGTGTGCTCTCCGCGAGCCACGATCAGGTTGTCCTCGTCGGCGCCTTGTGGGATCCGGCAGAACGGGCAGCCGTCGGCGGTCGTGTCGGAGCGGACGTAGGCCATGCGGTAAGGCGTCCACAGCCTGGTCAGGCCGTCAGGGCTCTCCTCGCGCATGCGGGTGATCCTAGGCTGCAGCCATGGTCACGATCCGATCGGCCACGTCGGCCGACATGCCCGCCGTCGCTGACCTGTGGCACGAGGGCTGGCACGACGGACACGCGGGACACGTGCCGGACGGTCTCACCGCGCTTCGCACGCGCGCGGCCTTCCACGAGCGCACCGCTGACCGGGTCGCCGACACGACGGTGGCCGTCGACCAGAGCGGTGAGGTGGTGCTCGGGTTCGTGATGGTGGCCGGTGACGAGCTGGAGCAGGTCTTCGTCGGACGGGCAGCTCGCGGCACCGGGCTGGCGGCGCTGCTGCTCGCAGAGGGCGAGCGACAGGTCGCGGTCGCGGGTCACGACGAGGCCTGGCTTGCCGTGGTCGCCGGCAACTCCCGCGCCCGGCGCTTCTACGAGAAGCGCGGCTGGCACGACGCCGGCGACCTGCCGTACGAGGTCAGTGCCGGCGGCCGGACGTGGATCTCGCCCTGCCGCCGCTACACCAAGCGCTTGTCGAGCGAGCGCATCACCCGTAGCTAGAACCTGGACTCGGGCAGGTCGGGTTCAGACCTGCTCGCGCGCGAGGACCGCCTGCTGCACGCGCTGGATCGCCTCCTCCAACGGCACCCCGTTGTCTTGGCGTCCGTCGCGGTAGCGGAAGGAGACCGCACCCGCCTCGACGTCGTCGTTGCCGGCGATCATCATGAAGGGCACCTTCTGCAGCTGCGCGTTGCGGATCTTCTTCTGCATCCGGTCGTCGGAGTCGTCGACCTCGACCCGGATCCCCTGCGCCCTCATCCGCCGCGCCACGTCGTGCAGGTAGTCGCTGAACGCGTCCGCGACCGGGATCGCCTGGACCTGCACCGGCGCGAGCCAGGGCGGGAAGGCACCCGCGTAGTGCTCGACGAGGACGCCCATGAAGCGCTCCATCGAGCCGAACTTGGCGGAATGGATCATCACCGGCTGCTGGCGGGAGCCGTCAGCCGCCTGATACTCCAGCCCGAAGCCCTTCGGCTGGTTGAAGTCGTACTGCACCGTCGACATCTGCCAGGTCCGGCCGATCGCGTCGCGGGCCTGCACCGAGATCTTCGGACCGTAGAAGGCCGCACCACCGGGGTCGGCGACCAGCTCCAGGCCCGACTCGGCCGCCGCCTCCTCCAGGATGCGGGTGGCGTTGGTCCAGTCCTCGTCGCTCCCGATGAACTTGTCGGGCTTGGAGTCGTCGCGGGTGGACAGCTCGAGGTAGAAGTCGTCCAGGCCAAAGTCCTTGAGCAGTCCGAGCAGGAAGCTCAGCAGGTGCTTGATCTCGTCGGCGGCCTGCTCGGGCATCACGTAGGAGTGCGAGTCGTCCATCGTCAGGCCTCGGACGCGGGTCAGCCCGTGCACGACACCGGACTTCTCGTAGCGGTAGACCGACCCGAGCTCGAACAGCCGCAGGGGCAGCTCACGGTAGGACCGACCGCGCGAACGGTAAATCAGGTTGTGCATCGGGCAGTTCATGGCCTTGAGGTAGTAGTCGCTGCCCTCCATCTCCATCGGCGGGAACATGGTGTCCGCGTAGTAGGGCAGGTGCCCGGAGGTGTGGAAGAGCCCCTCTTTGCTGATGTGCGGGGTGGCGACGTACTCGAAGCCCTCCTCGATGTGCCGCTGCTTGACGTAGTCCTCCATCACCCGGCGGATGACTCCGCCCTTGGGGTGGAAGACCGCGAGACCGGAACCGAGCTCGTCGGGGAAGCTGAACAGGTCGAGGTCGCGGCCGAGCTTGCGGTGGTCGCGCCGCTCGGCCTCCTCGATGCGGTGCAGGTGCTCCTCGAGCGCCTCCTTGGTCTCCCACGCGGTGCCGTAGATGCGCTGGAGCTGCTTGTTCTTCTCGTCTCCTCGCCAGTACGCCGCGGCGGTGCGCATCAGCTTGAAGGCGGGGATGCGCTTGGTGGTCGGCACGTGCGGCCCGCGGCACAGGTCGGACCACTTCGCCTCGCCGTTGCGACCGAGGTTGTCGTAGATCGTCAGCTCGGCACCGGCGTCGCTGGCGACCTCCACGCTGGCGCCCTCGGTGTCGTCGGCTCCCGCGCCACCCTTGAGGCCGATCAGCTCGAGCTTGTAGGGCTCGTCCTTGAGCTCGTTGATCGCGTCGGCGTCGGTGGTGGTGCGGCGCTCGAAGCGCTGGTTGTCCTTGATGATCTTGCGCATCGCCGACTCGATCTTGACCAGGTCCTCGGGCACGAAGGGGGTCTCGACATCGAAGTCGTAGTAGAAGCCGTCGGTGATGGGCGGACCGATGCCCAGCTTCGCCTCGGGCCAGAGCTGCTGCACGGCCTGGGCCATCACGTGGGCGGTCGAGTGCCGCAGGATGTCGCGCCCGTCGGGGCTGGCCATCGGGACGCTCTCCACCTCGTCGCCGTCGCGCAGCTCGTAGGACAGGTCCTTGAGCTCGCCTGCTACCCGAGCCGCGATGACGTCGGCGTCGTCGCGGAAGAGCTCCCAGGCCTTGGTGCCCGTCGTGGCGGTCTGCTCCTCACGCCGACCAGCGTGGGTGCGGACGACCTTGATCTCGGACACAGTGACTCCTGGTGAGGTACGGCGGGGCTTGCGGGTCGTTCGATCGTATCCACCCGGGACCACCGCATATTTGGCGCCCGTCACCAGTAGCCTCACCCCCATGGCACGCATGGTGATCCGTCCTCGTCTGGCCCGCACCGTCCTGCGGCTGGCGCGATGGCGCACCGAAGGGTCGCTCCCCACGCACGGCATCGTCGTGGGGGCGCCCCACACGTCCAACTGGGACTGGGTCATCTCGCTGCTGCTCGCCTGGAGCCAGAGCCGCCACCCGCGGATCATGGTGAAGAAGGAGTTCTTCCGCGGACCGCTCGGTCCCATCATGCGCGGCACCGGCGCGGTGTCCATCGACCGCGACAATCCGGCGGCCGACATCAAGGCGCTCGTGGACCTCATCGCGCGCTCGGACCAGTTCCTCCTGACCATCGCCGCCGAGGGCACCCGCAGCAAGGCCAACTACTGGAAGTCCGGGTTCTTCCGCCTCTCCGAGCAGACCGGGCTGCCCGTCACCCTGGCCTTCATCGACGGCCCCTCACGCACCGTCGGCTCCGGTCCCACCTTCATGCCCAGCGGCGACGTAGCCGCCGACATGGGCCTGATCCGGGCCTTCTACGCCGACAAGCACGGCCTCCGCCCCGCGCAGCGGACCGAGCCGCGGCTGCGTCACGAGGGACCTCCGCCGCTCCCCTAGACGCGCGTGGGCTCGCCCGTCTGGACCCGCCACAGGGCGGCATAGGCCCCGTCGAGGGCGAGCAGCTCGTCGTGGGTGCCGCTCTCGATGATCCGGCCCGCGTCGAGCACCCAGATGCAGTGGGCATGACGGACCGTCGAGAGGCGGTGCGCCACGACCAGGGCGGTGCACTGGGCGGTGGCCCGTCTCAGGGACCGCTGGATGGCCGCCTCGGTCTCGTTGTCGACCGCGCTGGTGGCCTCGTCGAGCACGAGGAGTGCGGGGTCGCGCAGCAGTGCTCGAGCGAGCGCGAGCCGCTGACGCTGGCCCCCGGACAGGGTGACGCCGCGCTCGCCGACCCAGGCGCCCATCCCGGCCGGCAGGGCGTCGATGAACTCGAGGGCGGCGGCCGCCTCGGCGGCCGCGTGGACCTGCTCCGGGGTGGCGTCGGGGCGGCCGTAGGCGATGTTCTCGCCGATCGAGCCGGCGAACATGAAGACGTCCTGGGCCACGTAGCCCATGGAGCCGCGCAGCGATTCCCAGTCGAGATCCCGGACGTCCTCGTCGTCGAGCAGGACCTGGCCCGAGCGGGGGTCGTCGAACCGGAGCACGAGCCGCAGCAGCGACGACTTGCCCGAGCCGGTGGCACCGACGATGGCGTGCGTCTCGCCGGCCGGCACCACGAGGTCGATGTCGTGCAGCACGTCCGGCCCGTCGCCGTACCCTGCGCGGACGCCCTTCAGCTCGATCCGGCCCCGCACCGGCCGAGCGAGTGCGGTGGCACCGGCAGGGACGGTGACCGGCTCCTCGAGGAGTCCCAGGATGCGGCTGGTCGAGGCGCGTCCTCGTTGGTAGAGGTCGAGCACCTCGGCGACCTCGGTCAGCGGCCAGAGCAGGCGCTGGGTCATGAAGACCAGCACGGAGTAGAGGCCGACCTCGAGCTCGCCGCGCAGCGTCGCCCACCCGCCGAGCAGGAGCGTGCAGGTGAAGCCGGCCAGGATCGCCATCCGCACGAGTGGGACGAAGGCCGCCGACGACCGGATCGCGGTCCGGTTGGCGTCACGGTAGGCGGCCGACACGGCGCTGACGCGGTCCCGCTCGCGGTCCTCCGCGGTGAACGCCTTGATCGTGGCGATGCCGGCGAGGTTGGCACTGAGGGTGCCGGAGAGATCGGCTACGGCCTCGCGCACCCGGGCGTAGAGCGGCTCCAGCCGTCGCTGGAACACCAACGACCCGACGACGATGACCGGGATCGGCAGGAACGCCAGCAGCAGGAGCTGACCGGAGGCGGCGGCGAAGACGGCGCCCACAAGGACCACGTTGAGCGCGGTCTGCAGGATCGCCGGGGCGCCGATGTCGAGGAAGCGTTCGAGCTGGTTGACGTCGTCGTTCAGCGTGGCGAGCGTGGAGCCCGCAGGTCGCGCCTCGTGCCAGCCCAGGTCGAGGTGCTGGACGTGGTCGTAGGCCTCGACGCGCAGGTCGTGCTCGACCCCCTGCGCCAACCCTCGCCACAGCACGTCGGCGACATACTGCGAGCCGGACTCGATGATCCACACGACGACGTTGATGAAAGCCAGCCAGCCGAGCTGCGCGTAGCGCGACTCGACACCGAGCACCTCGCCGACGAACGAGGCGTCACCGCGTACGACGACGTCGACCGCTGCGCCGATGAGCAGCTCGGGCACCACGTCGGCGACCTTGTTGACTGTCGAGGCCACCACGGCTGCGATGAAGCGCGGACGGTAGGCGGCATACCGCTTCCACAGCGCGCGAAGTGGCTGATCGGCTTGCGGGTACACACTCTCCGTCGTCACGCACCAACGCTAGGCGGTGCCAGGGTGGGGCCTCGGGTCACCCCGGCCAGTCGACGCTGAGGTATTGCGTCTCCTGGAACTCCCGCAGCCCGTCGCGGGCGCCCTCGCGTCCGAGCCCGCTCTGCTTCATCCCCCCGAACGGGGCCGACGGGTCGGAGACGAGCCCCCGGTTGATGCCGACCATGCCCGACTCGATCGACTCCCCGAGGCGCAGTGCCCGGCCGAGCTCCCCAGCGAAGACGTAGGCGGCCAGGCCGTACTCCGAGCCGTTCACCTGGTCGAGCATCGCGGCCTCGTCGTCCCAGCCGATGATCGGGGCGATGGGGCCGAAGATCTCCTCCGCCACGATGGCTGCGTCCGGCGCGACATCCACCAGCACACGGGGCGCGACGAAGTAGCCGGCGGCCGAGTCGGGGAGGGCCGCCCGGTGCGTCACGGAGGCTCCGTCGGCCTCGGCCTCCGCGACCGCGCGCTCCACACGGGTACACGCCGCCTGACTGATCAGCGGACCGATCATGCAGCCGTCGCTCGCGGCGCCGACGCTCAGCTTCTCGACCTCCGCGCCGAACCTGGCGACGAACTCGTCAAGGACCGCGGTGTGGACGAAGAACCGGTTGGCCGCGGTGCACGCCTGTCCCCCGTTGCGGAACTTCGCGATCATCGCCCCGGCGACCGCTGCGTCGAGGTCGGCGTCCTCGGTAACCACGAAGGGCGCGTTGCCACCGAGCTCCATCGAGGCGTTGACGACCCGTTCGGCGGCGTGCCGCAGGAGCACGCGCCCGACCCCGGTCGAGCCGGTGAAGGAAACCTTGCGGACCCGCGGGTCGTCGAGCCAGGCGCCGACGACTCTCGCGGCGTCGGTGGTGGTCACGACGTTGACCACACCGTCGGGCACGCCCGCCTCGCTGAGGAGCGCGGCGACGGCGAGGGCGGTGAGCGGGGTCTCCGCCGCGGGCTTGAGCACCACGGTGCAGCCGGCGGCGAGCGCGGGTGCGATCTTGCGCGTGGCCATGGCGGCGGGGAAGTTCCACGGGGTGACGAGGGCCGCAACTCCCACGGGTGCGTGCCGCACGATCGTGCGGGTGCCGCCGTTCGGCGACTCGCCGTACTCTCCGCCCGGGCGGACCGCCTCCTCGGCGAACCAGCGGAAGAACTCGGCCGCATAGGTCACCTCCCCCGCGGCGTCGGTCAGCGACTTGCCGTTCTCCGCGGAGACCAGGGCAGCGAGCCGATCGCGGTCACGAAGCATCAGGCCATGGGCGCGGGCCAGGAACTCGGAGCGTGCCCGGGGTGCCGTGGCGGCCCAGGGCCGGAACGCGGCGCTCGCGGCGTCGACCGCCCTGCGCGCCTCGTCGGGTCCTTGGTCGGGGACGACGTCAAGGACGGCCAGGCTCGCCGGATCGAGGACCTCGAAGGTCGCCGTGGTCGCGGTCATCGGGTGCTGGCCAGGATCTCGGTGAGGACGTCGAGGGCCTCGTGGAGCAGGTCATCACTGATGGCCAGGGGCGGCAGGAAGCGCAGCACGTTGCCGTGGGTGCCGCAGGTCAGCACGATCACGCCGGTCTGGTGGGCCTTCGCGGCCAGGGCCTTGGTGAGGTCGGGGTCGGGGTTCGTGGTCCCGGACACCACGAGCTCGACGGCGAGCATGGCGCCACGTCCGCGGACGTCACCGATACGGTCGTCGTCGGCCTGGAGCCGCTGCAGCCGGTCCTTCATCAGCCGCTCGACCTGACGCGCCCGCTCGACGAGGCCGTCGGCCTCGATGGTCTCGATGGCCGCCAGGGCGGCGGCGCAGGCCAGCGGGTTGCCGCCGTACGTGCCTCCGAGCCCACCCACGTGCGGGGCATCCATGAGCTCGACACGGCCGGTGACCGCCGACAGCGGCAGGCCCCCGGCGATGCCCTTGGCGGTGACGATCAGGTCCGGGACCACGCCCTCGTGGTCGCAGGCGAACATGTCGCCGGTGCGCGCGAACCCCGTCTGCACCTCGTCGGCGACGAAGACGACACCGTTGGACCGGCACCACGCGGCCAGCGCGGGCAGGAACCCGAGCGCCGGCTCGATGAACCCTCCCTCGCCCTGGATCGGCTCGATCACCACGGCAGCCAGATTGGTGGCACCCACCTGCTTCTCGATGATCTCGATGGCCCGGGCGGCTGCCAGCTGACCGTCGACCTCCTTGTGGTCGCGGAACGGGTAGGACACCGGCGCGCGGTAGACCTCCGGCGCGAACGGCCCGAAGCCGTGCTTGTAGGGCATGGACTTCGCCGTCATCGCCATCGTCAGGTTCGTCCGCCCGTGATAGGCGTGGTCGAACACGACCACGGCGTCCCTGCCGGTCGCGACCCGTGCGATCTTGACCGCGTTCTCGACCGCTTCGGCACCCGAGTTGAACAACGCCGTCCGCTTCTCGTGATCTCCCGGGGTGAGTCGGTTGAGCGCCTCGGCCACCGCGACGTATCCGTCGTAGGGCGTGACCATGAAGCAGGTGTGCGTGAACGCCGCCACCTGCCGCTGCACGGCCTCGACCACCCTCGGGGCACTGGAACCGACCGTGGTGACGGCGATGCCCGACCCCAGGTCGATGAGGTGGTTGCCGTCGACGTCGACGACGACTCCCCCGCCCGCGGCCGTGATGTAGACGGGAAGGGTCGTCCCGACGCCGGCTGCGACGCTGGCGACCTTGCGGTCGTGCAGCGCCAACGACTCGGGGCCGGGGATCGCGGTGACGATCCTCCGCTCCT
>NZ_JAOPXV010000211.1 GCF_025964975.1 Nocardioides sp.
ATCGCAGCCGAACTCAACGCCCGGCCCCGCAAGAGACACGCATTCCGCACCCCAGCCGAAACGCTTGAGAAACTACTCATCGAAACCACAAAACACCCCGGTGTTGCGTGACTGTCTGGAATCCGCCCGCCCAGGAATGTGGCTCACGCACCGCCCGACCTGGGGTCAGACGCTGACGCCCTAGGGTCGGCGGCATGCAGCTCGTCCTCGCCTCCGCCTCACCCGCCCGTCTGGCCACCCTTCGCAGCGCCGGGATCGACCCGGTCGTGATCGTCAGCGGCGTGGACGAGTCCCAGCTCGACGGGCTCCCGCCGGCGGAGCTGGCGCTGCAGCTGGCCGAGCTCAAGTGCGCGGCGGTCGCTGAGCGCGACGACGTGCCGGCGGTCGCACTGGTCCTGGGCTGCGACTCGGTGCTGGAGCTGGACGACCAGGCGCTGGGCAAGCCGGCCGACGCCGCGACGGCCGTCGAACGCTGGCGCGCCATGCGCGGCCGGTCGGGCGTGCTCCGCACCGGCCACTGCCTGCGCGACATGGGCACCGGGCGGGTCGCCGCTGCGACGGCCAGCACGACCGTGCACTTCGCGGACCTGAGCGACGCCGAGATTGCGGCGTACGTCGCCACCGGCGAGCCGCTGCACGTGGCCGGCGCCTTCACCGTCGACGGCCTCGGCGGCGCGTTCGTGACCGGGATCGAGGGCGATCACCACAACGTGGTCGGTGTCAGCCTGCCGTTGGTGCGTGAGCTGGTGGCCGAGCTGGGGCACGAGTGGACCGCGCTCTGGACGGCGTCCGGCACGGCCTGACCGATCACACGCGGTCGAGGACCTCTGCTTCTTCGTGTACGCCGAACACGTACTGCCGCGTCAGCACGAACCGCGCGGCATTGGCGAACGCCAATCCGATGACGTTGGCGGAGATGTTGTCCGAGAACGGGTCGTCGAGACCGAGGAGGTTGCGGCTGATCGACAGGCAGGCCATCGGGATGGCCATCGTCACGACGCTGATCGCCACGAAAGCGGTTCGACCACCGTCGACGTGGGTCGTGGTGCGGTGCCGGAAGGCCCACCACCGGGTGCCGCGGTAGCTGATCGCCGTCCCGACGAGGTTGGCGAGGACGTAGCCAAGGATCGGGTGCCCGTTGAGCGGTGCGGAGTCGGCCATGCCGATGCCGTGCACCAGCCAGTTGAACAGGAAGACAGCAACAACCGTCGCCCCCAGCCCCACGGCCAGGTAGCGCCAGATCTCCCCCGCCAGCCGACGGCCCCTCGACGTCACGACATCAGGCTACGGCCACGAGATCAACGAAACGGCAACGAACCTCCGCAGGTGCCGTGTCGCGACCGGGACTACTCGACCGGCAGGCCGAGACCCCGGGCGATCAGCATCCGCTGGACCTCCGAGGTGCCCTCGCCGATCTCGAGCACCTTGGCGTCGCGGTAGAAGCGCGCCACCGGGTATTCCTCCATGAAGCCGTAGCCGCCGAAGACCTGCGTGGCGATCCGCGTCGCCGTCACGGCCGACTCGGTGGAGTAGAGCTTGGCGACGGCTGCCGCCTGCTTGAAGTCCTTCATCGAGACACCGGCGCCGGCGTCCATGGCGTCCTTCATGGCAGCGGCCTTGTAGGTCAACAACCGGGAGGCGTCGAGCATGACCTGGAGGTCGGAGATCTGGAACGCCACACCCTGCTTGCGTCCGATGGGCCCGCCGAAGGTCTGGCGGTCCAACGAGTACTCAAGCGACAGGTCGAGGCAGGCCTGGATGCAGCCGACGGCGAGGGCCGCGATGGCGACCCGGCCGTCGTCGAGGGTGCTGAGGAACTGCGCGTAGCCGCGTCCGCGCTCGCCGAGGAGGTTGGCCTCGGGCACGCGGCAGTCCTCGAAGGACAGCGGGTGCGTGTCGGAGGCGTGCCAACCGAGCTTGTCGTAGGGCTTCTCGGCAGTGAAGCCGGGCGTGCCGCTGGGAATGATGATGGTGGAGAGCTCGGGGCGGCCACCGCCACGGTCACCGGTGCGCGCCGTGACCGTCACCAGGGAGGTGATGGAGGAGCCGGAGTTGGTGATGAACTGCTTGGCGCCGTTGACGACCCACTCGCCCTCGGACAGCACTGCCTTGGTCTTCGTCGCCCCGGCGTCGGAGCCGGCCCCCGGCTCGGTCAGCCCGAAGCCGGCCAGCTGCTCGCCCGCGACGAGGGCCGGCAGGTACTCGTCCTTCTGGGCGTCGGTGCCGAAGGTCAGGATCGGGTTGATGCCGAGTCCGACCGCGGCCTCGAGGGTGATGCCCATCGACTGGTCGACGCGGCCGATCTCCTCGATGGCCAGGCAGAGCGAGGTGAAGCCGCCGTCCTCGCCGGCCAGCCCTGCGCCGCCGTACTGCTCCGGAGCGGTGAGGCCCATCAGGCCCAGCGCACCCATCTTCTTCACGACGTCGGTCGGGAAGTGGTGGTCGCGGTCCCACTGCGCGGCATGGGGCGCGATCTCGGCCTGCGCGAAGTCGCGGACGCTGCGGCGGAACTGCTCGTGCTCGGGAGACAACTCGAAGCTCATGTGACGAGGCTAACGCGCGGGGGTTAGCGAGCGCTAACCTGTGGTGCTCGGCACACCGCACCACGGTCGGCACGCGGAGCGGGGGGCGATAGTCTCCGCGAAGACCAGTCGAGGAAGACCAGGAGTATTTCGTGCCCCAGTCGCAGGGTTTGCAGAAGGTCCTCATCGCCAATCGCGGCGAGATCGCAGTGCGGGTCGTCCGCGCCTGCAAGGACGCCGGCATCGGCAGTGTCGCGGTGTACGCCGACCCGGACCGTGACGCGCAGTTCGTCCGGCTCGCCGACGAGGCCCACGCCCTCGGTGGCGCGACACCGGCCGAGACCTACCTCGACATCGAGAAGATCCTCAAGGTCGCGAGCGACTCCGGCGCCGACTCGGTGCACCCGGGCTACGGCTTCCTCGCCGAGAACGCGCAGTTCGCCCAGGCCGTGCTCGACGCCGGGCTCATCTGGATCGGCCCCTCGCCCGCGGCGATCGACGCCCTCGGTGACAAGGCCAAGGCGAAGCAGATCGCCCAGAAGGCCAACGCGCCGCTGGCCCCCGGCCTCAAGGACGCGGTGAGGGACGCCGACGAGATCGTTGAGTTCGCTCGCGCCCACGGGCTGCCGGTCGCGATCAAGGCCGTCTTCGGTGGCGGCGGGCGTGGCCTGAAGGTGGCCCACACCATCGAGGAGATCCCCGAGCTCTATGAGTCGGCCGTGCGCGAGGCCATCGGTGCCTTCGGCCGCGGCGAGTGCCTCGTCGAGAAGTTCCTCGACCGCCCCCGTCACGTCGAGACCCAGTGCCTGGCCGACCAGCACGGCAACGTCGTGGTCGTCTCCACCCGCGACTGCTCGCTGCAGCGTCGTCACCAGAAGCTCGTCGAGGAGGCGCCCGCGCCGTTCCTGAGCGACGACCAGGTGAAGAAGCTCTACGACTCGTCCAAGGCCATCCTCAAGGAGGCCGGCTACGTCGGGGCCGGCACGTGTGAGTTCCTCGTCGCCGCCGACGGCACCATCTCCTTCCTCG
The DNA here is from genome assembly GCF_025964975.1 of Nocardioides sp. GTDB lineage: Bacteria > Actinomycetota > Actinomycetes > Propionibacteriales > Nocardioidaceae > Nocardioides. Next base: position 3,552 of record NZ_JAOPXV010000211.1, read on the forward strand.
AGGTCAACACCCGCCTCCAGGTCGAGCACTGCGTCTCCGAGGAGGTCACCGGCATCGACCTCGTTCGCGAGATGTTCCGCATCGCCGCCGGCGAGGAGCTCGGCTTCGGCGATCCGGAGATCCGTGGCCACTCGATCGAGTTCCGCATCAACGCCGAGGACGGCGGGCGCAACTTCATGCCGGCGCCCGGCACCCTGACCGAGTGGGCTCCCCCGCAGGGCCCCGGCATCCGACTCGACGGGGGCTACAACAAGGGCGAGACGATCCCGGGCAACTTCGACTCGCTGATCGCCAAGCTCATCGTCACAGGTCGCGACCGCACCCAGGCGCTCGAGCGATCGCGTCGCGCGCTCGACGAGTTCGTGGTCGACGGCATGCCCACGGCGATCCCTTTCCACCAGGCCGTCGTCAAGGACCCCGCCTACGTGGGCCCCTCGACACCCTCCGGTGAGGGTGAGTTCACGGTCTACACGACCTGGATCGAGACCGACTTCGACAACCAGATCGAGCCCTACGCAGGCGAGACCGCGGAGGCCGAGGAGGCCGGCGAGCGCCGGTCAGTCACCGTCGAGGTCGGCGGCCGTCGCCTCGAGGTCGTCCTTCCGGCGGGTCTCGGGGGAGTCTCCGTCGGCTCCGGCTCGGGCGGTGGGGCGAAGAAGCCGAAGCGGTCGGCGAAGAAGGCCGGCGCCGCGGCGTCCGGCGACTCCGTCTCCTCCCCCATGCAGGGCACGATCGTCAAGGTCGCCGTCACCGACGGCCAGGAGGTCGCCGAGGGCGACGTCATCGTGGTCCTCGAGGCGATGAAGATGGAGCAGCCCCTCAAGGCCCACAAGGCCGGCACGGTGACCGGGCTCGACGCCGAGGTGGGCGCCACTGTCACCAACGGGGCCGTGATCTGCGAGATCAAGGGCTGAGCAGTCCTCAACGCGTCAGGCCGACGGTCTCCACAAGCACCGTCAGCTGGTGCTCGAAGAGGTCCTGCGGCTGGGTGATGGTGTCGGCGCCGTACTGACCGAAGACCTCGAAGCTGATGCAGCCGAAGAGGGCAGCCCACACCAGCACCCCCCGAGCGATCAGCTCGTCGGGTGCGGTAATGCCCTGCTCGCGCCGGATCCGGGCCAGGTCACGGCTCAACCGGCGGGGCGAGACCGGTCCCCCGTCGTGGCTGGTCGCACCAGCAAGCCAGGCGTCCTCCCACACCTGCACCAGACGACGGATCACCCGCGTCCCCGGCCCGGTGGTGCGCTCGGCGGGTGCCTGGTAGCCGGGCACGGGGCTGCCGAAGAGCAGGGCGTACGTCGCAGGCTCGGCCAGCGCCCAGGTGCGGACCGCGCGACCGATCGCCCGCAGGCGGCCGGCGTGGTTCGCTGCGGCGACTGAGCCGAGCGCCTCGTCCACGGCGTCGCCGAGCTCGTCGTAGCCGTCGATGACGAGCAGGGTCAGCAGCTCGTCCCGGCTGCCGACGTAGCGATAGACAGCCGAGGACACCAGGCCCAGGTCGCGGGCAATGGCCCGCAGCGAGAGCGCGGCGGCGCCATCCGTCGCCAGGTGCTGACGCCCGATCCGGACGATGTCGCGCATGGTCTGCTCGCGGGCTCGCGCTCGCGGTGTCGTCGCTGCCATGGGCCGATCATGGCACACGGAGGGAGCATGCGTTGCATAAGAGAGCGGTGCTCTTGCTTTTGATCCACGTGCGTGTCATCCTCAACGAAACGAGAGCACTGCTCTCCCGAACTCGAGGAGCACCATGACCGCCGTACACGTCATCACCGGAGCCGGACCCGTGGGCGCGACCGTCGCCCTGCAGCTCGCCGAGGCCGGCCAGCAGGTGCGACTGTTGACCCGTTCGGGGAGTGGCCCCGACCACCCGATGGTCGAGCGGCGGCGGGTCGACGTCTCGCGGCCCGACCAGCTCGCCAGTGCGATCGACGGAGCAGAGGTGGTCCACCACTGCATCCACGGTTCGGCGTACGACGCACGCACCTGGCGGGCCGAGCTTCCCGCGGCGGAGCGGACGGTGCTCGAGGCCGCCGGGCGGATCGGCGCGGTCGTGGTGTTCCCGGAGAGCCTCTACTCCTACGGCCCGGTCGACGGCCCGATGACCGAGGACCTGCCCCGCACCGCCACGGGCGGCAAGCTCGGCGTCCGGGCCGACCTCCTGGCCCAGCGAGCGGCGTCGACCACCGCGACGATCAGCATCGCGGCGTCCGACTTCTACGGCCCGCGGGTGCTCAACGCCCACGCCGGCGAGCGGCTCATCCCCACGGTGCTGGCCGGGAAGACCATGCGGGTCGTCGGCAGCCTCGACCAGCCGCACTCGTTCACCTACGTGCCCGACCTCGCGGCCGCCATGATCCGGGCAGCCGCCACCCCCGAGCTGTGGGACACCTTCCTGCACGCCCCCACCGCTTCCCCGGTCACGCAACGCCAGCTGATCACCCAGGTGGCCGCCACGGCAGGCGTCCCCGCGCCGCGCATGTCGGCCCTTCCCAGCTGGGCACTGAAGGCGGTCGGTCTGGTCTCACCGAGCACGCGGGAGCTGGTGGAGGTGGGCTACATGTTCGACCGACCCTTCGTCGTCGACTCCACCGACAGCGAGGCACGGCTGGGCCTCGCGCCGACGCCGTTCGACATCGGTCTCAAGGAGACCGTTGCCTGGTGGCAGGAGTTCGGCTCCTAGTTGCGGACCACGGCGTCGCGAGGAGGCGCTGCTCGCTCGGCCTGCGGCGCCTCGTCCCCGGTGATCTCGGAGAAGACCTCGGCGGCCACCCCGCGCATGCCGTCGAGCACCGGGTGGAACGGCGCGGCGATGCCGGGCAGCATCTCGGGGCCGTTGATCCAGGCGGCCTTGCCGGCGCAGACGTCGTGGCCCTCGGAGGCGTCGCTGACGTCGACGTACGACGCACTGGCCCCTTCGGCACCGGCCGCCAGCGACCCGTTGAGCCGGCCGGCGATCTCGGCAGCGGCGTCCAGCTGCGCTGGAGTCAGGGGTACGGCGCCGCAGGACTCGTCCTCGGGCAGGACCTGCGGGTAGCCGATGACAAAGACCTCGGCCTCCGGGGCCCGGTCGGTGATGGCCTCCACGACCTTGCGCACCCGGGCCTCGACCCGGGCAGCATCGCGGAGCAGGCGCTTCTGCTGCTTCGGCGAGCAGCCCTCCGCGCAGCCCACCAGGGAGGAGAAGATGCCGAAGTCGTTGCCACCGATGCCGAGGGTGACGAGGTCGGTGTCGGTCGACACCGCGTCGAGCTGCGGCGCCACTCTCTTGCCGTCGACCATCTGCTGCCGACGGGTGAAGTCGCCGGTGTCAGCGGCAGAACAGGTGACGTCGGTGTAGGTCTCGACGTCCAACCAGCCGGCCAGGAACGCGGGGTAGTTGTCGGTCGAGCGCACGCAGCCCGACGGGTCCGAGCGCACGGTGGTCACCAGTGGACCCGCGCTGTAGGAGTCGCCCATGGCCACGTAGTCGATCTCCGCGGGGAGGTCACCGAAGGACTGCTGCGGGAAACCTCCCTCCTCGGCGGCGTCGCTGCCAGAGCAGGCGGTCGCCACGAGCGCGAGGAGGACGGCGACGGCGGCCAGGCGGGACAGACGGACCCGGCGGGCGCGAGGGGAGGGATGCACCGGCAGATCATGCCACCGCAGCCAAGGTGTCCGCCGGTTCCACTCAGATAGCGAGCACTCGCTTTCTATGTTGTAGCCTCTCACTGTGACCACCCGACGGACCCAGGCCGAGCGCCGCGACACCACCACCGCTCGCCTGCTCGACGCCGTCGAGGTGGTCATCTCCGAGTCGGGCTACGCCCGCACGACCGTGGCGGCGGTGTGCGCCCAGGCCGGCCTGAGCCAGGGCGCTCTCTTCCGCCACTTCCCCCACCGCCGGGCCCTGCTGGTCGCCACGGCCGAGCGAGTCGCCGAGCGCCAGACCGAGGACTTCGCCGAGCAGTTCCGCGCCGTCCGACCGGGGCCCGACACCGTGCTCGAGGGCCTCACCGCCTTGCGTTCGCTGGTGAGGTCGCGGTCCAACCAGGTCTGGCACGAGCTCGTCCGGGCCGCGCGCACCGACGACGCACTCCGCGAGGACCTCGGCCCCGCGCTGCGCGACTACCACCGTCGCAGTGCGGCCGCCGCTGCCGCGTTCTTCGGCGACCAGTGGAGCGGTGCAGCCCAGGACGTCGTGCGGGTCGTCGTCAACTACCTGGACGGCGAAGCGGCCGTCGCGCAGGTCCTGCCCGATCAGGACCGGGACGACGCCACGCTCCGCCTCCTCGCCCAGCTCACCCAACCCCTCTTCACCCACCACCAGGAGACACGATGACGTCCGAGACCACACCCGCCTTCGCGCCCGACGCCATCGTCGTCGGAGCCGGCCTCGCCGGGCTCGTGGCGACCTACGAGCTCGTCCAGGCGGGCAGGTCTGTGCTCGTGCTCGACCAGGAGAACCGCAACAACCTCGGCGGCCAGGCGTTCTGGTCCCTCGGCGGACTCTTCCTCGTCGACTCCCCCGAGCAGCGCCGTATGGGCATCAAGGACTCGGTCGACCTCGCGCTGCAGGACTGGCGGGGATCGGCAGCCTTCGACCGGCTCGAGGACCAGGACCTCTGGGGCGAGCAGTGGGCACGGGCGTACGTCGCATGGGCGGCCGGCGAGAAGCGCGACTACCTCCACCAGCTCGGCCTGCGGTTCCTGCCGCTGGTCGGGTGGGCCGAGCGCGGCGGAAGTGCCGAGGGCCACGGCAACTCCGTGCCGCGGTTCCACCTGACCTGGGGCATCGGGCCCGAGGTGGTGCGCGTCTTCGCGGAGCCGGTCGTCGCTGCCGAGCAGGCCGGGCTGGTCCGCTTCGGGTTCCGGCACCGCGTCGACGAGCTCGTCACATCAGATGGAGCGGTCGTCGGCGTACGAGGCGCGGTGCTGTCAGCCGACGACGACCTCCCCCGCGGGGAGAAGTCGTCGCGCGACGAGGTCGACACCTTCGAGCTGCGTGCTCCGGCGGTCATCGTGACCAGCGGCGGCATCGGCCACAACTACGACCTGATCCGCAAGCACTGGCCCACCGAACGGCTCGGCCCGGCGCCCGAGCACCTCATCGCCGGTGTGCCGGCCCACGTCGACGGACGCATGCTCCAGATCAGCGAGGATGCCGGGGCTGCCGTGGTGAACCGCGACCGGCTGTGGGCCTACACCGAGGGCATCCACAACTGGGACCCGATCTGGCCCGACCACGGCATCCGGATTCTGCCCGGCCCGTCGTCGCTGTGGCTCGACGCGAACGGCAAGCGCCTGCCCGCACCCAACTTCCCGGGCTTCGACACGATGGGATCGATGCGCGAGATCCTCTCGACCGGGCACGACTACTCGTGGTTCGTGCTGACGCAGAAGGTGATCGAGAAGGAGTTCGCCCTCTCCGGCTCGGAGCAGAATCCCGACATGACCGGCAAGGACATCAGGGTCTTCCTCAAGAGCCGACTGGCCAAGGGTGCACCCAGGCCGGTCGAGGCCTTCAAGGAGCACGGCGAGGACTTCGCCGTGGCCGACACGATCGAGGAGCTGGTCGAGGGTATGAACAAGCTCGCCCGCGGACCCCAGCTCGACACCGAGGACGTCCGTCGCATCGTCGAGGCCCACGACCGTGAGCTCGACAACGACTTCTCCAAGGACCTCCAGCTGATGGCCGTGGCCAACGCCCGCCGCTCGCGCACCGACAAGCTCGTCCGGGTCGCCAAGCCGCACGCGTTCCTCGATCCCGAGAACGGCCCGCTCGTCGCCGTACGCCTCAACATCCTGACCCGCAAGACCCTCGGCGGGATCCAGACCGACCTCGACTCGCGCGTCCTCGACACGTCGGGCACACCGATCCCGGGCCTGTACGCCGCTGGGGAGGTCGCGGGCTTCGGCGGTGGCGGCGTGCACGGCTACAACGCGCTGGAGGGGACGTTCCTGGGCGGCTGCATCTTCTCCGGGCGGGCAGCGGGTCGCGCGATCGCCGCCGGCTGAATCGTCGGGTCCCGGCGCCCGCCGTACGGACGAGTAGCAAACGCGACGGACGTCGACCTCTAACCTTCGGGCATGTTCTCCAAGGTGCTGGTCGCGAACCGCGGCGAGATCGCGATCCGAGCATTCCGTGCGGCCTACGAGATCGGCGCCCGCACGGTCGCGGTCTTCCCCTACGAGGACCGCGGGTCCGAGCACCGGTTGAAGGCGGACGAGGCCTACGAGATCGGCGAGCGGGGCCACCCCGTCCGGGCCTACCTCGACCCGGACGCGATCGTGGCGGTGGCTCTGAAGGCCGGCGCCGACGCCGTCTATCCGGGATACGGCTTCCTCTCGGAGAACCCCGCGCTGGCCGAGGCCTGTGCCAACGCCGGCATCACCTTCATCGGTCCGAGTGCCGAGGTCCTCACCCTGACCGGCAACAAGGCCCGGGCCATCGCCGCGGCGAAGGCCGCCGGGGTCCCGACCCTGAGGAGCGTCGAGCCCGGCACCGATGTGGACGTGCTGGTCGCGGCCGCAGAGGAGATCCCCGAGCCGCTCTTCGTCAAGGCTGTCGCCGGCGGCGGCGGCCGGGGGATGCGCCGCGTCGACGACCGCGCCCAGCTGCGGGAGGCCATCGAGACCTGCATGCGCGAGGCCGAGGGCGCCTTCGGCGACCCCACGGTCTTCATCGAGCAGGCCGTCGTCCAGCCCCGCCACATCGAGGTCCAGATCCTGGCCGACGGCGAGGGCAACGTCATGCACCTCTTCGAGCGTGACTGCTCGGTGCAGCGGCGCCACCAGAAGGTCGTCGAGATCGCCCCTGCGCCCAACCTCGACCCCGAGCTGCGGGAGCGGATGTGCGCCGACGCCGTGCGGTTCGCGACCGAGATCGGGTACCGCAACGCCGGGACGGTGGAGTACCTCCTCGACAAGCACGGCAACTACGTCTTCATCGAGATGAACCCCCGCATACAGGTGGAGCACACGGTCAACGGGGAGATCACCGACGTCGACCTGGTCCAGTCGCAGATCAGGATCGCGGCCGGCGAGACCCTGGCCGACCTCGGGCTCTCGCAGGAGACGGTCTCCATCCGCGGCGCCGCCCTGCAGTGCCGGATCACCACCGAGGACCCGGCGAACGGCTTCCGCCCCGACACGGGGAAGATCACGACCTACCGCTCCCCCGGCGGGGCCGGGATCCGCCTCGACGGCGGCACCACCTACACCGGCGCCGAGGTGAGCGCCCACTTCGACTCGATGCTGGCCAAGCTGACCTGTCGGGCCCGGACCTTCGACAAGGCAGTCGAGCGGGCGCGCCGCGCGGTGGCGGAGTTCCGGATCCGAGGCGTCTCCACCAACATCGCGTTCCTGCAGGCCGTGCTCGACGACCCGGACTTCGCGGCGGGCATGATCACGACCTCGTTCATCGAGGACCACCCGCAGCTCCTCACCGCACGAGCCTCCGGCGACCGCGGCACGAAGCTGCTGACCTACCTCGCCGACGTGACGGTCAACCAGCCGCACGGGCGCGCCCCGGTCAGCGTCGACCCGATGACCAAGCTTCCCGACGTCAACCTCGACGTTCCGGCGCCCGACGGGACCCGCCAGCTCCTGCTGCGAGTCGGTCCTGAGGAGTTCGCCCGACAGCTGCGGGCGCAGGACCAGGTCGCCGTCACCGACACCACCTTCCGCGACGCACACCAGTCGTTGCTCGCCACCCGCGTGCGCACCCGCGACCTCGTCGCGGTCGCCGGGCACGTCGCGCGCACGACGCCGGAGCTGTGGTCGCTGGAGGCGTGGGGCGGTGCGACGTACGACGTGGCGTTGCGCTTCCTCGCCGAGGACCCGTGGGAACGTCTCGCCGAGCTCCGCAAGACCGTGCCCAACATCTGTCTGCAGATGCTGCTGCGCGGGCGCAACACGGTCGGCTACACGCCGTACCCCGCCGAGGTGACGCAGGCCTTCGTCGAGGAGGCAGCAGCGACAGGCATCGACGTCTTCCGCATCTTCGACGCGCTCAACGACGTCTCCCAGATGATGCCTGCGATCGAGGCGGTCCGGGCGACCGGCACGACCGTCGCGGAGGTGGCGCTCTGCTACACCGGCGACCTGTCGTCTCCCGCGGAGAGGCTCTACACCCTCGACTACTACCTGCGCCTCGCCGACCAGATCGTCGATGCCGGCGCGCACGTCCTCGCGATCAAGGACATGGCCGGGCTGCTGCGCGCGCCCGCAGCACGCACCCTGGTCTCCGCGCTGCGCTCCGAGTTCGACCTGCCGGTGCATCTGCACACCCACGACACCCCGGGCGGCCAGCTCGCGACGCTCCTCGCGGCCATCGACTGCGGCGTTGACGCCGTCGATGCCGCCTGCGCCGCGATGGCGGGCACCACCTCGCAGCCGGCCCTGTCGGCGCTCGTCTCCGCCACCGACCACGGGCCGCGCGAGACCGGGTTGTCGCTGGACAAGGTCAACGCGCTGGAGCCCTACTGGGAGGCCACGCGCCGCGTTTACGCCCCCTTCGAGTCCGGCCTCCCTGCCCCCACCGGTCGCGTCTACACCCACGAGATCCCCGGCGGGCAGCTCTCCAACCTCCGCCAGCAGGCGATCGCGCTCGGGCTCGGTGAGAAGTTCGAGCAGGTCGAGGACATGTACGCCGCCGCCAACACGATCCTCGGCAACGTGGTCAAGGTGACGCCCTCCTCCAAGGTGGTCGGCGACCTGGCCCTTCACCTCGTGGCGGTGGGCGCCGACCCGCGCGCCTTCGAGGACGACCCGGGCGCCTTCGACATCCCCGACTCGGTGATCGGCTTCCTCAACGGCGAGCTCGGCGACCCGCCCGGCGGCTGGCCGGAGCCCTTCCGCACCAAGGCACTCGCGGGGCGCACCTGGAAGCGCCCGGCGGAGACCCTCACCGCCAGCCAGGAAGCGGGGCTCGTGGGCAACCGCCGCGCCACCCTCAACGAGCTCCTCTTCCCCGGTCCGACCAAGGACTTCCGCGAGTCCAGGGAGACGTACGGCGACGTGTCGGTGCTGCCGACGATCGACTACCTCTACGGCTTGCGCCGCGGCGAGGAGCACTCGGTCTCCCTCGGCGAGGGCAAGACGCTGATCCTCGGGCTCGAGGCGATCGGCGAGCCGGACGAGCGTGGCATCCGCACCGTCATGTGCACCATCAACGGCCAGCTGCGACCCGTCGGTGTGCGCGACCGCAGCGTCGCCTCGGCGGTCGCCGCTGCGGAGAAGGCGGACAGCTCCGACAGCGGGCACGTCGCCGCTCCGTTCGACGGTGTCGTCACCGTCGGGGTCGCCGAGGGCGACGAGGTCGAGGCGGGCCAGACCGTGGCGACCATCGAGGCGATGAAGATGGAGGCCTCGATCACGTCGCCCCGTGCCGGCAGGGTCGCTCGCGTCGCCGTACCGGGAACCCAGGCGGTCGAGGGCGGCGACCTCGTGCTGGTGCTGGGCTGAGGCTCGCTAGCGCTGGCGCTTGGGGACGGGTGCGCCGGGCGTCACCGTGAAGGTGAACCAGGAGGACTTCAGCCCGAGCACGGTGCGCAGGGTGTCGCCGCTGATGTCGGCCCGTCCGGCAGTGCCCACGAGCGCCATCTTCAGGACCCGGCCCCCCCACTCGCCGTTGCCGTCGCGCTGCGCGACCTCGATCCCGGTCAGGTCACCGATCGCGGGATAGTGGCGCTCGAGTCCGGCGTCGTCGAGGACGACCGACCACGTGTGGTGCGGGTTGCCCGTCCAGCCGTCGTAGGGGTCCTCCCTGGCCATGAGGTAGGGCGCCGACCCTGCGGAGGAGAAGCCGCCGTTGCTGGAGGAGAACTGGGCGAAGGCCGGTCGACCGTCGAAGACGAGGCCTTCGCTGAGCGTGTCCAGGACCGCCTGCGTGGCGGCCGGGTGCTCGACGTCGACGCCCCCATAGACCTGGCACTGCGTCGTGTCGCAGATCTGATAGTGCGACGCGTTGGGGTGGGAGCGCTCAGCGGCCGCGTAGGTGCGGGCGGCCACGGCCTGGGCGCGGACCGCGTCGGGGCTCCAGAGCGCGGGGATCTCGAGCGGCACGACTCCTCGCAGGTAGGCGTCCAGGCTCACCACGTTGACGGTGTCCCGAGCCGGCTGCCCCGGCCGGACCGACGCCGAGCGGAGGCGGCCACGGTAGGTCGCCCTGCCCGAAGGCTTGACGAGGGTCAGCCGGCCGAGGGGCGCGGAGAACTGCCCGTCGCCGGCGAAGGACTTCCACGTGCGCCAGCTGCTGCCCTTGCGGAAGTCCACCCGGGTGCGGCCGTCGGCGAGGCCGGACATCCGCCAGCGCGTCGCGCCGTTGGCAGGGACCTTCCAGGCCTTCTTGGGCTGGAGCCTGGTGACCTTCAGACCGGCCGCCGCGACGACGACGAGGTCATCGCTCGTGTCGCCGGTGATCAAGACCTCGATCGGTCCCCGATGCACCCCCCATGAGGTGCCCGGGTAGTAGAACTCGATGATCTGCTGCCAGGTCAGCCCGGCTCTTGCCGCGCCTTCGGCGCCGTACTGTGACATGCCGTGCCCGTGGCCGTAGCCGTGTCCCGACAGCGTGATGGTGCTCGGCCCGGTGACCGGATAGACCTCGGCCCGGCGGTTGCTCGACGCGGGCGATGTGGTCGCCATTGCCGCCGCGACGGCCACCACGAGGGCGCTCACCGCGGCTGGCACGGGACGGGTCGGACGGGGCATCGAGGACCCTACTTCCGTGTTCTGTGGGTCTGGTGTGACTCACGTGACGATCGATCAGAACACGGGCATCGCTCGGGAACAACCGGGTCAGCAGAACTACATGCCTGTAGTTGCTCCCTTCAGCACTAGGCTGGTGACATGGGCCTGAACCCCTTCCGCCGGGCACGCGAGGCACGTGAACGCGACCTCGCGGAGGCAGACCGCTGGCGGGTCGCGCGGAAGCTGGCCAACGACGACGTGACGGCGCTGGGCGAGGAGCTCGCCGAGCTCCACCTCGAGACCCTCGGCAGCGAACTCGATGAGGAGGCGACGCACCACTACCGCCGCGCCCTCGAGCACTACGAGCAGGCCAAGGAACGGGTCCGCACCTCCGAGACGGCTGAGGACGTCCTGGCCGGCGACCAGCTGCTGCAGGACGCGCGCTACCACCGCGCCGCCGTGCTCTCGCTCCAGGCCGGTGAACCGCTGCCTGCCCGCCGCGAGCCGTGCTTCTTCGACCCCCGCCACGGACCCAGCGTCCGCGACCTGGAGTGGTCGCCACCGTCGGGAGTCGAGCGGACCGTCTCCGTCTGCGCGTCCGACGCCCGCCGGCTCGAGGGCGGTGCCGCACCGGAGATCCGGATGATCCGCGTCGGAGACCGCCGCGTGCCGGTCCACGATGCCGGTGGGATCGAGAAGGTCCTGCGTCGGCACCAGACCCTCGCCCACGAGCGGTCCACCTCCCACAACAAGAAGAACCTCGCCGAGGCCTACATCAACCAGTCCGTCGACGTGGCCGGCCAAGCCGCCGGGGGCGGGATGTGACTCATGGTGCGGATCGGCCGGCGACAGCGCGAGGCTCGGCTGGCAGAGCTCGAGGCGTTCAGGCTGGTGCGCAGGGCTGCCCATGAGGACGTGACGACGTTCGGAGAGGAGCTCAGCAACCTGCATGTCGAGACCCTCACCAGCGAGCTCGACGACACCATGCGCGGCGACTACGAGCAGGCACTCGACGCCTATGAGCGCGCGAAGGCGCAGCTCTCCGCCGCGGGACAGGCCCCCGACATCACAGCCGTGACCCGCACGCTGACGGACGGACGATTCGCGCATGCCTGCGTCCTCGCCGACCGCGACGGCAGCCCCAGACCCACCCGCCGCGAACCCTGCTTCTTCAACCCGGCACACGGTCCGGCCCGCCACGACGTGGAGTGGGCGCCGCCGGGCGGTGTGCCCCGCGCCGTACCCGTCTGCTTCCGCGACTTGGAACGCCTGACCGCCGGCGAGGCACCGGACGTCAGGCTGGTCCGCCTCGGCAACCGCCGCGCACCGTGGTTCGCCGCAGGTCCGGCCTACGCCGCCTGGGCGCAGGGGTGGTACGCCGACCTGGTGGACGACAACCGGATGGCGGCCGACCGCCTCACGATGGCCTACGCCACCGGGCGCGGCGACAGCTGGGGAGCGGCCGGGGCCGTCGCCTGGTCCGACCCGGGCGCCTGGGACAGGGGCGGCATGATCGGCGGTCACGACTACTCCGGTTGGCACGGTGACGGCGGTGGCTTCGACGGCGGCGGCGGTGGCGGCGACGGCGGTGGCGGCGACGGCGGTGGCGGCGGCGGAGACGGGTGAGGGTCCCCAGCGCATGGACGCGGTCTGTTTGGGCACGACTCCCGTGACGACCCGACAACGGAACACGAGGTGAGTGGCTGATGCGGCCCCGGTGGAAGACAGGTCCGGTCGAGATCGTGCTGGTGAGGCACGGACACAGCGTGGGCAACCTCGCGGACGCGCAGGCGCGAGAGCAGGGGGCCGAGCGCCTCGACCTCGACGCCCGCGACGCCGATGTCGAGCTGTCCGAGACGGGACAGGCGCAGGCGGACGCTGTGAAGGACTGGCTCGCCGGGGCCGACGACGACCGCGGGCCGACGGTCGTGCTCAGCTCCCCCTACCGGCGCGCGGCCGAGACGGCTCGACGCGTGGTCGCCGACTGCGGTCTGGTGCCGGTGCTGGACGAACGGCTGCGCGAACGCGACCTCGGTGTCTTCGACGGGCTGACCGGTCTCGGGATCAAGGCCCGCTACCCCGAGGAGGCCGAGCGTCGACAGCACCTGGGCAAGTTCTACTACCAGCCGCCGTCCGGGGAGAGCTGGGCCGACGTCGTGCTGCGCGTGCGCAGCCTGCTGGACGACCTGCGCCACGGCTACGACCGCGAGAGGGTGTGGCTGTTCACCCACCAGGCCGTGATCAGTGCCTTCCGCTACGTGCTGGAGGACGTCTCGGAGCAGGAACTGCTCGAGATCGATCGCCAGACCCCCATCCCCAACGCCTCGTTCACGCGCTACTCGCGGGCAGAGACCGACCTGGTCTTCGAGCTCGACCAGTTCGCCGACACGACCGCGGTCGATCGCGCGGATGTCGAGGTCACCCGCGAGCCTCGTCACGACAGCACGCATGCCGCAAGCGGGGCCACGCAGGACGCGTCGTGAGCGGGCAACCTGTCGTCGTGACGCCGGCAGTCCTGCGGGAGTGGCCGCTGCCGCAGGCGGGGTCCGGCAAGGAGTCACGCGGCCAGGTCCTCGTGCTGGGCGGCAGCCGCTCGACCCCGGGCGCCGCACTGCTCGCCGGCGAGTCCGCGCTGCGCGCGGGAGCCGGCAAGCTCGTCCTGGCCACAGTGGCCGACGTGGTGGCCAGCCTCGCCGTGGCCGTGCCGGAGGCAGCGGTGGTGGCGCTGCCGCGCGGGGAGGGTGACGACATCGCCGCTGACGCCGTCGACGACCTGCGCGACCGACTGGCGTCCGCCGACGTCGTGGTCGCCGGCCCGGGGCTCACCGACCCCGAGGCGGCCGAGCAGCTCATCAAGGCCGTCGTGCCACACCTCGAGTCGGTCCTGGTGCTCGACGCCCTGGGCTCCGCCTACGTGACCGAGCACCCCGAGGGCCTGCACCGCCTCGGTAGGCGGGTCGTGCTGACGGTCAACCCAACCGAGCTGGCACGTACGGCGCACTGCCACCTCGACGAGGTCGAGACGGATCCGGTCGCGGTTGCCCTACGAGTGGCTGAGCGTTCCCGGGTCGTGGTGCTCTGCGGCGGCCCCGACAAGCACGTCGTCACCCCCGACGGCTCCGCCTGGACCATCGCCGGCGGCGGCCCCGGACTGGGCGTCTCCGGCTCCGGGGACACCCAGGCCGGCATCGTCGGCGGACTCCTCGCCCGTGGTGCCGACCCGGACCAGGCGGCCGTGTGGGGGGGCTACCTCCATGCCCGCGCCGGCGAGCGGCTCGCCTCGGAGGTGGGCACGGCCGGCTACCTCGCGCGCGAGATCCCGGCGCAGGTGCCCCAGGTGCTGGCCGAGCTCAGCGCCTGACCCCCGCTGGAGGAGTCAGGACTCGACGCGGTGCAGGCGCCGTGCGGCCTCGGCGATCGAGCCGCTCAGCGAGGGATAGACGGTAAAGGCCTGCGCGAGCTTGTCCGCCGTGAGGGACTCGGCAACGGCCAGCGAGACCACGTGGATGAGCTCGGAGGCGCGCGGTCCAACGACGACTCCCCCGACGATGATGCCGGTCCCCGGACGGATGAAGAGCTTGACGAAGCCGTCGCGCACGCCCTGCATCTTGGCCCGGGCGTTGCCGGCCAGCGGCAGCATGACCACCTGGACCTCGATCTCGCCGGCGTCGACCGACTTCTGCGACCAGCCGACGGTGGCGATCTCGGGGGCGGTGAAGACGTTGGACGAGACCTTCTTCAGGTCGAGGGGAGCGACCGCGTCGCCGAGGAAGTGCCACATGGCGATCCGCCCCTGCATGGCCGCCACCGAGGCCAGCATCAGGACGCCGGTGCAGTCGCCTGCGGCGTACACGCCACGGCACGAGGTGCGGGAGACGCGGTCGACCTTGATGAACCCGCCCTCGTCCGTCTCGACGCCGGTCTCCTCGAGGCCGAGGTCGGCGGTGTTGGGGACCGAGCCGAGCGCCAGGATGCAGTGCGACCCGGTGACCTCGCGACCGTCGGTCAGGCGCACGGTCACGACGTCGCCGTCGCGCGTCACCGACTGCATGCGCGACTGGGACAGGACCTCCATGCCGCGGCGAGTGGCCACCTCTTCAAGTACGGCGCTGGCGTCGGCGTCCTCCCCGGGGAGCACCCGGTCGCGCGAGCTGACCAGGGTGACCGGGATCCCGAGCGCGAGATAGGCGCTGGCGAACTCGGCGCCCGTCACGCCGGACCCGACCACGATCAGCTTCTCCGGCACCTCGGTGAGGTCGTAGACCTGCTCCCAGGTGAGGATCCGGTCGCCGTCGGGCATCGCACCGGGCAGGGTGCGGGGCGCGGCACCGGTCGCGACCAGGATCGCGTCGGCCTGGAGCGTCTCATCGCCCACGGTGACGGTGAGGTCGGGTCCGAGCCGACCCCGGCCCTTCACCACCCGCACACCGTCACGTTCGAGCCGGGCAGCGATGTCCGTGGACTGGTCGGTCGCCAGCTTCTTGACGCGGGCGTTGACCTTGGCGAGGTCGACGCGGATCGTCGTCGTCGCGTCGCCCTCGTCGTCGAAGAAGTCGATCCCCAGCTCCGCCGAATCGCTGACCTCGGTCATCAGCTCGGCCGTGGCGATCAACGTCTTGCTCGGGACGCAGTCGGTGAGGACCGCGGAGCCCCCGATGCCGTCGGTGTCGACGACCGTGACCTCAGCACCGAGCTGGGCCGCCACGTGGGCTGCTTCGTAGCCGCCGGGGCCGCCGCCAATGATCACCACTCGGTCCATGGGGCCATTGTTGCAGCGGGTCGGGGTGGTGGGCCGAGCGGCCGTCAAGGCGGAACTTTCCGCATGAGTTCCCGGCGCTCCGCCCCTAGCCTTGCCGCATGACGATGGTGGGTGCCGACACAGGGCGGCTGGCAGATCTCGCAGCCGAGTTCGGGGATGCCGCCGACGAGCTGGACGAGCTCGCCCGACGCCTCGCCGGCTCGATCGAGCGGACCGACTCCGGGCAGGGACCGAGCGCCGACCGGTGCAAGGAGCAGTGGAGCGGACCGGCGCAGAGCCAGATGACCAAGGTCGCCGACGAGCTGAAGACCGCTGGCCGGCACCTGCGCATCAACGCCTGGCCCAGGACATCGCCAGTGGCGACACCTTCCTCTACTCCGTGCTCCGAGGGATCCACGACACCGCGGTGAGGGGCTGGGGCCTCAAGACAGCCTGGTCGACGGGCAAACGGATGTGGAACCTGTCCAAGTTCTTCCGTGCGCTGGCACGACCGGCCAAGGGGTTTGCGCGGCACTCGCCCGCGCCGAGGGGTTGATCGCCGCCGCAAAGACGTTCATCCACGGCAGATGGGCAGGGCGATGCGATCGACGAATCGAAGGACCGGGCTGGTGCCTGGTTCGCCGCCGTCGATGTGACCAGCGGTCCGTGAGCCACCCGCCGGCGACATTGGCCGCCCGCCCGATGGCATCGGAGTTGTCATAGGCGTAGTTGCCGGGACGACGCCACGCGGGCCGCCAAGGCCTAGGCCCACACCATGCTCGCAACCCCCTCAGGAGCCACCCGATGACTGCCACGATCAGCGCCCCTCCCCTCGAGGACGTCGCGCCTCGGCTGCGGCCGGTCGAGGTGTTCACCGACGAGGAGCTGTCCCTGCTGACCTACGGTCCCGGGGCCGTGGTGACGCCGTACTTCTCGACCTTGGCGTCGAAGGGCATCGAGATCGCCCAACGGTCGGCGTACCGGGGCCTCGTCGCCCGCGGCATCGTCGACCCGGAGGCGGACCCTGGCCCGGGTCCCGTCCGGCTGAAGCTGCGTGAGGACATCCTGACCCTGGTGACCCTTCGTCAAGCCGCAACCTGCCTGGTCGCCGTGGCGCGCACCCTCGTGGACGCGCAGGACTTCTGGTACGCCCATGTTGTCGACGAGCTGGTCGTGCTCGAGGAAGTGACGGTGGACGGGTTGCACCGCTTCGCCCTCGGCTTCACCCGTGACCTGCCGGCGCTGCTCGTCGGCGCAGCGCTCCACGCCGACGCCACCGACGGCACGGGAGAGACGGTGTCCATCGACGCAATGTCCGAGCAGGAGGCCCCCGCACAGCTGCTGGAGGTCCTGGGACAGGCACACCTGCGTGCCGACGTCGTCGTCATCTCCGCAGCCGAGGACAACGAAGCAGGCACTCGGGCCAGGACCGTGAGCCGGCCGGAGCTCATCGGAGTGTTCTCCGGCCCGGATGGCTGCTGGTCGGTCACCTCCGCTCCCGGATCGGGAGCCGTGGCCATTCCCGAGAGGGTCGAGGGCCTCCGCCTCCGGATCCGGAGCCTGGCTGATCAGGCGACGGGAACCGACTCATGAGCTGGCGCGGCATGGACATGGCCGTGGTCGCCGTACTCGGGGCGGACCTCCAGGATGCGGGCGCGCGGGTGCACGAGCTCAGTGCCCGGCTCGAGGCGCAGCTCGCCGACACCGACTGGATCGGGAACGACGCGACCCGCTTCCGCTCCGACTGGGAGGGCCGGCTGCGGCCGGCCCTCGAGAACGCCCAGGAAGCGCTGGCCACCGCCGCCGGGATCGCCAGCGAGCACGTCAAGAACCAGGGCGCCGCGAGCGGCTGAGCCGGATCAGAGGTGGATCATGTGGCCGGAGATGCCGTGGATGGCTTCCTTGACGGCCTCGCCGAGGGTCGGGTGGGCAAAGACGTTGCGGCCCACCTCGTCGGCGGTGAGGTCCCACATCTGGGCCAGCGTCAGCGCCGGCAGCAGCTCAGTGACGCTGGGCCCGATCATGTGGACGCCGATGATCTCGTTGTACTCCGCGTCGGCGACGACCTTGACGAAGCCGATGGCCTCCCCGAGGCCCTTGGCCTTGCCGTTGGCCGAGAACGGGAAGGCGGCCGTCTTGACGTCGTAGCCCTTCTCCTTCGCCTGCGCCTCGCTGTAGCCGAACGAGCCGATCTGCGGGTTGCAGTAGGTCGCTCGCGGGACCATGTCGTAGTTGACGGGCATCGTCTCGGCGCCGCTGATGGTCTCGGCCGCGACCATCGCCATCGCGTCGGCGACGTGGGCGAGCATGAGCTTGCCGGTGCAGTCACCGATAGCGTAGACGTTCGGGACGTTGGTACGGCAGTAGTCATCGATCTCGATCGCGCCGCGCTCGCTGACGTCGACGCCGGTGTTCTCCAGGCCGTAGCCCTCGACGCGGGGCGCGAAGCCGAACGCGCTGAGCATCTTGTCGGCCTCGAGGACCTGCTTCTCGCCCTCGCCGGAGGCGGGGCTGACGGTGACCTTGACCCCGGAGCCGGTGTCCTCGACGTTCTCGACCTTGGTCGACAACATCACCTTGACACCGAGCTTCTTGTAGTGCTTGAGCAGCTCCTTGGAGATGTCGGCGTCCTCGGTGGGAACCATCCGGTCGAGGAACTCCACGATGGTGACGTCGACGCCGAAGTTGGCCATGACGTAGGCGAACTCGACACCGATCGCCCCGGAACCGCCGATGATGATCGAGCCGGGCAGCTCGGAGTCGAGGATCTGCTCCTCGTAGGTCACCACGTTGTCGCTGACCTTCATGCCCGGCAGCATCCGCACGGTGGCGCCGGCGGCGATGATCAGGTTGTCGAAGGTGTAGGACGTCTTCTCGCCGTCCTTCTCCACGTCGATCCCGGTCGGACCGGTCAGCGTGCCCCACCCGTTGATCTCGGTGATCTTGTTCTTCTTCATCAGGTAGTGGACGCCCTTGACGATGTCGGCGCTCACCTGCCGCGACCGCGCATGCGTGGGGCCGAAGGACATCGTGGCGTCGCCCTCGATGCCGAACTTCTCCTTCTCGTGCACGAGCGTGTGCGCGAGCTCGGCGTTCCGCAGCAGCGCCTTGGAAGGGATGCAGCCGACGTTGAGGCAGACACCGCCCCAGTACTTCTCCTCCACGACGGCGACCTTCTGGCCGAGCTGGGAGGCACGAATGGCAGCGACGTAGCCGCCGGGGCCGGCGCCGAGGACGAGGGTGTCGAAGTGGGTCACGGGACCAGATTAGCGGCTGGCACGAGTCCCCTACGATCGCCCGGGTGAGGACTCTGAGGTTCGCCTCCACCGTGGCGGCGCCGCCTGCCGAGGTGTGGTCGAGGGTGGTGACCCCAGAGGGGATCAACCACGAGCTCGGACCCGTGGTGCGCATGCGTATGCCGAGGCGCTGGCGGGGTTCCTCGATCGAGGACCTGTCGCTGGACGAGTCCCTGGGGTGGGCCTGGCTCCTGCTGTTCGGCGTCCTGCCGTTCGATGCTGATCGGCTCCGCCTCACCGAGGTCGTGCCCGGCCGCCTGTTCCAGGAGAGATCGACGCTGCTCAGCGCCCGGCGCTGGGACCACCGACGCGAGGTCGTGGCGTCCTCGGCAGGCACGCGCGTGAGCGACGTGCTCGAGGTCGAGGGACGTCCGCTGACTCCGACCTTCGTGGTCGCCCTGGTCGCCACCACCCTGTTCCGTCATCGACACCGACGGCTGCGGGCGCACTTCGGCGTCGTGGCTGGGTAGCCTGCTGCCCGTGACGCTCTACGCCGCCTACGGGACGAACATGGACCCAGCACGCATGGGCGAGCGCTGCCCCCACTCGCCCCTGCGCTCCACCGGCTGGGTGCCGGGGTGGCGGCTGACCTTCGGCGGGGAGGAGCACGGCTGGGACGGAGCCCTCGCGACGATCGTCGAGGACCACTTCGAGCAGGTGTATGTCGCGATCTACGACGTGACTCCCGAAGACGAGACCGAGCTCGACCGCTGGGAGTCGGCCGACACCGGCCTCTACCGCAAGACCAGGGTGCGAGTGTCGACCATGTCCGGGGAGATGGTGGCGTGGGCCTACGTGCTGGACGCCTTCGAGGGTGGCGTGCCGAGCGCGCACTACCTCGGCGTGCTGGCCGACGCCGCCGAGGCGGCCTCGGCGCCCGAGGACTACGTCGCGAACCTGCGCCGGCGCGACTGCCGATCCACTGGCTTGTAGCTGTCGCACCGAGGATCAGGCCCTCAGCAGCAGACCCTATCCTCCACCCTGCCTCCGCGGCAGCGGTCCAGACCGAGGCCGCCGAACAGGATGTCCTGACCGCGCCCACCGACGAGGGAGTCTCGACCCGAATCGCCGAACAGGGTGTCGCCGGCGACGGTCGCGGAGGCGGTCGTCTGCAGGCACGGACTGATCGGGTTGCTGTCGACGGTGGGGGCCCTGGACACGCCGAGGATGAAGTCGATCAGGCAGCTGGCGGCGGGAGACCCCGACGGACCACCGAGCACGATCGGCTGCGACGGCGTGAGCCGGTAACGCCCGGCAACCGGGTCGATGAGGCTGATGGTGAAGAGGACGCCGGCGCATGCAGTGCCGACACGCCCCCCTGCAGTGTTGGAGATTGCGAAGACGCCCGCGTCCGGGGTCTGGCACGGGCCTTGCTGACGAGCGACGCGCAGGACGGAAGCAGGGTCAGAGACGTCAGCATGACCAACTCCCCCGCACTGGACTGGTTGGCCACCTGGATCATGGCCGGCAGGTCCGCCTGGCCCACTCGGGTCGTCGAGGGAAACGAGACGCTGACGCTCATCGCAGCCGCGGCGTGGGCAGGAGCGGCCGGCAGGACGACTGCAGCGACGAGCGGACCCAGCACCAACTTGATCACGCGACGCAACATGCAAGGACTCCCCGGGACACGACACCGGAAGACGCCGGTCGCCGCCTCAGTGAACCGGATCAGGTTGGCACGTTTCGCCTGCGCTGTCTGGCTCCGAGGAAGGTCGGGTCAGACCCCGCGTCCCCGGAAGGCCGCGAGCCCGACGTCGACGATGCCGGCTCGCGGCAGGTCAGGCACCGACGCGATCGGGACCCACTGGGCGTAGTCGGTGGACCCGTTGACCTCCAGGGTCCCCAGCGATCCACCGACGACCCGCGCGCTGAAAAGGATCCGCAGCGACCGCTGCCAACGGCCGGTGTCGATGACCCGCTCACCAGGGCTCACGACGTGCGAGTCGACCCCGAGCAGGCCGGTCAGCTCCACGTCGAAGCCGGTCTCCTCCCGCGCCTCGCGGATCGCACCCTGCTCGGCCGTCTCGGGCAGGTCCACCCCGCCACCGGGCAGCGACCAGCCCGGCTCGCCGTGCCCTTCGCCGTTCCACCACGACAACAGGACCCGGTCCTGGGCATGTTCGGTGTCCACGATCACGGCGTACGCCGCCAGCCGCGTGTCGTACTCGTGGAACTCGAGGTCCGTGGGGATCGATTCGTCGCTGTGCGGCATGCCCACATCCTGCCTCTCCCGGAGCGAGGTCCTAGGATCGCCCGGTGAACGACACCACCGCCCAAGCCCAGCAGGCCGCCGCGAAGCTGGCCGAGCTCACCGGCATCGAGCGCCACGACGTCGCCCTGGTCCTCGGCTCCGGCTGGTTGCCGGCCGTCGACGCGCTCGGTCCGGCCACTGCCGAGATCGCCACGACCGACCTGCCTGGCTTCCACGCGGCCGGGGTCGTGGGTCACTCGGGCAAGATCCGCAGCGTCGCCGTCGGTGACAAGCAGGTGCTGGTGTTCCTCAGCCGCACCCACTTCTACGAGGGCAAGGGCGTCGCTGCCGTGGTCCACCCCGTGCGTACGGCGGCAGCAGCGGGTTGCTCGACGATCGTGCTCACCAACGGCTGTGGCGGCCTGAAGGACACCTTCAGGCCCGGCCAGCCCGTGCTGATCTCCGACCACATCAACCTGACGGCCACCAGCCCGATCGAGGGCGCCAACTTCGTCGACCTCACCGATCTCTACTCGCCTCGCCTCCGGGCGCTGTGCAAGGAGATCGACCCCAGCCTCGACGAGGGCGTCTACGTCCAGTTCCCCGGCCCGCACTACGAGACCCCCGCCGAGATCGGCATGGTGCGCGCGATCGGTGGCCACCTCGTGGGCATGAGCACGACCCTCGAGGCCATCGCGGCCCGCGAGGCCGGCATGGAGGTGCTGGGGATCAGCCTGGTCACCAACCTCGCCGCCGGGATCAGCGGCGAACCCCTCGACCACGCGGAGGTCCTCGAGGCCGGCAAGGCCGCCGCCAGCCGGATGGGCGACCTCCTCGGCCAGATCGTGCCTGCCCTGTGAACGGCGCCGGCTGATGCGCGTGCTGGTGACCGGCGCAGCCGGGTCGATCGGTCGCGTCGTGACCCTCGGTCTGTGCGAGCGCGGGCACGAGGTCGTGGGGCTCGACCTCGTCCCGGAGCCCGAGGGCTTCACCGGCAACTGGCACACCGTCGACTGCAGCGACCCGGAGGCCGTGCGTGCGGTCTTCGCCGACGAGCACCTCGACGGCGTCGTCCACCTCGCCGGCATCCCCGATGAGCGAGACCTGCCCACCGAGCTCACCTCGCACGTCATCACCACGGCCGCGTTGCTCGACGCCATGGTGGAGCATCGCGTCACCCGCATGGTCTACGCGAGCTCCAACCACGCCGTCGGTCGCAGCCCGCGCCCGGCCGAGGGCCATGGGCCGGTCTCCGACGACGCCCTCCCCCGCCCCGACACGTTCTACGGCGTGGCGAAGGTGGCGGCAGAGGCATTGCTGAGGCTGTACGCCGACCGCCACTCGATCGACGCGATCAGCTGTCGCATCGGCAGCTTCCTGCCCGAGCCGGCGACCCACCGCAACCTCGCCACCTGGCTCTCCCCCGACGACGCCGTCCGCATGGTCGAGGCGGCGCTGACCGCAGCGGCACCCGGCTACGCGGTGGTCTACGGCATCAGCAACAACGCCGACGCCTGGTGGGACCTCGAGCCCGGTCGCCGGCTCGGCTACGAGCCGCAGGACGACGCGGCGACGTACCGCGACGGGATCGAGCCCCGCGACGAGGACGAGATGGAGGCAGCGCACGTCGGCGGCCCCTTTGCCGGTCCGGAGTTCTACCGACCGGCGCTCGACCTCGGGTGAGCGGCTGACGTGGCCGACGCCGACGCGAGCTTCCTCGACCTCCTCTACTCCGGCGCGGACCGCGCCGAGTTCGACCGCTTCGTCGAGGCCCACCCCGGGCGCGCCGGCGACTACGACCGCGCGCTCCGCCTGCGTGACGTGATCGCGCGCCATCGCGCCCGCGAGGCCGAGCTGTCAGCGCTCTACGAGACCGCGCACGACCTGACCGCGATCCGCGACCTGGACGAGATCCTCACCGCCATCGTCCGGCGGGCCCGCGTGCTGCTGGGCGCCGACATGACCTACCTCTCGCTGAACGACGAGGTCGAGGGCGCCTCCTACATGAAGGTCACCGACGGCGCGCTGACCCAGGAGTTCAGGACACTTCGACTGCCACTGGGCACCGGGCTGTTGGGCCTGGTCGCCCAGACCGGCGCGCCCTACTTCACCGCGGACTACCGCGCAGACGCCCGGTTCGTGCACCGACACGACATCGACGACGCGGTGGCGGGCGAGGGCATCCGGGCGATCCTGGGCGTGCCCCTGCTCGTCGAGGGCCGCGTGATCGGCGCGCTGCTCGCTGTGCACCGCACCGTGCGACAGTTCCCGCCCGACGAGGTCTCGCTGCTGATGTCGTTCGCGGCGCACGCGTCCGTCGCCCTGGAGAACGCGCGGCTCTTCGCCCGGCTCGACGAGGCCAACCGGACGATCTCCGCGCACGCGACGTCGGTGGAGGCGGCCGCGCTGGCGCACGAGCAGATGACCGACCTGCTCCTCGCCGGCGGCGGCGTGGCGGAGGTGGTGGAGGTGCTCGCGCAGGTGCTGGACGGGGACGTGGCCGCCTGGGACCCCGCCGCTCAGCTCCTGGCCGGGTCCGACGTGGACGACCGCACAGCGATCCTCGAGGTCGCCAGGGAGTCGGCCCGCTCCGGACACGCGATCCAGGCCGGGGACACCTGGGTCGCAGCGGCGGTTGCGGCGGGAGAGCACGTCACCACCGTGATCCTGCACGGCAGGACCAGCCCCCTCGACCCGGTCGAGCAGCGGACCCTGGAGCGCGGCGCCCTCGTCACGGCGCTGGTGCTCGTGTTCGCGCGCAGTGTCGCGGAGGCCAGCGAGCGCCTCGGCACCCAGCTGCTGGTCGACCTCGTCGAGGGTCGCGAGCTGGACCCCGACCGGCTGCGCGAGCGAGCGCGCCGGCACACGTTCGACCCGGACGCCCAGCTGGTCCTGGCCACCGCCATCATCGACGGTGACCGCGGCGCGGCAGCGCGAGCCGCATCGCGCTTCGCCGTCCAGCACCGCGGGATCTCCGCGGACCACCACGGCGACCTGCTCGTGCTGGCCCCGGCCGCCGACGCGATCGCCTTCGGAACGTTGGTCCTGGCAGCCCTCGGCGCACGCGCCACCGTGGGGGTCGCCACGACGTCCGTCGGCACCGTGCCCGCGGCGTACGACTCCTCGCACCGTGCCGCCATCGCCCTGCGTGCCTTGGGACGGCACGGCGAGGTGGGTGACGTGTCCTCCCTCGGCATGGCCAGCCTCCTCTTGGGTGAGGCGACCCCGGAGGCCGTCACCCACTACGTCGAGAGCACCCTGGGTCCGGTGCTGGCCCACGACGCCCAGCGGGGTACGGCGCTGCTGTCTACCCTCGAGGCGTGGTTCGACCGCGCCGGCTCCATCGCAGGCGCGGCCGAGGCACTCCACGTGCACCCCAACACCGTCAGCCAGCGCCTGGCCCGGATCGGGGAGCTGCTCGGTCCGTCGTGGCGCGAGCCGTCCGCAGCCCTGGAACTCCAAGTCGCCCTGCGGATGCTGAAGCTCCAGAACCTGTGATGCCAGCACATGTCGCCCGACGGACTGTGGCGCCTCACCACATAGCGGAGGTCCTCGGCCGGCCCTAGCGTGAGCGCCATGCCTGAGAGCCACGTCACACCGAGCACGCCGGGTCGGTCCAGCGCCCTGTACGGTCGCGCGGCCGTCGTCACCGGCGGTGCGAGCGGCATCGGTGCTGCTGTCGCCACCCGACTGGCCGAGGCCGGCGCCAGCATCATCGTCGTTGACCGCGACGCCGAGGGCGCCGAGCGCGTGGCAGACCTCGTCCGCGGCAAGGCGCTGACCCTCGACCTCGCCGACGGAGACGCTGTCACCGCAGCGATGGAGGGCGTCAAGGCCGACATCCTCGTCAACAACGCGGGCATCCAGCACGTGGCACCGATCGAGGACTTCGAGCCGGCCATGTTCCGCCAGATCCACGCGATCATGCTCGAAGCGCCCTTCCGGCTGGCCCAGGCGCTGCTGCCCGGGATGTACGCCCGCGGCTGGGGCCGGCTCATCCACGTCTCCTCGGTGCACGGCCACCGTGCGTCGGCGTACAAGAGCGCCTATGTCAGCGCCAAGCACGGCCTGGAGGGGCTCTCCAAGGTGATCGCCCTCGAGGCCGCCGAGCACGGGGTCACGAGCAACACGATCTGTCCGGGCTACGTCCGCACCCCCCTGGTGGAGGGCCAGATCGCCGACCAGGCCTCGACGCACGGCATCCCCGAGGGCGAGGTGGTCGAGCGGGTCCTGCTCGAGCGCTCGGCGCTCAAGCGGCTGGTCGAGCCCGAGGAGGTCGCCGAGGTCGTGCACTTCCTGTGCAGCGACGCCGCCCGGTCGATGACCGGTTCCTCCTACCTGATGGACGGCGGCTGGACCGCCGCCTGAGCACCTCCCAGTCCGTCCCACCCTGCACAGCACCTAGAGTCCGACCGAGAAAGGGATCCCCATGCCCACGTCCACGCAGTCCCCCGGCAGCCCGCCCGACGCCGACGAGCAGCCCAAGACGAACATCGTCAAGGTCGTCTTCGCGTCGCTGATCGGCACCGCCGTCGAGTGGTACGACTTCTTCCTCTACGGCTCGGCAGCCGCGCTCGTCTTCGGCGCCCTGTTCTTCCCCGAGAACGAGCCCGCGACCGCGACGATGCTGGCTTTCGGCACCTACGCGCTGGGCTTCGTGGCCCGACCGCTCGGCGGGATCGTCTTCGGCCACTTCGGCGACCGGGTCGGCCGCAAGAAGATGCTGGTCACCTCCCTGCTGCTGATGGGGGTCGCCACCTTCGCGATCGGGCTGCTGCCGACGTACGCCACGATCGGCATCGGGGCGCCGATCCTGCTGCTGACCTGCCGGCTGGTCCAGGGCTTCGCGGTCGGCGGCGAGTGGGGCGGTGCCGTCCTGATGGCGGCCGAGCACGGGGACGACGCCAGGCGCGGGTTCTGGTCGTCGTGGCCGCAGGCCGGTGTGGCGCTGGGCAACTTGTTCGCCACCGGTGTCCTCTGGGTGCTGGCAGCCGTCCAGTCCGACGACGCCTTCAATGCGTGGGGCTGGCGCATCCCTTTCCTGCTGAGCGCGGTGCTCGTCATCATCGGCCTGTGGGTCCGCCTCTCGATCGAGGAGTCCCCCGTCTTCAAGGAGGCCCAGGCCGAGATCCAGTCCACGGACCGGAAGCACGTGCCGATCCTCCAGGTCATCAAGCTCTACCCCCGCGAGGTCTTCGTCGCGATGGGCATGCGGATGGCGGAGAACATCTCCTACTACCTCTTCACCGTCATCTCGATCACGTTCCTCACCACCTACGTCGGCACGACCGGCGACAAGAGCATCATCCTGAAGGCTCTGCTCATCGGCGCGGTCGTGCACTTCACCGCGATCCCGCTCCTCGGGGCCCTCTCCGACCGGGTCGGCCGTCGCCCGCTCTATGTCGTCGGCGCGGTCGGGGTCGCTGCCTGGTCGTGGGTCTTCTTCGACCTGATCACCAGCAAGGACGAGTCCAAGATCATCCTCGCGGTCGTCGTCGGACTGATCCTGCATGCGTTCATGTATGCCCCGCAGGCTGCCTTCTTCTCCGAGCTGTTCGGCACCTCGGTCCGTTACACCGGTGCCTCGGTGGGCTACCAGCTCGCCTCGATCTTCGCCGGTGCGCTCGCTCCCATTATCGCGATCAAGCTGCTCGGGGCCGCGACGGAGGGCGACACCAACGTCGACTCGGTGGCGATCTACATGACGATCGCGTCGGTGATCACGTTGATCGCGGTCTACTTCGCCAAGGAGACGCGAGCGTCCTCGCTGCGCCATGACCGGGTGCTGCCCGACGCGCACTGAGCCGCGCCGACGCCGGGGGCCGGTCCGCATCGCTGCGGGCCGGCCCTTCGGCGCACCCCCTTGACCTCGAGTGCACTCGAAGGCAGAGACTGGCGCCATGAGCCTGACCATCGCCGAGGCCGCAGAGCGCACGGGCCTGACCGCACACACACTGCGCTACTACGAGCGCGACGGACTCATGCGCACCGCCGTCCGCCGGTCCGCCGCCGGGCACCGCGCCTACGACGAGGCCGACCTGACCTGGATCAGCCTCATCTCCAAGCTGCGGGCGACCGGGATGCCGATCCGCGACGTGAAGCTGTACGCCGCGCTCGTGCGCGCCGGCACCGGAAACGAGGCAGAGCGCCTCGCGCTGCTGGAGGCGCACCGGCAGCGGGTGCTCCAGCAGCTCGACGAGGTGCGCTCGCACCTGGGTGCCATCGAGCACAAGATCCAGATCTACCACGGCGCCGTCCTCGACCGGGCTTGACTTCGAGCGCACTCCAACGCGTTGACTCCTCCCATGACCACTCAGCAGAGACAGCTCGGCGACCTGACCGTCTCGGCCCTCGGCCTCGGGTGCATGGGAATGAGCGAGTTCTACGGCACTGCCGACGACCAGCAGGGCATCGAGACGATCCATCGCGCCCTCGACCTCGGCGTGACATTCCTCGACACGGCCGACATGTACGGCCCGTTCACCAACGAGCGGCTTGTCGGCAGGGCGATCGCCAGCCGCCGGGACGAGGTGCAGCTCGCCACCAAGTTCGGCAACGAACGACTTCCCGACGGGACCCGGTTGGGCATCAACGGCAGTCCGGAGTACGTCCGCGCAGCCTGCGACGCCAGCCTGCAGCGGCTCGGGGTCGACCACATCGACCTCTACTACCAGCACCGTGTCGACCAGAGCGTCCCGATCGAGGAGACGGTCGGCGCCATGGCGGAGCTGGTCGCCGCGGGCAAGGTTCGCCACCTCGGCCTGTCCGAGGCGGCCCCGGAGACCATCCGGCGCGCGCATGCCACCCACCCCGTCACAGCCCTGCAGACGGAGTACTCGCTCTTCACCCGCGACCTCGAGGACGACATCCTGCCGGTCCTCCGGGAGCTCGGCATCGGGCTCGTGCCCTATTCGCCCCTCGGTCGAGGGATCCTCACCGGCGCGCTCACGCCGGGCTCCCTCGCCGCCGACGACTCCCGCAACAGCGCCTACTTCCCCCGGCTCAACGGCGAGGGCCTGAAGGCCAACCTCACGCTCGTCGACCGGTTCCGCGCGCGCGCCACCGCGAAGGGGTGCACGCCGGGTCAGCTCGCCCTCGCGTGGGTGCTGGCCCAGGGCGACGACGTCGTGCCGATCCCCGGCACCAAGCGGGTGACCTACCTCGAGGAGAACGTCGGGGCACTCGACGTGGAGCTCAGTGACGACGACCTCGTCGCGCTGGATGCCGCCGTACCGCGCGACGCAGTGGTCGGCGCCCGGTACGGCGACATGTCGAGCATCGACGCCTGAGACTGGCCGGGTCGAGTGATCGGCCCCACCGTGGATGGAGCCACTTCATCACTCGACTCGGCGGAACTCAGGTCGCGGCGATCCCCATCCGTCCCTCGCGGAAAGCATCGACGAACATCGTGTGGTCCTCCCGGACCCGCATGGCGTAGTCGATGCCCCACTGGCACAGCCACTCGTTGAACTCGCGCCGCCGACCCTTCAGGGAGTCCACGATCGCCTTCTCCACCTGGATGTCGACGAGGTCCTGCTCGCTGTCCTCGTCGGAGGCGCAGTGGACCTTCGCAGTGGCCCGCCCGAGAAGCTCGACCACCGCCTGCATGTCCTCGGGCTCGTTGATGTTGGCCCAGTCGAGGTCGACCTCGTAGGGCGACATCTCCCGCACGACGTAGCCGATCCCGTCGAGGAGGGTGTGACCGAGCAGGGGGTCGGTATGGACCTGGAGCGCGCGCTGGCTGACCGCGGTCCGGTGCCCCTCGTGCTCGAAGTAGTCGTCCACCTCGGCGGAGTCGACGAAGCGCGACACCGCCGGGATGTTGGCCTGCTTCATCGACAGCACCACGTCGTTGTCGAGCGCCTGGCTGTAGCCCTCGACGAGGACGTTGTAGGCCGGCAGGCCGGCGCTGCCGATGCCGAAGCCGGACATCCCGACGACGTCGCGCAGCTCGTAGAACAACGACCGGTCGAAGCGCTTGGACTCCGGGATGGTCTCCAGGTAGTCGCGGAAGGCGGCCACCACCTTCCTCCGCTCCTCCCGATCCAGCCGGCGGGCACCGCCGTCGTCGGCGAAGCGGCGCACCCCCTTGGTCAGCACCGTCACCTCGTCGAGCAGGTCGGCGCGCCGCAGGCAGCGCGCACTCTCCAGGGCGACCAGCACCGGGCCGTCGGCGTTGTCGAGGTTGATGCCGAAGTCGTCGTCGTCGTCGGTCCGCGCGTAGTGGTCGACCTGGGCGAGGTAGGAGCGCAGGTAGCGCGCGATCAGCTTGCGCACGGCGTCCTCCGGCAACGCCTTCTGCCAGCCGATCAGGGCCAGGGACGCGACGAACCGCTGCAGGTCCCACACGTAGCGCCCGAGGTAGGCCTCATCGAAGTCGTTGACGTCGAAGATGAGCCGGCCGTCGGAGTTGAGGTAGGTGCCGAAGTTCTCGACGTGCAGGTCGCCGTGGATCCAGATGCGCTCCGACCCGTGGTCGCACCAGTCCTCGGACTCCTGGGTGACGTCGTTGTAGAACAGGCAGGCCGAACCGCGGTAGAAGGCATGCGGGTCGAGCGCCATCTTGCGGTACTTCGCCCGGAAGGCCACCGGGTCGGCGCGCATCAGCGGCGCGAACGCCTCCCGGATGACGTCGACGATGGTCTCCGTGCGCCCCGACGTGTTCACCCGTGCCATGGCCGCACTCTAGGCCCCGCCCTGTGGCCGCGCCCGTTGACAGTCGCCCGAGAGCAGGGGTTTGGTGGCGTGAGTACGCCGCCAGCGACCCACCGGCCGAGGGGGACCCGATGCCCGAGGACCAGCAGCAGGAGCCCAGCACGGACTCCACCTCGACGTCCTCGGGAGATGCCGGACCCGGACGACGTCCCCCAGGAGACGATCGAGCGGCTCGATGCCGAACGCGAGGAGCGCCTGGACCCCGACAACCGATCGGAGAACGTGGAGGTCGACAACACGGACCGGACGTTTGATCCCGACGCGGGCCGTTTCACCGACGACCCCGACCACGACCCCGAGGACCAGCCCTTCGCAGACGGCGGCAACGAGGCCTGAGCGCACCGGCGGCGGCGGCGGAGCGATAGCGTCGGGCCATGACTGAAGCCAGCACCGCCCCCGATCTGCTGACCCGCGCCCGCGCCTGGGCCGCGGAGGACCCGGACCCGCAGACCAAGGCCGAGCTGGAGCAGGTCATCTCCGACGTCGAGACAGGGGGCGACCCCTCTGACCTCGCCCACCGGTTCGCCGGGACCCTCGAGTTCGGGACGGCTGGCCTGCGCGGCGCGCTGGGCGCGGGGTCCAACCGGATGAACAGGGTCGTCGTGACCCGCGCTGCGGCCGGCCTTGCGGCGTACCTCCAGGACACCGGGCACCGCGGTGGCAGCGTGGTGATCGGCTACGACGCCCGCCACAACAGCGACGTCTTCGCGCGCGACACCGCGGAGGTGATGACCGGCGCCGGGTTCAAGGCGCTGGTGCTGCCCCGTCCGCTGCCCACGCCCCTGCTCGCCTTCGCCATCCGCGAGCTCGGGTGCGCGGCGGGAGTGATGGTGACGGCCAGCCACATCCCGCCGCAGGACAACGGCTACAAGGTCTACCTCGGGGACGGCAGCCAGATCGTGCCGCCCGCCGACCGCGAGATCGCCGCCCGGATCGACGCCGTCGGTGCCCTGGCGGACGTGCCGCGCGGCAACACGGGCACTTCTGTCCGCGAGGAGATCGTGGACAACTACCTCGACACGGTGGCCGACCTCGCGACCGACGGTCCGCGCGACCTCACGATCGTCTACACGCCACTGCACGGCGTGGGCGGCACGTCCGTGGTCCAGGTCCTTGAGACGGCCGGCTTCGACGCCCCCCACGTCGTGGCCCAGCAGGAGCACCCCGACCCCGACTTCCCGACGGTTGCATTCCCCAATCCCGAGGAGTCCGGGGCGATGGACCTCGCCATGGCGCTCGCCGCACAGAAGTCCGCCGACATCGTGGTGGCCAACGACCCGGACGCGGATCGCTGCGCCGTTGCCGTCCCCGGCGCCCACGGCTGGCGCATGCTGAGCGGGGACGAGGTGGGCGCGCTTCTCGGGCACCACCTGCTGAGCACAGGCCGCACCGGCACCTACGCCAACTCGATCGTCTCCTCCAGCCTGCTGGGCAAGATGGCGGAGGCAGCGGGGCAGCCCCACGAGGAGACCCTCACCGGCTTCAAGTGGATCAGCCGTGCCCCGGGCCTCACCTTCGGCTACGAGGAGGCGCTCGGCTACTGCGTCGACCCCGAGCACGTGCTCGACAAGGACGGCGTCTCCGCCCTGCTGCTCGTCTGCGAGATCGCGGCCCGCGCCAAGTCGGAGGGCCGCACCCTCGACGACCTCCTCGACGACATCGCTGCCGAGCACGGGCTCCATGCCACCGACCAGCTCTCCGTCCGCTTCGACGACCTGACCGCCATCCCGGCGACCATGCAGCGGCTGCGGAACACCCCGCCCGGGAGCCTCGGCGGTCTCGCGGTGGAGCGGATCGACGACCTGTCCGAGGGCAGCGCCGCCCTCCCGCCCACCGACGGGCTGCGGTTCGCACTGGCCGGCGGGGCCCGGGTGATCGTCCGGCCGAGCGGCACCGAGCCCAAGGTGAAGTGCTACCTCGAGGTCGTCGTCCGGGTCGACCCGGAGGACGGTGTCGGCGCCGCCCGGATCGCGGCGGCCGGCCGCCTCGACGCCATCAAGGGCGACCTCAGGATCGCCGCGGGGCTCTGACCTCTCGCACGACTCAGAGCAGGAACGAGGCCACCAGCGCCAGCACCGAGGCCACGATCAGGACGATCGGCAGCCAGGCAGGCCGGCGGCGTACGCCTGCCGCCAGGGCCAGCTGCTCATCGGAGAGCAGGGTCACCCCCGCGGTCGCCCTGGCTTGCTCCATCCGGTCGCGGATCTCCTTCTCGACGTAGTCCACGTAGTTGACCTCGGTGATCGGCAGGTCGGCGTCCTTCCGCGTCGCGGGCTTGTCCCCGACCATCGCCTTGCGCCACGACCGGCCGAGTGCGGGCGAGACGTAGCGCTTGTCCCCCGCCCGGACCGCCAGCACCTGGCGTACGGCGAGGGCCTCGATGGCCGCCAGGGGCAGGCGTACGGTCTCGACGACGTTGCGCATCACAAGGTCCTCGGAGGTGACCGAGAGGCGGGGCCACAGCATCGTCGCCCAGCCGAGGACACCGACCAGGACAGCTCCGGAGACGACCTCTGCGGGCAGCTCCCCGGGGTCGGCCAGGGCGATCCCCGCCACCACCAGGACCCCGATCATCGCGAGACTGCCCATGATCAGCCCACTCGTCGGGCGGAAGCGCAGCTCGTCGTCCTGGTCGTGCGGCATCGTGCTCCTCAGTGTTTTCCAGCCTTGGCCGATGCAACCCTATGCTGGGTCGGTGACGACAACTTCTGCCACGACGGGGAGTGCAGGGGACTTCGACGACATCACCTCGTCCGAATCCTCGCTGCGCCGATTCCTCCATGGGCTGCCCGGTGTCGACCAGGTCGGTGCAGAAGCCCGGGCGGCTGGACTCGGCACTCGCTCCATCAAGACCACGGCCAAGAACTTCGCCATCGACCTCGCCATCCGGATGGTCGACCTGACCACCCTCGAGGGCCAGGACACCCCGGGCAAGGTCCGGGCGCTGGCCTCCAAGGCCATGCGGCCCGACCCGGCCGACGCCACCTGTCCGCGGGCCGCGGCCGTCTGCGTCTACCCCGACATGGTCGCCACCGCCAAGCAGACGCTGGGAAGCTCCGGCGTCAAGGTCGCAGCCGTGGCCACCGCGTTCCCCAGCGGCCGGGCAGCACTCGACATCAAGCTGGCCGACACCCGTGACGCCGTCGAGGCCGGGGCCGACGAGATCGACATGGTCATCGACCGTGGGGCCTTCCTCTCCGGTCGCTATCTCCAGGTCTTCGACGAGATCGTCGCCGTACGCGAGGCGTGCGCCACCCCCGACGGGGGAAGCGCGCACCTCAAGGTGATCTTCGAGACCGGCGAGCTGCAGACCTACGACAACGTCCGCCGCGCCTCGTGGCTGGCGATGATGGCGGGCGCCCACTTCATCAAGACCTCGACCGGCAAGGTGCAGCCCGCTGCCACGCTGCCGGTCACGTTGATCATGCTCGAGGCCGTGCGCGACTTCCGCGACCAGACCGGCCAGATGATCGGGGTCAAGCCCGCTGGCGGCATCCGGTCCTCCAAGGACGCCATCAAGTACCTCGTCATGGTCAACGAGATCGCCGGCCCCGACTGGCTCGACCCCGACTGGTTCCGGTTCGGGGCGTCGACGCTGCTCAACGACCTGCTCATGCAGCGCACCAAGATGACGACCGGCCGCTACTCCGGCCCCGACTACTTCACCCTGGACTGAGGCGACACACACATGGTCAAGGTTCCCGAGCGGGCCACCGCGTTCTTCGAGTACGCCCCGGCCCCCGAGTCGCGGGCCATCGTCGACATCAAGGCGTCGTACGGCCTCTTCATCGACGGCGAGTTCGTCGACGGGCACGGCACGAGCTTCAAGACGATCAACCCCGCCAGCGAAGAGGTCCTCGCCGAGGTCGCCGAGGCCGACGAGGCCGACATCGACCTCGCGGTCCGGGCCGCGCGGCGCGCCCACACCCGAGTGTGGGGCCGCATGCCCGGCAGCGAGCGAGCCAAGTACCTCTTCCGCATCGCCCGGATCATCCAGGAGCGTGGGCGCGAGCTCGCGGTCCTGGAGTCCATCGACAACGGCAAGCCGATCAAGGAGTCGCGCGACATCGACATCCCCGTCGTCGCGGCGCACTTCTTCTACTACGCCGGCTGGGCCGACAAGCTGTCCTACGCCGGTCTCGGCACGGACCCGAAGCCGCTCGGAGTGGCGGGCCAGATCATTCCGTGGAACTTCCCCCTGCTCATGCTCGCCTGGAAGATCGCACCCGCACTCGCTGCCGGCAACACGGTCGTCCTCAAGCCGGCCGAGACCACCCCGCTCACCGCCCTGCTCTTCGCCGAGATCTGCCAGCAGGCCGACCTGCCGCCCGGGGTCGTCAACATCGTCACGGGCGCCGGCGCCACGGGGCGCGCGATCGTCGCTCACCCCGACGTGGACAAGATCGCCTTCACCGGCTCGACCGACGTCGGCAAGGCCATCGCCCGTGCGGTCGCAGGATCGAAGAAGAAGGTCACCCTCGAGCTCGGGGGCAAGGCCGCCAACATCGTCTTCGACGACGCGCCGATCGACCAGGCGATCGAGGGCATCGTCAACGGGATCTTCTTCAACCAGGGTCACGTCTGTTGTGCCGGGTCGCGCCTCCTCGTGCAGGAGTCGGTCGCCGAGGAGGTCCTCGAGCGGTTGAAGCGCAGGATGTCCACGCTGCGCGTGGGCGACCCCCTCGACAAGAACACCGACGTCGGGGCCATCAACTCTGCCGAGCAGCTGGCCAAGATCCGCGAGCTCTCCGACGTCGGCGAGCAGGAGGGCGGCGAGCGATGGTCGCCGGCATGCGACCTGCCGGCCAACGGCTTCTGGTTCCCGCCCACCCTCTTCACCGGCGTCACCCAGGCCCACCGCATCGCCCGCGAGGAGATCTTCGGACCGGTCTTGTCGGTCATCACGTTCCGCACCCCGGCGGAGGCCGTGGAGAAGGCCAACAACACGCCGTTCGGACTGTCGGCCGGAGTGTGGACCGACAAGGGCTCCCGCATCCTGTGGATGGCCAACCAGCTCCGTGCCGGCGTGGTGTGGGCCAACACGTTCAACAAGTTCGACCCGACCGCACCGTTCGGTGGCTACAAGGAGTCGGGCTACGGCCGCGAGGGCGGGATCCCCGGCCTTGCCACGTACTTGAAGGGAACCGGCTGATGGCTCGCCTCGACGTCAAGAAGACCTACAAGCTCTACATCGGCGGCGCCTTCCCGCGTTCGGAGTCGGGACGCACCTCGGTGGTCAACGACGCCCAGGGCAACCTGCTCGCCAACGCGGCGAAGGCGAGCCGCAAGGACGCCCGCGACGCGGTGATCGCCGCCCGCAAGGCCTTCGGTGGCTGGTCCTCGGCGACCGCCTACAACCGTGGCCAGGTGCTCTACCGCATCGCCGAGGTGCTCGAGGGCCGGCGTGACCAGTTCGTCGCCGAGCTCCGCGCCACCGAGGGCATCACCGCCGCCAAGGCCACCACCTACGTGGACGCCGCCATCGACCGGATCGTCTGGTACGCCGGCTGGGCGGACAAGATCACCCAGGTCGTCAGCACCGCCAACCCGGTTGCCGGGCCGTTCTTCAACCTCTCCTCCCCCGAACCGACCGGGGTCGTTGCCGTGGTGGCGCCGAGGGGTCCCCTGCTCGGGCTGGTGAGCGTCGTCGCCCCCGTCATCGCGACGGGCAACACCTGTGTCGTGATCGCCAGCGAGGCCCACCCGCTGACCGCGATCACGCTCGGCGAGGTGATGGCCACCTCCGACCTTCCGGGCGGCGTGGTCAACATGCTCACCGGCTCGGTGGCCGAGATCGCTCCGTGGCTCGCCTCCCACATGGACGTCAACGGGATCGACCTGACCGGAGTCGCCGATCCCGAGCTGGCGGCCGCGCTCGAGACGGCGTCGGCTGACAACCTCAAGCGAGTGCGCCGCGCACCCGAGGTGGCAGTCGACTGGCTGGCCACGCCCGGGATCGACCGGCTGACCGACTGGCTGGAGACGAAGACGGTCTGGCACCCCATCGGGGTCTGACCACCGGAACAACACGCGGCATGGCCCGCGACGTCACGTCGCGGGCCACCAGCCGATCAGTCGCGCGAGAGCAGCGCGGAGGCCAGGATGGTCAGCATGTCCTCGGTCTTGAGGACCTGGTAGGCCCCGCTCCCGCTCCCCTCGGGTGCCGCGGCAATCTCCTCGAGGGCGGCGAGGTCGGCCTCGTCGGCGAGACCCATCAGGATGATCTTCACCGGCTTCTCGGGGTCGTACAGCTGGCGCAGCTCACGCTTGAGCTCGTTCAGCGAGATGCCGTCGGGGTCGTCGTCGGGCCCGTCGCTGAAGACCACCACCGAGTTCTCGTAGTACTCGTTGTAGAGGCGGTTGGCCTCCTCGTACGCCGCCAGGATCGAGTCGTAGAGACCGGCACCACCACTCGTGTGGGACGGCAGCTGGTTGGCCCGCTGGCGGACCAGGTCGACGTGGACCCCCTGGGCCTTGCCCAGCGGCGCGTCGAGGCGGCTCAGCGGGGCCAGCTCGCGCCAGTCCTGCCCGTTTGCCTCCTGGTTGGTGGAGAAGGACCGCAGGCCCAGCCGGACTGCATCGGGGAAGATGTCGAGGGCCGTCAGCGAGGCGTCCACCGCGAGCTGGATCCGGGTGGTGTTGCCGAACACGGTGCCCATCGAGTCAGACGTCTCGACCAGGGCGAGGATGCTGGACGGCACGATCAGGCTGTTCCAGCTCTTCATCACCGCGTCGACCTGGGTCTTGTCGACGGGCGGCAGCTGCTCCTCGTCGCTGATGCCCTCACCGTCGGGCAGCGGCGCGCCGTCCGGGCCACGAAGCTTCTCCGCCGCGATGGCCGCGATGCCCTCGTCAGTGGTGAACCACTTGGCGAGACGTTCTCCGGTCCGGCCGGCGACGTCCAGGGATCCGGTGCTGACGGCGATACCGCCACTACCCGCGGAGGGCTGGACGAGGGGATAGCTCAGCAGGCCGACGCCGGTGGCGGGTGCGACCCACTCCAGGGCGGAGTTGCCGCGTTCGGCGATCAGGAAGTCCTGCTCGGTGACCGGCAGGAGCCTGTCGTTCCCCGCCTCGAGGTTGTCGATGTTGAGCCTGCCGACCTTCTGGCGCGCCAGGTCATCGCCGAACTGCTGGGCGACCGGCACGACCTCGCCCTCCGCGGCGGTGACGTCACCCTCGACGAAGGGCGTGAGCAGTGCGAGCGCGGAGGCACCGCTGGCCTTGGGGTCCGACATCACCAGACGCGGTGATGCCAGGGCCTCCAGCCAGGAAGCGGGAGCCTCGTCGGCTCGACCGCTCGCGAAGGCGACGGGGCTGGTGGCCAACGACGGCACCAGGACCTTGCCGGTACGACCAGCGTCGGTGACTACGCTCTGCCAGGCGGGCGAGTCGGGCACCCACAGATCGGGGAGCACGTCCTCCTCGCCCTCGTCCAGCTCTTCCTGCTCGGCGGCGACCTGGGCGACCGTCGCGGTAATGACCCGGAGCTCGATGCACTGCCCGTTGTCAGGGAGCGCCTCGACAGCATCGTCGACGAGGTCGGTCATGGCGGGTGCGACGGCCACGGTCACGAGGGTGACCTTGCAGTTGG
The DNA here is from genome assembly GCF_025964975.1 of Nocardioides sp. Classification (GTDB taxonomy): domain Bacteria; phylum Actinomycetota; class Actinomycetes; order Propionibacteriales; family Nocardioidaceae; genus Nocardioides. Next base: position 40,757 of record NZ_JAOPXV010000211.1, read on the forward strand.
CATCAACAGCCGCCGTGCCTCCATCGCTCTGCATGGCGACCCAGGCAGCCGCCGCGAGCAGCACCAGCACGAGGCCGAAGAGCGCGTAGCGGTACGGTCGGGAAGCCGACTGGGTCGACTCACGGTCGACCGTCTCGGACGTGGTGGTGGTGTGAGCGCCGAACATGCAGGGTGCCTCTCAGTGCTGAGATGAGGATGTGCGCTGACGATAGGTCTTCGCCAGACCCGCGGTAGGCGGAATGCACAAACTCCCTGTCCCCTTAGACGCAGGTCACATCGGGGCCGGGCCGGGCCACCGTCACAATGAGTCCCGTGCGCGCCCATGTGATCGTCCTTGCCGGACCCAGCGGAGCCGGCAAGTCCCGTCTGGCGGAGCGGCTCGGCCTACCGGTCCTGAGGCTCGACGACTTCTACAAGCAGGGCGACGACCCGACCCTGCCGAGGATCACGGACGGGGCCAACGCGGGGCTGGTCGACTGGGACCACACGGACTCGTGGAACCGGACGGCCGCACTGGCTGCGATCGCCGAGCTGTGCTGGACGGGCCACACCGACGTACCCGTGTATGACATCTCCAGCAGCAGGACCACCGGCACCCAGGCACTCGGGCTGGCAGGCGGCACGGCGTTCGTCGCCGAGGGGATCTTCGCCCAGGACATCGTCGAGGAGTGCCGGGACCGCGACTTCCTGGGACGCGCCGTCTGCGTCACGCAGCACCCGCTGTTGACCTTCGTACGCCGTCTGCGCCGCGACCTCGCCGAAAGGCGCAAGCCACCGCTCGTCCTGCTCCGACGGGGCTGGCACCTGATGCGGGACCAGCGACGGATCGTCGACGCCGCGCGTGCGGCCGGTTGCCAGGTGCTGACGTCCGACGAGGCCCATGCCGAGCTGAGCCGACGCTACGCGCGAGGGCCTGCCGAGTGAGCATCAGCGAGACCGGTCGTCTGGTGCTGGGTCGCCAGTTCCAGCAACCGGACCGGCGCAGCTGCGGCGCGGCCGTCGCGGTGATCGCCGAGGCCTTAGGCAACGACCACTACGCGCGCCGACTGCTGGCGGGAGGCGACGAGGAGTTCGGTTCCGAGGTCATCGGCATGCATCGCCGGATCACCGGGCTCATCGACGTGTCCGGCAACGTGCAAGCACCATGGTCACGGGCCGTCGGCACTCCCCCGTGGGCACTGGCCCGGCAGCTCGGACGCGGATCGCGACGGCATCGAGTGGTGCCCGCCAGGCTCCGTCCCGGGGCCGCCTGGGCCGCGATGAACACCGGCCTCGCCCGCGGCCTCGTCGTCCCGGCCTACGTCGGCGATCGCTGGGCACCCCGGCACGTCGTGCTGGCCCTCGAACAGGGGGAGGACGCCGTACGCATGTATGAACCGTCGTCCGGACGGGTGGTCCAGGTCCCCCGGGAGGAGTGGATCGAGGGGCGCCTCCGGCTCGCCAGGTGGTCGCAGGCCTGGTTGGTCCTCAACGTGCCCCGTCGATCAGCGCGGCATAACCGGGCTTGACGACGTCGTTGATGATCGCGAGTCGTTCGTCGAAGGGGAGGAACGACGACTTCATCGCGTTGATCGTGAACCAGCGCAGGTCCTCGAACGAGTAGCCGAACGCCTCCACCAGCCCGAACATCTCGTCGGTCATGGAGGTCTGGCTCATCAAGCGGTTGTCGGTGTTGACCGTGACCCGGAAGCGCAACCGCGTGAGCAGCCCGATCGGGTGCTCGGCGATCGACTCGGCGGCCCCCGTCTGGACGTTGGACCGTGGGCACATCTCCAGCGGGATGCGCCTGTCCCGCACGTATGCCGCCAGGCGACCGAGCTCGACCGAGCCGTCGTCGGCCACCAAGATGTCGTCGACGATGCGCACGCCGTGACCCAGCCGCGCGGCACCGCACCACTGGATCGCCTCCCAGATCGAGGGCAGGCCGAACGCCTCGCCCGCGTGGATGGTGAAGTGCGAGTTCTCCCGGCGGAGGTACTCGAAGGCGTCGAGGTGGCGGGTGGGCGGGAACCCCGCCTCCGCGCCGGCGATGTCGAAGCCCGCGACACCGCGATCGCGCCACGCGACGGCCAGCTCCGCGATCTCCCTCGAACGCGCCTGGTGACGCATGGCGGTGAGTAGCTGGCGGACGACGATGCGGCCGCCCGCAGCGGCCACGCCCTCGTCGATGCCCTCCTTCACCGCTGCCACCACCTCGTCCAGCGTCAGCCCCTGCTCGACGTGCTGCTCGGGGGCGTATCGGACCTCGGCATAGACCACTCCGTCCGCTGCCAGGTCCTCGACGCACTCGCGCGCGACCCGCGTGATGGCCGCCCCGGTCTGCATCACGGCAACGGTGTGGTCGAAGGTCTCCAGGTAGCGCACCAGCGACCCCGAGTCCGCCGACTCCACGAACCACTGGCCGAGCCCCGCCGCGTCGTCGACGGGCAGGGTGTGCCCGCACTCGGAGGCCAGGTCGATGATGGTCTGCGGCCGGAGGCCTCCGTCGAGGTGATCGTGCAGCAGGACCTTGGGGGCGCGACGGACGTCGTCGAATGAAGGGGTGCTCATGCCCCTATCCTTCCAGCCATGCGCACTTTCACCACGCTCGACGAGGTGGCCGACTCCGCCAACACCGACCTGGGCACCACGGACTGGCTGGTCGTCGACCAGGAGCGGATCAACCTCTTCGCGGACGCCACCGGCGATCACCAGTGGATCCATGTGGACGAGCAGCGCGCCCAGGACGGACCGTTCGGGACGACGATCGCGCACGGCTTCCTGACCGTCAGCCTGCTCCCCTGGTTCAACGTGCAGTCCTTCCAGCTCGAGACGCCGGGGGCTCGGCTCAACTACGGACTGAACAAGGTGCGCTTCCCGCACCCGGTCCCGGTCGGCTCGCGGCTGCGTTCGCACGTGTCGTTCGGCGACGTCACGGACCTCCCCGCCGGCAAGCAGCTGATCATCAAGCACACGCTGGAGATCGAGGGCGTGGACAAGCCCGCCTGCGTCGCCGAGCTGGTGGTCCTGCTGCTGCCCTGAGGGACCCCCTCGGGCTCGGGGAGGCTCAGTCGATCCGGTCGATGATCAGGTCCGGGGCGGTGAACGTGCCCTCGCCGATGTCGAAGCCGCTCTCGAGCGACTCCAGGGCCCGGTCGAACCGCTCGGGTTCGTCGGTCAGCAGGGTGAACAACGGCTCGCCCTGGGTGACCCTGTCGCCCGGCCGGGCGTGCCACACGACACCGGCACCGGCCTGGACCGGGTCCTCCTTGCGAGCACGACCCGCCCCCAGGCGCCAGGCCGCGAGTCCGACCGCCATGGCGTCGAGCCGCGTGAGCGTGCCGGTGCTCGGCGACGTGACGACGTGCGACTCGCGCGCCACGGGCAGCGCCGCCTCGGGGTCTCCCCCCTGAGCATTGATCATCGCTCGCCATACGTCCATGGCCGAACCGTCCGCGAGCTTGCCGGCCGGATCGACGTCGGTCACGCCGGCCGCGGTGAGCATCTCGCGCGCCAGGGCGAGCGTCAGCTCCACCACGTCTGCGGGTCCGCCGCCCTGCAGCACCTCGATGGACTCCACAACCTCGATGGCGTTGCCTGCCGTCAGGCCGAGCGGCGTGTTCATGTCGGTCAGCAGCGCGACGGTGTTGACCCCGGCGTTCGTGCCGAGCCCGACCATCGTCTCGGCCAGCTCGCGCGCTCGCGCGACGTCCTTCATGAAGGCGCCGGTCCCGACCTTCACGTCGAGCACGAGGGCACCGGTCCCCTCGGCGATCTTCTTGGACATGATCGACGAGGCGATCAGCGGGATCGCCTCCACGGTGCCGGTCACGTCACGCAGCGCGTAGAGCTTCTTGTCGGCGGGCGCGAGGCCGTCACCTGCTGCGCAGATCACCGCCCCGACCGACTCGAGCTGGGCGAACATCTCCTCGTTGGAGAGCGTGGCACGCCAGCCCGGGATGGACTCCAGCTTGTCCAGCGTCCCCCCGGTGTGGCCCAGCCCGCGACCCGAGAGCTGGGGTACGGCGACTCCGCACGCCGCGACCAACGGAGCCAGCGGCAGCGTGATCTTGTCGCCCACACCACCGGTCGAGTGCTTGTCGGCCGTGGGCCTGGACAGCGCGGAGAAGTCCATGCGCTCCCCGGAGGCGATCATGGCCGCGGTCCAGCGGGCGATCTCGCGGGGCACCATCCCGTTGAGCAGAATGGACATGGCCAACGACGACATCTGCTCGTCGGCGACGTCACCGCGGGTGTAGGCGGCGATCACCCAGTCGATCTGGCTGTCGCTCAGCTCGCCCTTGTCGCGCTTGGCGGTGATCACCTCGACGGCGTCGTGGGGGGCCATGTCACATGTCCTTCAGGTCGTCGGGGCCGAAGGCCTGGGGCAACACCTCGGCCATGGTGCGGACGCCCTCCGGCGTCTCGATGAGGAGCTCGGCTCCGCCGTGCTCCCAGAGGAGCTGTCGGCAGCGGCCGCACGGCATGATCACCTCGGCGGCGCCGTTGACGCACACGAAGTGGGTCAGCCGCCCGCCTCCGGTGGCGTGCAGGGCGGACACGAGCCCGCACTCCGCACAGAGCGTTGCGCCGTACGCCGCGTTCTCCACGTTGCAGCCCACCAGCAGCCGTCCGTCGTCGGCCAGGGCGGCAGCGCCGACCGGGAAGCGGGAATAGGGGGCGTACGCACGTCGCATCGCGGTGACCGCCTCGGCGCGCAATTGTGTCCAGTTCATCGTCGCCAACTATGGCGCATCGGGTCACCGGGAGGTCACAGACGGGTACGTATTGGCGCGTATGCCTTCCCCCCCGGGTGCCGCGGGGGCATCATTCACTCCGATACCTGGCCCCACCCTGGGGACGGTTCGAGTATGGAGGCATCTGTGAGGAACACGAGAAGGGTCGTCGCTGGCGGCATCATGGCGCTCCTGGCGACCGCGTCACTGGCCGCATGTGGCGACGCGCCGGAGGAAGAAAAGACCGGCGGGACCGGATCCGACGGCGAGACAACAGCGGCAGCGAGTGACTTCGTGCCCTGCATCGTCTCGGACGCGGGGGGCTTCGACGACAAGTCGTTCAACCAGCTGGGCTTCGAAGGCGCTACGCAGGCCGCGGACGAGCTGGGTGTCGACCTCATCGACGTCGAGTCCAACAGCGAGAACGACTACGCGCCCAACCTGGAGAGCCTGGTCGCCGAGGGCTGCAACGTCATCGTCACGGTGGGCTTCGCCCTGTCGGCGGCCACGGTGGACTCCGCCAAGGCCAACCCCGACATCGACTACGTCCTCATCGACGACGCGGCGGACAACGACTTCGACGGCACCAAGGACGCCGACAACGTCAAGCCGCTGCTCTACAACACGGCCGAGGCCGCGTTCCTGGCCGGCTACGCCGCTGCGGACTACAGCAAGACCGGTGTCGTCGGTACGTACGGCGGCATGGAGTTCCCGACCGTCACGATCTTCATGGACGGCTTCAAGCAGGGTGTCGACTACTACGCCGAGACCAAGGGCAAGGACGTCAAGGTCGTCGGTTGGGACGGCAAGACCGGTTCCTTCACCGGTGGCTTCGAGGCCAACGAAGCGGCCACGAGCACGGCTCGTCGTCTGATCGACCAGGACGCCGACGTCCTCCTTCCGGTGGGTGGCCCGATCTACCAGGGCGCGCTCACCGCGATCGAGGACTCCGGCAAGGACATCGTGATGCTCGGTGTCGACGCCGACGTCTACGAGACCGACCCGAACACCCAGGACGTCATCCTGACGTCGATCCTCAAGGGCATGAAGGTCTCGACCTACGAAGCGATCATGGCCGCCGGTGAGGACAGCTTCGACACCGAGGCCTACATCGGCACGCTCGAGAACGAGGGCGTGGGCATCGCCCCGTTCCACAACTTCGAGGACAAGGTCTCCGAGACGCTTACGGCCGAGCTGGACGAGGTCAAGGCGGGCATCGTCGACGGCTCCATCGAGGTCAAGTCCTACTTGGCTGAGTGACGAACCTGTCGCAGCACTAGTCGCGAGGGAGGCTGGCCCGTAGGGCCAGCCTCCCTCTGCACGTCCGTGGCCGCCCCGATGCATAGGATGCCGACCCATGAAGCTCGTCCTTCGAAACATCACCAAGAGATTCGGGTCGCTGGTCGCCAACGACGACATCTCGCTCGAGGTGTTGCCCGGTGAGGTGCACTGCCTGCTCGGTGAGAACGGCGCGGGCAAGTCCACGCTGATGAACGTGCTCTACGGGCTGTACCAAGCCGACGAGGGCGAGATCGTGCTGGACGACGTCGTCCAGCACTTCTCGGGGCCCGGCGACGCCATGGCGGCCGGCATCGGCATGGTGCACCAGCACTTCATGCTGATCCCCGTCTTCACGGTCACCGAGAACGTCATGCTCGGCAACGAGTCCACCGGCTTCGCCGGCACGCTCGACGCCGACGCGGCTCGCGAGCGCGTGCGGGAGATCTCCGCGCGGTTCGGCTTCCACGTCGACCCCGACGCGATCGTCGAGGAGCTGCCCGTCGGCGTCCAGCAGCGGGTCGAGATCATCAAGGCGCTCTCGCGGGACGCCGAGATCCTGGTCTTCGACGAGCCGACCGCGGTCCTTACTCCGCAGGAGACCGACGAGCTGATGGAGATCATGCGCCAGCTCAAGGAGGCCGGGAAGGCCATCGTCTTCATCACCCACAAGCTCCGCGAGGTCCGTGCCGTCGCCGACCGCATCACGGTGATCCGACGCGGCGCGGTCGTGGGCGAGGCGCAGCCCACCGCCACCAACGCCGACCTGGCAGCGCTCATGGTCGGGCGTCCGGTCGAGCTGACGGTGCACAAGGACGCCCCCCAGCTCGGCGACGAGTCACTGGTGGTAAAGGACCTCCGCGTCGTCGACGCGCTCGGCCACGTCCACCTCGACAGCATCAGCTTCGAGATCCGGGCCGGCGAGGTGCTCGCGGTGGCCGGCGTCCAGGGCAATGGGCAGACCGAGCTCACCGAGGCGCTGGTCGGTCTCCAGGACCACGTCGAGGGCTCGATCAAGCTGGACGGCAAGGAGCTGGTCGGCAAGTCCGTCCGGCGCATCCTCGACTCCGGCGTCGGCTTCATCCCGGAGGACCGCCAGGCAGACGGTCTGGTCGGCGGCTTCTCCATCGCCGAGAACCTCATGCTCAACCGCAGCTTCCGCTCACCCTTCGTCAAGCGCGGCGCGCTCCGCGGCGACGCGCTCGAGGCCTTCGCGCGCGAGAAGCTGCAGGAGTACGACGTCCGCGCCCCCGACATCCACACCCATGCAGGCAAGCTCTCGGGCGGCAACCAGCAGAAGGTGGTCGTCGCCCGCGAGCTCTCGCGCGACCTGCGCCTCCTCGTGGCCGCCCAGCCCACGCGTGGCGTCGACGTCGGCTCCATCGAGTTCATCCACAAGCAGGTCATCGCCACGCGTGACCGGGGGATCCCGGTGCTGGTCGTGTCCACGGAGCTGGACGAGGTCGTCGCCCTGGCCGACCGGGTCATGGTGCTCTACCGCGGACAGGTCGTCGGCATCGTGCCCGGCGACACACCCCGCGAGACCCTCGGACTGATGATGACCGGCGAGCGACCGAAGGACGTGGTCGCGTGAGCGGCACCGAGACCCCTCCCCCCGCACCGCACGCGCAGAAGCCGACGCCCGAGGGCGAGGAGGCCTCCGGCGCGCGCCCGCAGGGCCCCAGCCGATCACAGTCGGTGCTGCGCGAGATCGCCTCCGGCAACGCCCTTGCCGGCGTCCTGGCCGTCTTCCTGGCCGTGCTCGTGGGCTCGGTGATGATCGCGCTGACCGACGAGGAGGTCCGCGCGTCGGCGGGCTACGTCTTCGCCCGACCGGGTGACTTCCTCCAGGCCACCTGGGACGCGATCTGGGGTGCCTACACGGCGCTGTTCCGCGGCGCCGTCTACAACGACCGCGTCGACGACTTCGCCACCCAGATCCGCCCGCTCACCGAGACCTTGAAGTTCGCCGGGCCGCTCATCGCCGCCGGGCTCGGGGTCGGCCTGGCGTTCCGCGCCTCGTTGTTCAACATCGGTGGGCGCGGCCAGATGCTCCTCGCGGGCGCAGCCGCTGGCTGGGTCTCCTTCACCTTCGACCTGCCGATGATCGTGCACCTGCCGCTGGCCATCCTCGCCGCCATGCTGGCGGGTGCCCTGTGGGCCGGGCTCGCGGGTCTGCTCAAAGCTCGCACCGGCGCCCACGAGGTGATCGTGACGATCATGCTCAACTACGTCGGCTACTACCTCGTCTTCTACGCCCTGAGCCGTCAGGGCCTGCTCCAGGCCCCGGGCTCGAGCAACCCCAAGTCCGCGCCGGCCAAGGAGTCGGCGATCCTGCCGGACGTCCTGGGTGAGCGGTTCAACCTCCACCTGGGCTTCGTGCTGGCTCTCGTGGCGGTCGCAGGGGTGTGGTGGCTCCTCAACCGCTCGACGCTCGGCTACCGCATCCGGGCCGTCGGGGAGAACCCGACCGCGGCCCGGGCCTCCGGGATCGACGTGGGTCGGACCTACGTCGTGGTGATGCTGATCGCCGGGGCGCTCGTCGGCCTGGCCGGTGCCAACCAGGTCCTCGGGACGGTGACCAGCGGCGTCACCACCGACCTCGATGCCGGCATCGGCTTCGACGCGATCACCGTGGCGCTCCTAGGCCGGTCCCGGCCCCTGGGCATCCTGGGTGCCGGACTCCTCTTCGGCGCCTTCAAGGCGGGTGGCTTCTCCATGCAGGCGTCGGAGGGCATCCCGGTCGACATCGTGCTCGTCGTGCAGTCCCTGATCGTCCTCTTCATCGCCGCACCGCCTCTGGTGCGCGCGATCTTCCGGCTCCCCGCCAAGGAGGCGAAGTGAGCACCACCGCCGGCCTGTCCCCCGCCCCCCGCACGAGGGGCCCGGTCGTCGCCACCGTGACCGTCGTGAGCCGCAAGACGCTGGTCATCCTCGGCGTCCTCACCCTGGGCCTGGCTCTCATCCTCGCCACCTCGGCCGAGACGGGCGAGACGACCTTCCGCCTCGCGGCCGACTCCGACTTCGTCACGCTCCCCGAGCTGACCGTCCCCTCGCTGCGCACGGCCTGGATCCTCGCCGCTGTGTGTGCGCTGCTGACCGCCGAGTCGCTCCGTCGCTACGTCGCCGGGCGGCCGACCCCCGCGTGGGCCGTCATCGCCTTCGCGGTCGCCTGGATGGCGGGCTTCCTGACCTGGGCCTCTGCGGGCGGCTCGGTGCCGGTGGTGGGACTCCTGGCGGGGTCACTGGCACTCGCCGTACCCCTCGTCTTCGGCGCCCTCGGCGGCGTCCTCGGCGAGCGGGCCGGTGTCGTCAACATCGCGATCGACGGTCAGCTCCTCCTCGGTGCGTTCGCGGCGGCCATCGTGGGCTCGGCGACCGGCTCGCCGTGGGCGGGACTGGCCGCGGCCATGCTGGCCGGCGCTCTCGTGGCGGTCGTGCTGGGCGTCTTCGCGATCACCTACCTCGTCGACCAGGTGATCGTCGGGGTGGTGCTCAACGTCCTCGTCATCGGCCTGACCAGCTTCCTGTTCAGCCAGGTCCTGGCCCCCAACGCCGCCACGCTCAACTCTCCCCCGCGCTTCCCGCGCGTGCCGATCCCGCTGCTGGGGGAGGTCCCTCTCATCGGGCCGATCTTCTTCCGCCAGACCGTGATCGTCTACCTCCTCTACATCGCGGTCGCGCTGGTGACGTTCGCGCTCTACCGCACCCGGTGGGGCCTGCGCGTCCGTGCCGTCGGTGAGCACCCGAAGGCCGCTGACACGGTCGGCATCAAGGTCAACCGCACCCGCTACCGCACCATCATCCTGGCCGGTGCCATCGCCGGGATGGGTGGCGCGTTCTTCACCCTGGTCTCGGTGCCGCAGTTCAACCGCGAGATGACCGGTGGCGCGGGCTACATCGCGCTGGCAGCCGTGATCTTCGGCAAGTGGGACCCGGTGCGCGCGACCCTCGCTGCGCTGCTCTTCGGGTTCGCGTCGAACCTGCAGGGTGTCCTGGCGGTCCTGGGGTCGCCGGTGCCCAGCCAGTTCATGCTGATGCTGCCCTACGTCATCACCATCTTCGCGGTGGCCGGACTGGTCGGCCGGTCACGACCCCCCGCCGCAGACGGCGTGCCCTACCAGAAGGAGTAGGCCGCCCGGCATCAGTGGGCGGCGGCAGCCTCAGGCCGTGAGGGAGGCGACGGCTGCCTCGGCGAGCACGCGGGCCGCGATCCCGGTCGAGCGCTCATCGATGCGTAGGTTGCCCTGATGCAGGTCGAAGGTCGGGCCACCCGGTGTCCGGGTGCCGAGGCGGGCCATCGAGCCCGGGATCCGGTCGAGGTACCAGCCGAAGTCCTCGCCGCCGAGGCTCTGACTGGTCGAGACATGGCCGTGGACGCCGAGCACGCGCTCGATGGCTCCCGCGAGGACGGCAGTGGCGTCGACGTCGTTGACGACGGGCGGCACTCCACGCTGGTAGGTCACCTCGGCAGAGACGCCGTACGGCGCAACGATCTGGCCCACGAGGGTCCGCACGAGGTGCTCGGCATCGGCCCAGGCCACCGCGTCGAGCATGCGAACCGTGCCGGAGAGCTGGCCGCGCCCAGGGATCACGTTGGGGGCCGAACCTGCCTGGACCATGCCCCACACGACGCTGACCCCGGCGCGGGGGTCGAGGCGGCGGCTGAGGATCGCCGGCAGCTCGGTGATCAGCTTGCCGAGGGCGAAGGTGAGGTCCTCGGTGAGATGGGGACGGCTCGTGTGCCCGCCCTTGCCCCCGACCCGCACGAGCAGCGAGTCCGCGGCTCCGGTGAGCGGTCCCTCCCGCAGGCCGAGGCGACCGACGTCCAGGCTGGGGTCACAGTGCAGGCCGAAGACGTGGTGCACGTCGTCCAGCGCGCCCGCCTGGATGAGGTGCAGGGCGCCCCCGGGCATGATCTCTTCGGCCGGCTGGAACAGCAGGCGGACGCGTCCGGGCAGCAGTCCACGTGCGTTGACCTCGTCGAGCGCGAGAGCGGCTCCCACAAGACCGGCGGTGTGCACGTCGTGGCCGCACGCGTGCGCGACACCGGGCACGGCGCTGGTCCAGGGGTCCTTGGTGAGGTCTTCGACCGGAAGCGCGTCGAGGTCGGCGCGGAGCGCGACGCGCCGCTCGCCCGTGCCCAGCTCGGCGATGATGCCCCCACCGGTCACGGCGTTGAGGTGCCAGTCGGTGGCTGCCAGGGCGTCGAGCACCTTCTGGGTAGTCCGCGACTCGCCCCACGCCAGCTCGGGGTGCGCGTGGATGTCGCGGCGGAGCTCGATCAGGTGGTCGGCGTACTTCTCGACGACGCCAGCGATGACGCCGCTCGGTTCGTCGGCTGTGGCGGGGTTGTCGGGCATGATCCCCCCAGCGTAGTTCAGCGGTTGTCAGGACAGGGGGATACCAGCATGTTGGGGTGGGAGCCCGTCAGCCTCGGCCGGAGCGGAGACGTCGTCCGACGCAGCCCGGACGGTTCGGCGTACGCGAAGACAAGTGACGTCGCCGATCAGTTCGATCGCCTGCGCCGGCTCGCCTCGGTCGACTTCCCCGCACCCCGGGTCCTGGACCTCGACGCCTCGGCCCTGTCGACGACCCTGACGATGAGTTCTTCTGACGAGGGTGGCACAGCCACATTCGCCGCCGGGGAATGTGGGTCACTCACCGCCAGCGGGTGAGTCGTAGGCCGCGAGGAGGCGGTCGGCGGCCATGGGAGCGGGGAGCTCGCCGGCGAGCACCGCGGCCCGGACCTCGTCGCGGATCGCGGCAACACCCGGCGAGCGACGCAGGCGCTGGTCGAGCTCGTCTCGCACCAGGGCCCAGGTGAAGTCGAGCTGTTGCCCGGCGCGCTTCCTGGCCAGTCCGGACTCCCCCAGGTGCTCGCGGTGGGCCAGCACGCGGGTCCACACCTCGTCGACGCCCACGTCGTTGAGTGCCGAGCAGGTCACGACCGGGGGCGCCCACTCCCCGCGACCGCGGACGAGCCGCAGCGCACCTGCCAGGTCACGGGCGGCCACCCGCGCCTCCTGCTCGCGGTCGCCGTCCGCCTTGTTGACCGTGATGACGTCGGCGATCTCGAGGATGCCCTTCTTGATGCCCTGGAGCTGGTCACCGGTCCGGGCGAGGGTGAGGAAGCAGAAGGTGTCGACCATGCCGGCGACGGTGACCTCGGACTGGCCGACCCCCACCGTCTCGACCAGCACGACGTCGTAGCCGGCGGCCTCGAGCACCAACATCGCCTGGGTGGTCGCTCGCGCGACGCCACCGAGGGTGCCTGCGGACGGCGAGGGCCGGATGAAGGCGTGCGGATCCACCGACAGGCGCGCCATCCGGGTCTTGTCGCCGAGCACGGACCCGCCGGTGCGGACCGAGGACGGGTCCACGGCGAGGACCCCGACCCGGTGGCCGGCAGCCGTCAGCTGGGAGCCGAGGGCCTCGATGAAGGTGGACTTGCCGACCCCGGGCACCCCCGAGATGCCCACCCGGACAGCCGAGGGCGCACCTGCCAGCGCCGCCAGCAGCTCCCGGGCAGCGACGCGGTGCTCGGGCCTGGACGACTCGACGAGGGTGATGGCCCGCGACACCGACGCTCGCCGGCCGGCGCGGATGCCCTCGAGGAGGGTGGGGACGTCAGGCGGACCGAGCATCAGGAACGCAGCCGCGCCAGCAGGTCGAGCGCCGAGTCGGCGATCACCGTGCCGGGCAGGAACACCGCCGCGGCGCCCATGTCCTTGAGGGTCTGTACGTCGTCGGGCGGGATGACCCCGCCGATGACGACCATGATGTCGTCGCGGCCCTGGTCGGCGAGCGCCTGCTTCAAGGCAGGCAGCAACGTCAGGTGACCCGCCGCGAGCGACGAGACGCCGACGATGTGCACGTCGGCGTCGATCGCCTGCTGGGCGACCTCCTCAGGCGTGGAGAAGAGCGGGCCGACATCGACGTCGAAGCCGAGGTCGGCGAAGGCGGTGACGACGACCTTCTGGCCGCGATCGTGACCGTCCTGGCCCATCTTGGCGACGAGGATGCGCGGGCGGCGACCCTCGGCGGCCTCGAACTCGTCGGTGGCGGCGAGCACCTCGGCCACCTTGCCGCCGGCTCCGCTCTCGGCCTCGTCGCGATACACGCCGCTGATCGTACGGATCACGGCCTGGTGACGGCCGTAGACCTTCTCCAGCGCGTCCGAGATCTCGCCGACGGTGGCCTTGGCCCGGGCTGCGTCCACCGCGAGCGCGAGGAGGTTGCCCTCGAGCGAGCCCCCTCCGACCGCCCCGGCCTCGGCTGAGGCGGTGAGGGCGTCGAGCGTGCGGCGTACGTCGTCATCATTGCGCTCGGCGCGCAGCCGCTCCAGCTTGGCGACCTGCTGCTGGTAGACGTCGTCGTTGTCGACGCGGAGCACGTCGAGCTTGTCCTCCACGGGCAGGCGGAAGGTGTTGACGCCGATCACCTTCTGGGTGCCGGCGTCGATGCGCGCCTGGGTGCGGGCCGCGGCCTCCTCGATGCGCATCTTGGGGATGCCCTGCTCGATGGCCTTGGCCATGCCGCCCGCCTGCTCGGCCTCCAGGATGTGCGCCCATGCGCGTTCGGCCAGGTCGTGGGTGAGCCGCTCGACGTAGTAGGAACCGGCCCACGGGTCGATGATCTCCGTCGTCCGCGACTCCTGCTGGAGCAACAGCTGGGTGTTGCGGGCGATGCGGGCGGAGAAGTCGGTCGGCAACGCGATCGCCTCGTCCAGCGCGTTGGTGTGCAGGGACTGCGTGTGGCCCTGGGTCGCGGCCATCGCCTCGATGCACGTGCGGCCGACGTTGTTGAAGACGTCCTGGGCGGTCAACGACCACCCGGAGGTCTGCGAGTGGGTGCGCAGCGAGAGCGACTTGGGGTTCTGCGGGTTGAAGTCGCGCACCAGCCGGGCCCACAGTGCACGGGCCGCGCGCAGCTTGGCGACCTCCATGTAGAAGTTCATCCCGATGGCCCAGAAGAAGCTGAGGCGCGGTGCGAACTGGTCGATGGTCATGCCGGTCTCGAGCCCGGCGCGGATGTATTCCACGCCGTCGGCCAGCGTGTAGGCCAGCTCGAGGTCGGCCGTCGCCCCGGCCTCCTGGATGTGGTAGCCCGAGATCGAGATCGAGTTGAACCGCGGCATCCGCTGCGAGGTGTAGGCGAAGATGTCGCTGATGATCCGCATGCTCGGCAGCGGCGGGTAGAGGTAGGTGTTCCGGACCATGAACTCCTTGAGGATGTCGTTCTGGATCGTCCCCGCGAGCTGTTCGGGCTTCACCCCCTGCTCCTCGGCCGCCGCGATGTAGAGGGCGAGCACCGGCAGGACGGCGCCGTTCATCGTCA
>NZ_JAOPXV010000238.1 GCF_025964975.1 Nocardioides sp.
CTGCCGCTGCCGCTGCCGCTGCGGCACCCGCCGCAGCGGCCCCGCGCCCGGCCACGCCCGGCGGCTCGCAGTCCAACCTGCGCGGCACCACCGCCGACCTGTCACGGTTGCGCAAGATCATCGCCGAGCGCATGGTCGACTCGCTGCAGACCGGCGCCCAGCTCACCCAGGTCATGGAGGTCGACGTGACCACCATCGCCCGCCTGCGGGAGAGCGTGAAGGCGGAGTTCCTGGCACGCGAGGGGGTCAAGCTGACCTACCTGCCGTTCTTCGCCAAGGCAGCGATCGACACCCTCAAGGAGCACCCGAAGCTCAACGCCGCGATCGACGCCGACGCCGGCAAGGTCACCTATTACGACCGCGAGAACATCGCGTTCGCGGTGGACACCGAGAAGGGGCTTCTCACCCCCGTCGTCAAGGACGCCGGCGACCTGTCGATCGCCGGCCTGGCCAAGAAGATCGCCGACGTCGCCGAGCGCACCCGGACCAACAAGATCGGTCCTGACGAGCTCTCCGGTGGCACGTTCACGATCACCAACCTGGGCTCCTTCGGCGCGCTGTTCGACACCCCGATCATCAACAAGCCGCAGGTCGCCATCCTCGGCCCGGGCGCCGTCGTCAAGCGGCCGGTCGTCATCGACGATCCCAACCTGGGCGAGACGATCGCCATCCGCCACATGGTCTACCTCTCACTCACCTACGACCACCGCCTCGTCGACGGGGCCGACGCAGGCCGCTTCCTGGCGGCCGTCAAGGCCCGCCTCGAGAGTGGAGCCTTCGAGGTCTGATCCCCTCCACGACTGACCTCAGGACGGCCCTGGTTGCGTTCTCGCAGCCGGGGCCGTCGTTTTGCCGGTGTGATGAGGTGGACTCATGCGCGTCGTCATCGCCGGAGGATCCGGGTTCCTCGGCACCCACCTGACCGAACACCTCCGGGTCGGCGGCCACGACGTCACCCACCTGGTCCGACGGGCAGCGGCCTCCAGCCGCGAGTCGCGCTGGGATCCCTACGCCGGCGAGGTCGACCAGTCCGTCATCGACCGCTCGGACGTCGTGGTCAACCTCGCCGGCGTCAATGTCGCCGGCAACCCGCACTCGTCCAAGCGCGCCCAGGAGGTGCTGGAGAGCCGCGTGACGACCACCGACGTGCTCGCCCGTGCGGTCGGCCGCGTTGAACGCCCCCCGGCGTTCCTGGCCGGCAACGGCATCAGCTGGTACGGCGACCACGGCACCCAGCAGCTCACCGAGGACTCCGACAGCCGGGGGGACGCCTTCCTCACGACCGTCGCCCGCGAGTGGCAGGCAGCAGCGGAGCCCGCCGCCAAGGCCGGCGCCCGGGTCTGCGTCCTGCGCACCGCACCGGTGATGGACCGCAGCTCCTCGCCCCTCAAGGAGCTCAAGACCCTGTTCTCCCTGGGCCTCGGAGCCCGAATCGGCGATGGACGGCAGTTCTTCCCCATCATCTCGCTGCGCGACTGGGTGGGTGCCGTGTCCTACCTCGCCGAGTCCCGCGACGTGTCGGGCGAGTTCAACCTGTGCTGCCCCGAGACCCCGACCAACAGCGAGTTCACCAAGACCCTCGCTGCGGCCGTGAAGCGCCGAGCCTTCCTGGTCGCCCCCGGCCCGGTCCTCAAGGTGACGGCAGGGCGCATGTCCTCGGAGCTCCTCGGCTCGCTGAACGTACGACCCGCAGCGCTGGAGCGGGCCGGCTACGACTTCAAGGACGTGGACGTGCGTGAGGTGCTGGCCGCGGCTCTCGCCTGATCACGTCCGCTCACGCACCGCCCACATCCGCCAGTCGCCGTCGACGCGTCGCAGGACCATCGTGCGGGTGCTCGCCCGGTCCCGCGGCAACAGGGTGCTCGTGCCCTCCCCGACCACCGCTCCCCCGACGACC
This sequence comes from Nocardioides sp., assembly GCF_025964975.1. GTDB lineage: Bacteria > Actinomycetota > Actinomycetes > Propionibacteriales > Nocardioidaceae > Nocardioides. Next base: position 1,898 of record NZ_JAOPXV010000238.1, read on the forward strand.
CGATCGGTCACCCGGATGGTGAGCGCGTCCGGCGCCTCGTCAACCACCCGCCAGGCGAGCACCTGGGTGGTGAGTCCCTCGACGTGGAGTCCGCGGGCGACGTACGCCGAAAGCATGCGCACGTCGGCCCGGCCGGTGGGCGAACCAGCGACGTAGAGCTCGCGCAACGCCTCGACGTCGCCCGTGGCCCAGGCCTCGGCCCGGCGCGAGTCCCAGGCGGCCAAGACGTCCCGGGGGGTCGCGGGGGCGGCTGCGGACACGGGCTGCGGAGGGGCAGCCGGGTGCTGGGTGAGGAGGACGAGGTCACCGGTGGCCAGCACGGCACAGACGGTCAGGGCGAGGAGGTAGGGAAGGAGTCGTCGCGGGTCCATCCGTCCACGGTGCCGCAGATCGCGACGGCGCGTCCTTCGTCATCCACAGGCCGACCGGAGCCACCCCAGGCGTAGTCTCGTGCCATGCCGAGCTACGTGGTCGCCGGGGTAGGCGCGGACGCCGTGGACTACCTGGCCGCCTGGGATCTCCAGCGCGAGGTGCACGCCGAGGTCGTGACGGGCACACGTGACGACACCGTCCTCCTGCTCGAGCACCCGCCCGTCTTCACCGCCGGCAAGCGCACCGAGCCGCACGAGCGGCCGCTGGACCCGGGCGGCGCCCGGGTCATCGACGTCGACCGCGGCGGCAAGATCACCTTCCACGGTCCCGGACAGCTCGTCGGCTACCCGATCGTGAGGCTGCCGGACCACGTCAAGGTCGTCGACTACGTCCGCCGCGTCGAGGAGGCCCTGATCGCGGTGTGCACCGACTTCGGCGTCACGGTGGCGCGGGTGCCGGGGCGCAGTGGCGTCTGGCTACGGGCGGACGAGCGAGGCCCCGAGCGCAAGATCGCCGCGATCGGCATCCGGGTCAGCCGCGGCGTGACGATGCACGGGTTCGCCATCAACTGCGACGTCGACCTCGGGTGGTACGACCGTTTCGTGCCCTGCGGGATCGCCGACGCCGGCGTCACGTCGCTCAGTCGCGAGCTCGAGCGGGACGTGGCGGTGAGCGAGGTCCTGCCAGTGGTGGAGAAGCACCTGTCGACGTACCTCGCCTGGCATCCCTATACCGCCACGCCGGACTACGACGCACGTCCCGAGCCCGGCCGCGCTCCCCGCATCGCGCTGGTCACGCCCGGTCGCTGAGCGGCTCGGCGCGGCACCCGTCGCGCGGGGCAGACCCCTGCCACAGTCAGCGGGCACGGGAGGCGTCACGGTGATGCCGGGGGGGAGCATCGTGGGGAGCACGACCAGTGGCGACCTGGTGATCGAGACCACCGGTCTGCGCCAGGAGTTCAGCGGCCGCGGTGGTACGCGCGTTGCGGTGAACGACCTCGACCTGGCTGTCCCTCGCGGCGGTGTCCACGGCCCAGGCACGGGGCGTGCTGGCGATCGCGGTGGCCGGACTGCTCGGCTACGCGCTCACCATGCTGTTCCGCAGCACGGTGGCGACGTTGTCGTTGATGTTCGGGGTCTCCATCACCGGCTCGTTGCTCATCATCGGCGTCCTCGGTTCGCGCGCCACCCGTTGGTTGCTCCCGACGAACTTCTTCGCCTACGTCCTCGGCGGCTTCGACTACTACGACGACTCGGCGTGCGTCTATGCCGCCGACGGCATGCCCACCGGCGACTGCATGCGCACCGTGTCCGCCACGGAGGGCGGCCTCTATCTGGCGGTGATCGTGGTGGTCGCCGTACTCCTCTCCCTGTGGTCCACCCAGCGTCGCGACGTCCCGTGAGCGGCCGCGTTCGTGCAAGGGGCAGTCGAGTTGGGGGCCCCTTACCCCCGGCGTAGAGTGGCGGCGTGACCGCCCCCGTGCCCGAAGGCCGCAAGCTGCTCCGCCTCGAGATCCGCAACTCGGAGACGCCGATCGAGCGCAAGCCGGAGTGGATCAAGACCCGGGCCAAGATGGGCCCGGAATACACGGCGCTCAAGAACCTCGTGCAGTCCGAAGGGCTGCACACGGTGTGCCAGTCGGCGGGGTGCCCCAACATCTTCGAGTGCTGGGAGGACAAGGAAGCCACCTTCCTCATCGGTGGTGACCAGTGCACCCGCCGTTGCGACTTCTGCCAGATCGACACCGGCAAGCCGCAGCCCCTCGACCGTGACGAGCCGCGCCGCGTTGCCGAGTCGGTGCAGAAGATGGGGCTCAAGTACGCCACCATCACCGGTGTCGCTCGCGACGACCTGCCCGACGGTGGCGCCTGGTTGTACGCCGAGACGGTGCGCGCGATCCATGAGCTCAACCCCGGCACCGGCGTTGAGAACCTCATCCCCGACTTCAACGGGGAACCGCACCTGCTGCGCGAGGTCTTCGAGTCCCGTCCCGAGGTGCTGGCCCACAACGTGGAGACGGTCCCGCGCATCTTCAAGCGGATCCGACCCGCCTTCCGCTACGAGCGCTCCCTCGACGTGATCACCCAGGCCCGTGACTTCGGTCTGGTGACCAAGTCCAACCTGATCCTCGGCATGGGCGAGACCCGCGAGGAGGTCAGCCAGGCGCTGCGCGACCTGCACGGCGCGGGCTGCGAGCTGATCACCATCACGCAGTACCTCCGCCCGTCGCTGCGCCACCACCCGGTCGAGCGCTGGGTCAAGCCGCAGGAGTTCGTCGAGCTCAAGGACGAGGCCGACCAGATCGGCTTCTCCGGTGCACTGTCGGGTCCCCTGGTCCGTTCGTCCTACCGCGCCGGTCGGTTGTACCGTCAGGCGCTCGAGAGCAGGGACGCCCGCGACGACGCCGTCGTCCCCGCCTGACCCGTCTGATCACCCGCCCGACCCCTTAGTCAAAGGCACGCCATGTCGACCCCCGCCACTCCGCCCACCAAGCGACGTCAGCAGCTCGTCCAGACCTACCGGATGGCCAAGAAGACTGACCCCCGCATCGGTCTGTTCACCCTCGGCGCCTTCGTGCTGGGCGCCTTGGTCGGCTTCGCCGTCATCTGGTTCCTGCCGGGCGACGGGCCGATCTCGCTCATACTCGCCATCGTCGGCGCCCTCCTCTTCGGTCTCCTCGCCGCGACCCTCGTCTTCGGCCGTCGGGCCCAGGCGGCTGCGTTCGGCCAACTGGAGGGCCAGCCGGGTGCCGCAGCCTCCGCGCTGCAGATGCTGCGCCGCGGCTGGAAGACCGACCCCGTGGTCGGCTTCAACAAGCAGCAGGACATCGTGCACCGGGTCGTCGGCCCGCCCGGGATCGTGCTCGTCGGCGAAGGCCACCCCCAGCGGATCAAGACGCTGCTCGCCACCGAGCGCCGCAAGCACGAGCGCGTGCTGCCCGAGACCCCGATCCACGAGGTCGTCTGCGGCAGGGGTGAGGGCCAGGTGCCGCTCGACAAGCTGGTCAAGCACGTCACGAAGCTCGGTCGCCACCTCAAGGGCGCCGACATGACCGACGTCCTCAACCGCCTCAAGGCCATCGACGCCCACCGCCCGGCCGTGCCGATGCCGAAGGGCCCGATGCCCACCAAGGGCATGCGCGGTCAGCAGCGCGGTCGCTGAGTCCCGCGCCGCTCGGCCGCCTGTTCGCAGCGGTGCGTGAGCCACACGTCGTAGGCCGCACACGTGGCTGTGACACCGCTGGGCAGCGCCACGCCGTACGACCCCGTCCCCGCGGTGAGTGAGCCACGTTCGCGAGCAGCGGAATGGGGGCTACGAACCGCTCAAACCGCTCACGTGGCCGCGACCAGTCCCCCTGCGCGCCGCTCACCCGTCGGCGGGGCGACGCAGGCCGGCCAGGCGTACGGTCCGGGTCTTGACCGCCATGTCGTGCAGCCCGCGCCCGTCGGGGCGGAAGATGAGCGGCGGCACCACCAGCGCGACCAGGATGCTCCGGACCAGTGCCGGGATCAGCTCGATCGGCCGGCCAGGCCCGTCTTCCCGAATCACCCGCAGCCGAGTGGCGAGCTTGCCGAAGGATCCCCCGAGGAGCGCGGTGAACAGGGCGGACTCGAGCACGAAGACGCCTGAGGCGTAGAACCCCGCGAGTGGGTCGTCGGACCAGCGTGCCGGGCCCATCACGAACACCACGACGAGGGTGCACGCGGTCCAGTCGACGATGATCGCCCCCAGCCGGCGCGTCCAGGAAGCGGTCTCGATCACTGCAGCAGCCTAGGAGACGGGCTTCGCGCGCGCGGGCTCGGTCACCTCGACCGGGGTCCCCCACGTCGAGAACCCGATCTGCGCCGATGCTCCGTCCTGGCCGGGCACCTCGTAGGCCAGCCGCACCGGGAGCGAGTCGTCGTCGACGTACAGGTCCATCGTGACGGTCTCGGGCAGGTCCATCGCGCGATACATCGAGTCCTCGCCCAGCCCGTCGAACCATGCTTGGGAGTCGACGGTCAGCGTGTAGCGCTCGCTCCCCACCCCGTCGATCTCCTCGCGGCCCTCGGCTTCTGCCTCGGTGACCGCCGACTCCAACGCCTCAAGGTCGCCCACGACGTCGATGTCCAGCAGGGTCGGCACCGGGCCGGCGTCGAAGCCGCTCTCCGGGTCGGCCAGTCGAGGGTCGTCGATGTCGAGGTAGGTCCACTGGTGGCCGACGAGTTCCCCGCCGAGGTAGACCCGGTCCCCCACGCGGCGTACGTCGATCTGCTGGGCCGGATCGCCGCCGGTCAGCGCGCGGAAGGCCGGCTCGCTCCCCCAGGTCGTGTCGATCGCGATGTCGTCGGGCGACTGCTTCGTGCCGAGGGTGAGACGGACCGAGTCCTGCTCGGCAGCGGCATCGGTCATCCCCGCGACGACGTCCGCGTTGTCGTACGCCGCGGCGTCGCCCTTCTCCGTCGCGGAGTCACCGCTGCAGCCGGCCAGGGCTGCGACGACCGCGCCCACGAGGAGGGGACGGACGAGGGCGGGGAGCGGAAGACACATGAGCTCGACAGTAACGACCGGCTCCACAGGACGAGCCACCTGTTACACGCGCGAAACAATCGGGATACGGTCAAGAAACCGCGGCCGCCTAGGTTCGCGGTGATCCGGCGCAGCGTCGCGCCGAACCAGTGTCAGTGAAGACTTCGGCCCGCCCTCGCGGTCGGCCCAGGAGGATGCATGTTCAAGAACAGCGAAGACCTGCTCAAGTACATCAAGGACGAGCGTGTCGAGATGGTCGACGTGCGATTCTGCGACCTGCCCGGCGTGATGCAGCACTTCACGGTCCCGGTGTCGTCGTTCGACCAGTCCGTCTTCGACGACGGCCTCGGCTTCGACGGGTCCTCGATCCGCGGCTTCCAGGCGATCCACGAGTCCGACATGCAGCTCTTCCCGGACCCGACCACCGCCTACATCGACCCCTTCCGGGTCTCCAAGACCCTGGTCGTGAACTTCTTCATCCACGACCCGATCACCGGCGAGCCCTACTCGCGGGACCCACGCAACATCGCCAAGAAGGCGATGGCCTACCTCGCCAGCACCGGCATCGGTGACAAGGCGTTCTTCGCCCCCGAGGCCGAGTTCTACGTCTTCGACAGCGTGAGGTTCGAGACCAGCCAGAACGCGGGTTTCTACCACATCGACTCCGAGGCGGGCGCCTGGAACACCGGAGTCGCGGGCACCGAGGAGAGCCCCAACCGCGGCTACAAGGTGAAGTACAAGGGCGGCTACTTCCCGGTGGCGCCGTACGACCACTTCGGCGAGCTGCGTGACGAGATGGTCATCGAGCTCGAGAAGTCGGGCCTCCACGTCGAGCGTGCCCACCACGAGGTCGGCACCGCCGGCCAGGCGGAGATCAACTACAAGTTCGACGAGCTGCTCAAGGCGGCCGACGACGTGATGAAGTTCAAGTACATCGTCAAGAACGTCGCCTGGCGCAACAACAAGACCGCGACCTTCATGCCGAAGCCGATCTTCGGTGACAACGGCTCGGGCATGCACGTGCACCAGTCGATCTGGAACGAGGGCGAGCCCCTGTTCTACGACGAGACGGGGTACGGCGGCCTGTCGGACATGGCCCGTCACTACATCGGCGGCATCCTGAAGCACGCCCCGTCGCTGCTGGCCTTCACCAACCCGACGGTGAACTCCTACCACCGTCTGGTGCCGGGCTTCGAGGCGCCGATCTCGCTGGTCTACTCCCAGCGCAACCGGTCAGCCTGCGTGCGCATCCCGATCACGGGTGCCAACCCGAAGGCCAAGCGCATCGAGTTCCGCTGCCCCGACCCCTCGGCGAACCCCTACCTCGCCTTCTCGGCGCTGCTGCTCGCCGGCATCGATGGCATCCAGAACAAGATCGAGCCGCCCGCGCCCATCGACAAGGACATCTACGAGCTGCCGCCGGACGAGATGGCCGACATCGACCAGGTGCCCACCTCGCTCAACGCGGTGCTGGACAACCTGGAGAGGGACCACGAGTTCCTCACGGTCGGCAACGTCTTCACCCCCGACCTGATCGAGACCTGGATCGACTACAAGCGCACGCAGGAGATCCTGCCGGTGCAGCTCCGCCCGCACCCGCACGAGTTCGAGCTGTACTACGACATCTGAGTCAGCCTTCGCTGACCTGCGGAAACGCCCCCGGACAACTTCGGTCGTCCGGGGGCGTTTGTGCGTGTCTCAGGTGAACCGCTTGTGCCGTGAGCGTCGGCAGGTCAAACCGATGAACGTGTGTTCAGCCGGCAGCATCGCGGGTGAAGTTCCCCGGTGCGCCTGGCGACGGTTTGGTGTTGGACCCCTTGTCGGCGTTGGTCGCCATGCCGAGGTCGAACCAGCCTCCCGAGCTCTTGGTGGTCAGGGCCGTGGCCCCAGCCGCCGTGGCGCGTCGCGGTCCATCAGCCGTGCGACGCGAGGCTCGCCACGCGTGATGTGCCAGTCACGAGCAGCGACCGGGTCTGCTGCACGATCAGGTGACAGTGGTTAGTCACGCAGCCTGACTGGCTGGCGTGGTCATGATTATCTCGAACTCAACTGGGGTCAATCTGCCGAGGCGGTCTTGCCGGCGGCGTCGGTGATAGGTCCGTTCGATCCAGGTCACGATGGCGATTCGGAGGTCTTCTCGGGTTGCCCAGGTGCGGCGGTCCAGGACGTTCTTTTGGAGCAGCGAGAAGAAGCTCTCCATGGCCGCGTTGTCCCCGGCCGCGCCGACGCGGCCCATCGATCCGATCATGTCGTGACGCCCCAGAGTGAGGACAAATTTCCTGCTTCGAAATTGGGATCCTCGGT